>NZ_JBQFPV010000008.1:0-326598 GCF_056536565.1 Ruegeria sp. CK3
GTCGACGGTCTCGCCGCCAATGGCGAAGACGGCAATGCCGAGGTCGAAGCCAAGGTCAAAGCCGAAGTCGCAGACCTCTGCGCCCGCTTCCCGATCTATCCGAACCTGTAATTCTTACCGGAAACCGAAAAAGAAAACGGCGCCAGAAAAATGGCGCCGTTTTTATTTGCAATATCGTTTTGGTCAGATGTACCCGCGCCAGCGCAGCACAATCATCGCCAATGCCGCCAAAGCGATCAGGCCCAACGCGACCGAGCCAAGAAAGCTCAGAAACCAACCCAATCGACGGTCCGCCAAATTGATAGCGTTCAGATGGCTCTGCACTTCATCCGAGGCTTTCTCAAGCTTCGGCCCGTCCAGAACCAGACGCAGTTTCGGATGTTCTGCCATCTGCTCGGCCTGCGCCAACACCATGGCCTGCTTGTAGACTTTGCGTGGCAAACGCCGCTTGGCGCGGCGGACCGAGGCGATCAGCGTCTTGTCCTTGACCCCCAGTTTCTTGCGCAGCAACTGAATGGTCTGCGCGATCTGGGTCTGGATATCTGTTTCCTGGGTCATCTGCGCCTCCTGACGGGACAACTTAACCGCCCTGCACTGGGGCGACAATGGGGCTGGTTGTTCGGTGCAGTCGCGCGTATCACAAGACTATGCTGAATACGATCATCCATGGCGACCCGACGGACACCCCTCCTCTGTTGATTGCACACGGGCTTTATGGCTCGGCCCGCAACTGGGGCGTCATCGCGCGGCGTCTTTCCGACGAGCGGCAGGTGATTGCTGTCGACATGCGCAACCACTCGCAGAGCCTGTGGAGCGACCAGCACGACTATCCCGATCTCGCGTCCGATCTGGCGGAAGTGATCGATAGCCTTGGTCGATCAGCCGATGTGGTGGGGCATTCGATGGGGGGCAAGGCGGCCATGATGCTGGCTTTGCAGCATGGAGGTCTGGTCCGCAAACTGGTGGTCGCTGATATTGCGCCGGTGACCTACAGCCATAGCCAGATCCAGTTCATCGAGGCGATGCGCGCAGTCGATTTCTCGCGGGTTACGCGCCGGTCGGACGCGGCGGAGCAGCTGGCAGAGCAAGGGGTTGATCCGGCGTTGCAGAGCTTCTTTACCCAATCGCTGGATATCGAGGGGAAACGCTGGCTTTTGAACCTTGATGCCCTAGCGTCCGAGATGCCCAAGATCATGGGGTTCCCTGAGGTGGACGCCCAGTGGGACGGCCCAGCGCTGTTTCTGGCCGGGGCCAATTCCGATTATGTTCTGCCCGAACACCGCGACAAGATCAAAACTCTGTTTCCCGCCGCGCGTTTTGCCAAAATCCCCGGGGCCGGGCATTGGCTGCATGCCGAAAAGCCCCGTGAATTTGAGGCCGCCGTCCGGGCGTTCCTGAACGCATAACCTGCGCCTTCAGGCGGACTCGGTGTCGCCGCCGCCATTGACCCAATCCGCCAGGCCGCCAAGGTTATAGACCTCGTCATAGCCCATATCCCTAAGGAGCTTCCCTGCCAGCGCCGCGCGCCCTCCGGCAGCGCAGTAGAGGATCACAGCCCGGTCTTTGCGCAGCTCGGGGTCATGGGATTTCAGCGTGTCATCGGCACGGAACTCAAGCATGCCGCGTGGGATGTGATGCGCGCCGGTTGCGCGACCCGACTGCTGAAGCTCGACCATGTCGCGGACATCCAGCAGAAGCGCTCCGCCCTCGATCAGCGCCTTGGCCCGATCCACTTCGATGCGCGCGACCACCGCATTGGCCGCCTCCATCATGTCCTTCACTGTTAGTGGCATTTACACCGCCCCCCATTTTGCCTACACATGCGAGGATTAGCATGCGACGACGGGTTGGTGTAGCCAAATCAAACTATTGCTCGCGAAATGCCCGAGACATGCTGTCTGAGACTGGTTTGGCGATATAGGCGGCAAAAGTGCGTTCTTCGGTCTGGATCATGATCTCGGCCGGCATGCCCGGAGTGGGTACAAACCCCCTGACACGTTTTAGCTCTTCAGGTGTTAGAGAGATGCGCGCCAAATAGACCTCTTGCGGGACGCCCTGGGAGTCCTCGACCAGCGCGTCGGCTGAGACATAGAAGACCTGCCCGCTCAGAACCGGGGTTGTGCGCTGATTGAGCGCAATCAGGCGCACGGTCGCGTCCTGTCCGGTGACGACGCTGTCGATCTCGGTGCGGGGAATTTGCGCTTCGATGATCAGCGGAGCGTCGGCGGGCAGGATCTCGGCGATGGGCTCGCCGGTTTCGATCACGCCGCCGGGTGTGTGGTAGTGCAGGCGCACGACGGTTCCAGTGACGGGCGCGCGCACGACCGCGCGGGCCAGAACGCTGCGGGCTTGTCGGGATTTCTCGCGCACACTTTCAAGGTCGGCTTCGATCACACCCAACTCGTCCAGCGCGGCCTCACGATAGGCGGAACGGGTGCGTGAGATCTGTTCCTCGTATTTCAACAGCATCTGGTTGATCTCGGCGGCTTCGGCCTGCAGGCGGGCCTGCTGACCATCGGCTTCGGCCTGAACGCGGCGGATCGTGTTGAGATCGCCTTTGCGCACCAATCCTTTTTCGAACAAGGCTTCTTTTGTCTCGAACTCTTCTTGCAGGATCTCCGAGCGTCTCTGCATGCTTTTCAACTGAGCCTCAAACCCGCTGGCGCGGATTCTTAAGGCCTCCATGTTGCGCGCCAGAAGCGCGACATCGTTCAGCAGCGTTTTGCGCGAGACATCAAAGCTGAGACGTTGGCCATCGAGGATCGTCATCACCTCAACATCATTTGATGCCTCGATCAGATCGGGGGAGAAGTTGAGCTTTTCGCGCTCGCCATATTCCGCCAGCAATCGCTCGGTCATGGCTTGCAGGCGGATTTTGCGGATAAACAGCTCTCTCTCATTGGCCTCGGCCGAGGTCTGATCCAGCGTCATCAGGACCTGACCGGCCTGCACGGCCTCACCTTCCGAGACTTTGATATCCTCGATTATCCCCCCCTCAAGGTGTTGGACGATCTTGTTGCGGCCGGTGGCAACAAAGCTGCCCTGCGCGATGACGGCCGCCGCCAACGGCGCGCTGAAGGCCCAGACGCCGAAGCCACCGAAACACACGACAAGCATCACAAACCCCACCACGATCAGACGGTTGATTGAGCGCGGAACCTCGGAATACCAGACGGTTGGCTCGGAAGGAGACGTGTTGACGGGTACGATATCGTTCATGATCAGCCCCCCTGCTGGCCTTCAATGCCGGGTTGTTTTCGTGGCGCATTCAGTTGCTGCAGCACCTGTTCACGCTGGCCGAACAAGGCGACGCGCCCGTCGGTCAGCAGCATGATCTTGTCCACCACATTCAGAAGTGTTGGCTTTTGCGTGATCACTACGACTGTGATCTTGCTGTCTTTGGCCTGCGCAATCGCCCGTGCCAGCGCCTGATCCCCCGCCACGTCGAGGTTCGAGTTCGGCTCGTCCAACACCACCAGACGCGGGTTGCCAAAGAAGGCGCGCGCCAAAGCAATACGCTGTTTCTGCCCGCCCGACAGGGGCGATCCGTCAGCGGCGACCACGGTTTCATAACCCTGCGGCAAGGTTGCGATCATGTTGTGGACATCGGCCAGAACGGCAGCGTCGTGGATTTGTTCGTCCGTCGCATCCTCTCGCATCCGGCCGATATTGTCCTTGATGGTGCCGGGGAACAGCTGCACGTCCTGCGGCAGGTAGCCGATGCTTTCACCAAACTGGCGCGGGTCCCAGTTGCGGATATCCATCAGGTCCAGCCGCACACTGCCCGAGGTCGGCAGGATCGAGCCCACAAGCGTCTTGCCCAGCGTCGTCTTGCCCGCGCCGGAATTGCCGATGATCGCCAGCGTCTCACCGGGATTGAGCGCGAAGGTGATCCCGTTCAGCACGACGCGTTTGGTCCCGCCCGGCACATAGAGAAGGCGTTCAACATCCAGCCGCCCTTCGGGACGCGGCAGACGCAGCTTTTCGAACTGAAGCGCGGAGTTAGACAGCAGTGCGTTGATCCGCCCGTAAGCCCCGCGGGTCAGAAGGAAGCCGTTCCACCCCTCAATCGAGCCTTCAATCGGTGCAAATGCACGCCCGGCGATAATCGAGGCTGCAATGACCATGCCTCCGGTGATCTCACCTTGCAGGGCCAGAAATGCGCCCCACCCAAGGATCGCGATCTGGGTCAGCAGACGTACGGCCCGCGAAATAGCAGCAAAGATCACATTGCGATCCTGCGCACGCACCTGCCATGTCAGAGATTGCGCGGTGTCGCGGCCCCAAATCCGAACGGCCTCAGGAATCATCGCCAGCGCATTGATGATCTGGCTATTGCGCGACATCGAATCCAGATGCTGGTTCGCCATGGACTGGGCTTTGTTCGCCTCGGCAAACGGTTTGGCGGTCGTTTTCTGGTTGATCAAGGCAATCGTCATCAGCAGTAGGGCCGTCACGACCACGATCATTCCAAGTTGTGGATGTACCAAGAAGATCATCAGGATGAAAAGCGGTGCAAAGGGCACATCCAGAAATGAGATCAGCGTGCCCGAGACCAAAAACCCGCGCACCTGCTGCAGATCCCCAAGGGTCTGATACTCGCGACCGTTGCCGTGCAATGAGGCATGGGCCGCAGCACTCAGCACAGGGGCGCCCAGCCGCGCGGCCACTTCGACCGCCGTGCGCATCAGCATGAACCGACGGACCGCATCAAAGGCCGCCTGAAAAATCACCGCTCCGGCAACGATCGTGGTCAGCATGATCAGCGTATCCAGGGATCGGCTGGTCAGGACCCGGTCACTGATCTGAAAAAGGTAGATCGG
The DNA here is from genome assembly GCF_056536565.1 of Ruegeria sp. CK3. Taxonomy (NCBI): domain Bacteria; kingdom Pseudomonadati; phylum Pseudomonadota; class Alphaproteobacteria; order Rhodobacterales; family Roseobacteraceae; genus Ruegeria; species Ruegeria sp. CK3. The sequence continues at coordinate 4,824 of NZ_JBQFPV010000008.1, forward strand.
AATGGCGAGGATCAGAATATTGGTGGCACAAGTCAGCACCAGAACGAACACCAGATTGCGGTAGATCGCGCGCATCGAGACCCGCAACGTGCGCCGGAAATCCTCGGGCGGGGTTCGCTTGTGAAAGGTGTGGGGTGGCCCATTGCCGTCACCACCGCCAGATTTGGTCGGCGGCAACGGCTCGTTTGCCTTGGCCTCAATCGTAGTGCCTATGCGATCCCCACCATCTGTGCGCGCAGAGGGGGTCTTACGCGCTTTGGGTATATTGGTGTCAACAGGATCAGAGGCCTCGGTTTCGGCCACCCCAGCGCCGCCACCTTCAGGAGTCGTATCTTGCGAAGGTTGCGGCTGTTCGCGCCGAAGGGGAGAATCGGCGCGGTGAGTGTTCTTCGGTTCTGCAGTACAGTTTTCAGCTGCTACTTTCTCCTTGTGTTTCAAGGCTTCAGGCGTATCGACGCGCAGCGCATCATGTAGCAGAAGCAGGGCTGAATCTTTGGGTTCTTTCGGCGTATTCGATCCCTTTTCGGTACGCGGCGCTTCGGACACGGCAACGCCGCCATTTCGATCCAAAGGGCTGGAACAGATGGAGCGGCGCGACGAAAACACAATCGACATAAACTAACCTTCCGGTCACTCGCTAAAATTACAGGAAATCAGGCCAGCATGGTCTGCAGGCCATCGTCAGCGCCCGCCAGCTCGGTCGGGGCTGTTTGTTTGGCGACGGTTTCGTGGATCTTGGCCAGTTCGCTATTGGCCTCTTCCATCAACACAGCGATGGCATCATTTGTCAGATCCGAGACGCCCTCCTGATCCGGCACATCATACAGGCTGGCCTGATGCAGAAGCAGGTCCGAATAGGTCTCCTCAGCCGCCATCACCACCGAGTCGACCCCGGCCTTGGCAACATTTGCCGCATTCAGCAGGGCATTGCTGCCCGCGATGATTTCCGTTTCGGCAGCCTTGGGCCCGGACACATGCACATCGTCCTGATCCAGCAGCATGGTAACCTGTTCCATGATGTTGACCTGTAGCAGATCGCCCTCAATTTTCAGGGCACGTATCTGCTCCATCCCAGCGAACATGGGATCGTTAAGCAATGCGTCTTCAAGCGCGTCCATGTCTGCTTCACCCAGCGCCATGGCATTGGCCATATCCTGGTGCAGCACCTTGTGGCTGTCCTCGCCCGTTTTCGAAACGGAGGCCTCGTTCATGACAAGGTTTTCATCACCCTGCGCCGAGATCGAGCCGCCCGATACGATATCGTCATCCATTAACACGTTGGTCTGGAAAAGCATATCGACGGATATCATGTTGCCGCCGATCATGATCACATCATAGTAGCTGCCCAGCTGGACAATATCGGTGACATTGACCATCTGATTGTCGCCCATCGCATAAAGCGTCGTGCTGGCCGAGATTTCGGCCTGGATGTGGTCGATATCCGTGGCGTCGATCTCTTGCTTGATGAAATTCGCAACGACCAGATCGCCACTGATCCAATCGACCGAGGCAAAGGCGGGTTGTCCTTCGGCCCCCTCAGCCTGGTTCAGCCAATAGGCGGCTTTCGCCTCAACGCCGACCGAGGCTGACTGCACCACCTTGGTTCCGCTGCTCCCGCCTTGTTCGATCTGGTCCCAATCGGAAATCACAGCGACCTGGCTGATCACAGTCAAATCCATCGCCTTGCCGCCTACGGCTATGTAGGGCGCATCAATCCAGGCAATCGTTGCCGCCACTTCGTTGACCGCAAGATTTCCGCCCGCGATGACCATATGGCCGTCGGCAAATTCTTCATCATCCGAGCGATCCCATTCTGCGGGCAGCATATCCGGCGTTTCGGTTTCCTCATCTGGTTGGTGATAGGCCGGAAGCAGGTCGTCCCATTCCAAAGCCTCTTCAACCTTTTCGCCGTTTATGATCACACCAACGGCGTCTTCGCCGTGGAATTGGTGAACCGTGACACCTTCGATCTCGGAGTTCATCGGGTTCACAATCTGCTCGGCAATCTCAGAGAGCAGTTCAAGCGAAGCATAGTCGGCCAACGCAAAGGACGGCGCCGCCACCGCATGGAATGTCAGGGCGGTCTCGAGCATGTCCTGCCCTGCACTGATCAGGGCGTCGACATCGCGGAACTCCCCTTCTCCGACGACGTCATTGTCGCGCAGGAACAGTGTCTGGAACGTGTAGGTGACTGCTGATCCAATCAGTTCGTTCTGAAACTGGAACAGCATCAAAGGCGGTGCTTCCGACGGACCCAATGCCGCCTCGCGCACCGCCTCAGAAGGACCCTCTGGTGGGTCGAGGAAAATGTTTGTCTCATAGTTCGGGCCGTTTGCCGGGGGTGGTGGCGGCAACTCGGCCGGAGGTGTGTTGAATTTGAAAGGGATCGGGGCATAGTTACCCGGATCGGCCTTCAACGTGGCCTTGACCTCAATTCTTGTGGGGTCTGACAGATCTTCAAGTTCGACTTTCCGCCGCAGCGCGGTGAACTCTTCATACTGGTCTCTCAATCGTCCTTGTTCGATTGTCAGCTCAAAAGTTCCAACAAAATGTGCAATCGTTTCAGTAATACTGTCGAGGGACATATTAAGGTTCCTTGTCACCCGCTACGGCCGAAAATTTCCGCTTTGGGTTTGCTAAGCCGGGGCCACGTGGCGCGCCCCCGGCGGTTTTGAAAAAAGCTCGGGCTCTGAAAATGGCAGAGCCCGAAACGGGTCTTAGACCTCGGTATCGTCGCTGGCGTAGGATGACGTCATCGAGCCGCCCACCATGGTCGTATCGACCGAGTTACCAAGGACGTTTGCGCCCATGACGATCGACTGGTTGAACGCCGCCGTATCCACAACAGCCGCAGCCGAGGCATAGGATTCGCCGTTCACGATGCCATCGCCACCGTTGTCAGAGCCCCAGGTACCGGCGTTTCCGCCTGCACCACCTGCGCCAGAATTGGCGCCCGAGGCCTCGCCACCGGTATTGGTTGCACCGTTTGTCATGCCGCCGGTCGAGCTTCCCATGACCGCGCCGCTGGTGCCGCCAGCCGCTGTGGCCGCTCCACCATAGCCGCCATCACCGGACATGGCCGAACCTGTCGCGCTGCCGGTACCGGTTGAGGTCGCATCATTGTCAGCCGACCCTGCACCGCCATATCCGGCAATCGCTTCGGCCAGACTGTCAGCGGTTCCATCGGTGTCAGCTTCTGCAAACACCTCGTTGTCACCACCATCGCCAGCTGTGTTGGTCGCATCCGCAGATCCAGCGCCACTACCGGCCGAGCTCGATGTGGGCGAGGTCATGCCACCTGCGCCGCCAGTACCTTCGGCAGTCGATTCACCAGTTCCGGTTGCTTCGGCCGTGCCATCGGTCGCATTGCTGCCACCGGCGCCGCCCGATCCATCCGGAGTTTGCAGGTTGTTGGTCGCACCGGTCACATCACCCGGGCTTTGCGAGATGTCAGGACCTGTCGCAGACTGGTCGCCAACGCCTTGCGCGTCCGAACTTGTGTCAACGCGGCCACCGCCTGCACCACCAGCACCTGCACCGCCGGGACCATTCCCGCCCATGCCTGTGCCACCAGTGCCTGCACCGCCCGGACCATTGCCGCCCGAACCCGCACCGCCAGGACCATTGCCGCCGGCACCTGTGCCGCCCGGACCGTTGCCGCCAGAGCCTGCGCCACCGGGGCCATTGCCGCCAGAGCCTGCTCCGCCAGATCCGGCGCCACCGGTTCCAGTTGCATCTCCGGCTGTGCCGCCACCGCCCGTTGTCGGATCAGGATCGGCCAGATTCAGACCAAGACCAAGATTCTGCTGGTTCAGCGCAGAAAGTGCGCCCTCGGCTGTTCCAGAGGCTCCGCCAGAGCCTGTGCCACCTGGGCCAGCACCACCCGGACCATTACCGCCGGAACCTGTGCCGCCTGGTCCGTTACCACCGGTGCCCGAACCACCCGGTCCGTCACCACCAGTGCCGGATCCGCCCGGTCCGTTACCGCCGGTCCCGTCACCACCCGGCCCATTACCACCAGTCCCAGTACCACCGGAGCCGCTACCGCCCGGACCATTGCCGCCATCTGCGTCATTGGCCCCCATAGCGCCAGCACCCGCGATCCCAGCAGCATTGTTGCTGCCAGCGGTCGCGCCGTTGGCCTGGTTGCTGCCAGAGCTTGTGTTGTCGGCACTACCGCTGGATTGTGCATTGCCGTCGCCAGCGTTCGAGCCTTGTGCAGACGCATCAGTGCCCGCCAGACCAAGGCCAGTTCCCATCGAATCGGAGGTATTGTCGCCGCCATCCGCATTGCCGCTCGCGTTCGACCCGGACAGACCAAGACCAACACCAAGACCCAGAGATCCAGCCGCGCCGCCTTCTCCACCATCGCCAGAGCTGCTTGCACTGGACGTTCCGGAGTTCGTCGCGTTCGAGGTGCTGTTGGCGTTGCCGCCAGCGGCGCCAGTACCGTCACCATCCGACTGCGCCCCTGACAGGCCTAGACCGATGCTGCCGTTATTCGCTTCGCCCGAGCTTGCGCCCGCTCCACCGGTTGCCGCGCCGTTCGCATCTCCGGAGTGGCCACCGAGGGCCATCGAAGTGCTGCCATGGGTATCACCCCACGCATCACCGCCATGGCTGGTGCCACCGCTGCCAGACGCTCCACCATCGGACGATGTGTCGATACCCTCTTCTGCAGTCGCGGTGCCGCCATTGGCATCACCATTCTGTTCGAAGGTACCGGAGTTGGACACGGTCGCACCGTTCAGCGTGTCATTGTCCGTCAGGCTGGCATACTGGTTGTTGAACGAGGCCATGTCATTGCCTTCGCCGTTCAACGAAATATCCAGATTCAGATCGTCACCGGGATCATAGTTCACGTCGTCTCCGGCCGTGATCACGTCACCGGTCGAGGCATCGTCGCCGATGTCCACGTCGACCTTGTCATCGTCGCGCGGAATCCACTCGCCTTCACCAAAGTCGATATCGACCCGGTTCACGTTGTCATTGGTGCTGTTGCCATTGTCGCGAACGGTATTGCTGTCGTTACCACCATTGGTGTTGCTGTCATTACCACCGTTCGTGTTGCTGTCGTTTCCGCCATTGGTGTTACTGTCGTTGCCACCATTGGTGTTGCTGTCGTCACCGCCGTTTGTGTTGTCGACAGACTGTTGTTGTTGCTGTTGCTGCTGTTGGGCGTTTTCAGCCATCTCCAATTCAGGATCTTCAACACCCGGGTCTTCAACGACCGGGTCCATATCTTCAACATCAATTTCTTCGACGGTTGTGACTGGGGATAGAATTCTACGGTCAGACATATTGCTTTCCACTCTATTGGCGCACCTGACCACCATTCATCTCAAAGGTGGTTACTCGTGCGGTTGAAACAAAAATCCGCGCGGTATGCCTGAACGCATAACCCTGCGGTCTGTTGGTTCCGAGCTTTCTGCACCTCCTTTCCCGGCTAAGCCGACGTCCCCGCTGAAAAGAGATTCGCGAAAATGCGCGAAAAGCGGGCGTTAAAGGAAAAACCTTCGCAATCTGAAGTAGGGGAAGCGTCGCAGCCTTTGACAAAGCTGCCTAGCTATCGAAAAGCTCTAGAACGGCTAGCCTGTTGATATCCGGGGATATTGCGGGAGTGGTCGGAGTTTTCGTTAAATTACCCGACCTAAAACCCTACCGATTGGGCCTAGACGAAAGAAGCCTTTGAATTCCCTCTACTTACCCGAAATCACCGGAACACAACCCTAATCAATGGTTCTAGGACCAAGTATCAAATCCGAATATCCGGTTGCTGACCCCCTTCATTTCATCTACAATAAGTCTATATTTTTAAGACTATTTCGGCTTTCGAACTGCCCGAATTACTTGTGTGAAAAACTGCGAATTGCAGTTCGGTTTTTTAGTGGGGGGGACAGTAATGATTGACTCGTCTGAGCGAGGCTACGCCTACCAGAATATCAAGACCGAAGACCTTTCAATTCACTTCATTGGTCGAGAGCTTTTTCTCTCCAATCAAACCCTCAGAAGCGTCCAGAACGAGTTTGACGTTCGCGCATCTCGTTTCGATTCACTGGACGACCTAACATCTACCAAAGCAAAGGCTAGCCGCGTTCTCGTCGTAGATCAGGTCATGCTGGAGGATCTGCTGGAACGGCCAAGTAAATACGCGGCACAGGTTCCGTTTGGATGCCTCGCGTTTTCTTATCGCAAGGACGCCGCAGCACGGCATCTGTTTGAACGCTGGGATCGCGGCCGGTACGGCGAGATCGGCTTTCTGCCTATGAACGTCGCCCCTGACGTGTGGCGATCAATCTTGAGGCTGCTGATGCATGAGCAGCTTCACCTGCCCAGCTTCCTCGCGGATTGTGTCGCGGGCCCCCAAGCGAACCCCTGCAAGGCACCGGCATCATCTGTAACGCCCAAGCCCGCCGACACACAACAGGTTGAACTCTTCGGCAGGCTGACAAAACGGGAAAAAGAAGTCCTCAGGTTGGTGTCTCAAGGTCAGAGCAACAAGGTCATTGCCGCCGGGTTGGGGATAACGGAACATACCGTCAAGTTGCATATGCACAATGTGGTCGGCAAAATCGGGGTCAGCAACCGGACCGCCGCCGCTCACTTCTATTTCGAGGTTGCGCCTTTTGATGCGCAAAGCCCCCGTGTTGGCTGATCTCGTGGAAGAACGGTTTGACCGGCTTATCCTTTTGGTGGGGCGGTTAAATTATATGTGGACCAACACCGAAAGCCTGTTGATCCACCTGATTGCCGGTCTGGCTGGAACCAGCAAAGACTCTGCCGTTATCATCTTTCTGACCCTGAACACGACCCGCGCCCGGATTGATCTGGTTGAGCGGCTCGCGAAAATGGATGGCCGCCCCGAGGGCATTCGGGACCCGATCCTGGAGCACACAAAACGGCTTGGGAAACTATCCGGCATTCGCAACCGGTTCAATCACTGCATTTATTCGTTTGACCCAGAAAGCGGCAACCCCAAGACCATTCTGATGCGCATTGCGGACCGGAAAACAGACATCAAAATGGGTCGCACGGATACTCTAGATGGTGAGGCCCTGCGCGAGATCGAACAGGTTGTCGAAGACCTGTCCACTCTGAACCGAGATATCTGGCAGCTGATCACAAGGCTCGACTACCCGGTCTAAGGAGCTGTGTGTGGTACCCGCGGCCGGACTCGAACCGGCACGGCCTTCCGGCCCAGAGATTTTAAGTCTCTTGTGTCTACCATTCCACCACGCGGGCAAGCTGTGTCGACACGCGGTCGGCACGCGTTGAGACCTACGCCCATAGCCTTGCGAATTCAATGCGCTTCGCGCTGAAAAACGGTCGAAAAATTGCACAAGTATCGCTGTGCTATCGGAGTCAATTCGGCAAGCATGGCCATTCCGCGATCACCTGCCCCTCTCGCACCGCCAAAACCGATCCGAACAAGTTCAGAACAGCCTCGCTCTGGCTCGGTCGGATCAACGCGATGTCACCGGGTTTGACGGCATGGCTAGAGCGGCCGGTCCAAACCTCCTGATTGCTCGACCGCCCGAAGACCGAGGAATAGGTGAACCCGCCGGGGTGAACGGGTTGGCCGGGGAAATACCCTCCGAAGATCGCGATATGGGTTTTGCGCTGGGGCAGGAACTCCAATCCGGGCAACGGGTTCGCGTGCATGGACTTGAGAACAGGGCTGGCCAGAAACGCCGCCGGTTTAAAGCCAATGGTGCTCGCGTGGTCGAAATCGGATGGCTTCAGGAGGATCGATCCAAACGCAACCTCGGTGGCTGGGCCAGGTGCGCGGTAGCTCTGAAAGGTCAAGCTACCGCCGGTGTTCAAGCAATACCCCGCGCCTTCTGGCAACGCAGCCACGGCATGTTCAAACGCTTTGGCGCTGGCCTTCGTTGCCCGCGACTTCAGGACACCGGGCAGCTTCGCCAAATGCGCCTCATACCCCATAAGCCCGCTTAAACGAGCGTTTGGATGCGCCGAGATAGCTCGCGCGAGTTCGGCAACCTGATCCACCTTCAACCCACCGCGATGCAGGCCGATATCCACCTCAAGCGACAAACGCAGAGCCGTTTGGCTTGTCTCCGCCAAAGCCAGATACTCGCGCAGGCGTTCTGGGGTGTCAATCAGCCATTGCACCCGATCTGCCGCGTCCGGGCAGGTCTGCAAAACACGCGCGGCAGAGGTGACGGGCAGCGGTTTTCCGATCAGATGGTTCGTGTCTTGTTCCGCTTGCAGTAGCTCCATTAGCATCGGTTCGGAGAAGCTCATCAGGCCTGAGCTGGGGATCAGCCCGCGGATGTGATTCAGCAACGGTAAGCAAGGCAGGGATTTTGCGACCAAGCGCCGGTCCAGTCCGGGGTCAGCTACGGCCCGAGCCGTCCGGCAATTTGCCTCGACCCGGTCCAGATCTATTGCGACGACCGGCTGGTCGACCCCGTGGGTGCGCAGAGTCTCTGATAGTTGGGTGAAGTAGGGATCGCTCATGGCCGGAACAACCGAGCCAAGGCGGGCGTCAGGAATTTGCCCTGCGGATCCAATTCCTCACGCAGAGCGCAGAACTGGTCGAAATCCGGGTACAGGCCGGACAAGTCTTTGTATGAAAGACTGTGCATTTTGCCCCAATGCGGGCGCCCTCCGGCCTCAAGAAACAGCGGCTCCAGCGCGTTAAAATAGCGGCTGTGATCTTCGCCCGCATCCGTGTGCAGCGCGATCGAGATCCGTGGGCCACCCTGAAACGGCGACAGGCAGGCCGTGTCACCTGCCGTCTGGCGCACTTCGATCGGGAAATAGATGTCCTTGTGGTCACGCTCCAAACGGCGAAAGACCTCGGCCAACACATCACCGGCAACGTCAGCTGGCAGATGATACTCCATCTCCTTGAACCGAATATGTCTGTCGCTGCACAGCACCCGCCAGCTTTCGCCGACGTAATCCTCATCCGATTGGGCCAGCGTAAGCAGGCTCAGCAGCAGCTTGCGCAGACCGGGACTTAAGCGTCCCGCGTTGCGGGCAAGTTTCAGTACCTTGACCGCCAGCATATCCAGATCGCGCGGTGCTTTGCTTTCGGGGGCATCGGTGAGCGCGTGGCGTAGTTCGACCGCTTTGCCGGTGAAGGGGATGTAGAAGAACTCAAAATTTCGGTTCTCGGCCCAATTCTGATGCATGTTGGCCAAGACATCCGGCAGATCGGTCAGCGTGACTTGACGGCGCAGATTGTATTTCGGCACGACATTGATCCGCGCCTCGGTCAGAATACCCAATAGGCCCAGCGTCACCTGCGCCATCTCCAGCGGGATTTGCGAGGTGGTCAGTATATCCCCGGTCGCACCGATGAACTTGGCATCTGTAATCTCGGCCGCAAGACAGGGCAGAGTGCGCCCAGTGCCGTGGGTGGCCGTGGATGCAGCCCCGGCCAAAGACTGCGTGTTGATGTCACCCAGATTGCGAAACGCCACACCCTGCTCGGCCAAAGCGGGCGAAAGATCACGCAGACGCGCGTTAGCATTGACCCAGACCTGCCCATCTTTCACCGGCCCAACCGTAGGCAAATGCAACTGTGACAGATCCAATATCCGCTCGGCGCCACCTACGATTGGGGTAAAGGAATGCCCGGCCCCGACGACCCGCAGGTTTTCAGGTTCCGCAACCGCTGCCCGCAGCTGATCCAACCCCAAAGGGCGCGCAATCGGAACGGTGGCGGTTTCGTTCCCGGCCCAGTTTGTCCACATGCCTATCATCCTCCCTGAACGAGGATTGCAGCCAAGGCACCGCCAAACAAGTCAGGATATCAGTGCATTACGCTACGTGAGGCTGCCTTCAGGCGGCATCCGCCCGCTGGGCTGAGACCTTTTCGAACCAGCTGACAATCGCCTCAAGATCCGGGGATAGCTGTTCTGCCGCGCCGCCCGTGAAGGCCTGAAACTTCTCATCATTCAACCCGTTGACGCCCAGCAAAACGGGGATGTCCTGCGCCAGCGCCTCGGCGATGACAGGACGGAAACCGCGCCCGTCGGCCTCATGCTTGCCGAATTTGTTGATGATCATCAACTGCGGGTCATTTGCAAGCGTTGCCGTGACCTGTCCCACAGCCTGCTCGAGCGCCGCAGGGTCCAGACGGCAGCCGCGCGCATGCTCGCCTAAGGATTGCGAGATACGGATGGTCTCGCCATCGGGTAGTACCTGCACATCCATATCGCATTTGCTGCTATCGGTGCATTCCGTGTTGGTCTGCACGACCCCCGCCAGTTTGGCACCACGCGCCAGCAGGTGTGCGGCGACGGCGCTTAACAAGCGGTCGGTCGCGCCGCGATCGGTGGTGGTAACATAGGCCAGATGCATTTTTGGACCTCGTAAGTCAAACTTCAGCGTATCAGATAGCACGGTACTCGCGGGTCGACCACTCCTTGCTTCACGGAAGTGGAGAGACACCGATCACAGCACCGTGCAAACCGATCAGAACGGCAAAGACGGCAAACGAGGCAAGCCACACGTGAAGGGGCGGCCACGGTGAGGGCGCGCGCAGCGAAAACCGCGCCGTATTACGCGATAGCTGCGGCCAATCTGCTCCCAAAGACCGGGTCGTGCGGCGGTCGATCAGCGCCATGCCCAGTGCGGCAAAACCGGCGAACAGGCCAAATAGGATCACATGAGACAAACTGCCATTCGCCAGAAGGTGCGCCCCGGCCCACAGCATCAGCGCCGCCAGAAGCGGATGGCGGGTGGTGCGCAGAATACCGGGGCGGTCCGGATCAAAAGCCGCCATTCCAAGCCCACCAAAGGAAAACGGGTTGGTGATGGTCAGTCCGGCCACAGCCAGCCAGCACACAACCGGCATCACGACCATCGGCACCCAGCGCAGCACCGGCCACGGGGGGATGACCTCGACATAGGGTGCGTTCGCTGCGGCCACGATCAGCCATGCAAGGACAATGAGAGACAACAGCGAATACGCCAGCAGATACCCGCTTTGCCCCAAAACCGTGATCAATCTGGCCCGCACCGGTGCCCGCGCGGGAATGGCGTGACTTAGGAAAAACGCTGTCAAAGCCGATATGAATGGCACCCAACTGGACATGGACTCTCCGATAGATGTTTAGACTCGTGTAGCGGTATCGTGCCGATTTGGTCTTGCGCTGAATCAAGTACCGGCTGCGGCCCGGCAACGTCTACGTGAAATCGGCTTGCGCAACGCAAGTGAAGCTCTAGGGTTGATCTCATGGCCTTGCGCATTCTTTTTTTGCTCCTTTTGCTTCTGTCCTCCTGCGGGCGTCCCCTGACCGAGCAGGAGCGTGGCTTTGCAAGCGCGGTGCAGGGCACGACGTTGGATCTGGATAGCGTTCGGCTGGTAAAAGGGGCGCCTGTCGTGCCGGTTACCTATTTCCGCGAAGCCCGACCGCGTGAGGCCTGCCGGGAAAGCATCCTGCCCCCTGTCGAGGCTGGGGTAGTCACCGGAAAACCGGCCGCCGTTGCCTTGTTCAACAAAGTCTATTTCGCGCGCGATTGGTATCTTGAGGACTACATGTCCGACTATCCAGAAGAGATGAACCTGATCGCCGCGATGCTGCTGGCGCACGAACTGACCCATATCTGGCAATGGCAGAACCGCGAGACCACAGGCTATCACCCCTTGCGCGCCGCAGCGGAACATGGCGGGCGCAAAGATCCGTATCTGTTCGATCTGGAAACCTCACCCGATTTCCTGTCCTACGGGTTCGAACAGCAGGGCGCGATTGTCGAGGAATACGTTTGCTGCCGCGCACTGGACCCTCAGGCGCAGCGCACCAAACGGTTGCACGATATGCTGGGCGAACATTTCGATCTGTCCCCGTTGCCACAGACCGGCCGCGAGCGTGACATCGCAATCCCATGGAGCGAGGCAAAGATAGAAGGCATTTGCAGCTGAACGCTTAGCCGTCCTGCAAGGTTTTCAGATATTCCACCAGATCGACAATGGGCTGGCTGGTCAGTATCGGTTGCCCATCGGGCGTTTCGATCGCGGTGTCCTGCCCTTCGAAATACGGGCCATAAACTGGCATCGGACTGCCGTGGCTCACCAACGGATCACGCCCGTCAATCCGCCCCACCACGCGGGCCGTAGGGAAAACACCATCTGCATTTGCCAGTGTCTTCAGGTTGGTCGGCTGAATGACAAGCACTCCGGCCATCGGCCCATGGCCGGTCGCATCAATCCCATGGCAGGTGGCGCAATAGTACTGGTAAAGCTCGGCGCCTTTCTCCGCATCCTGCGCCGAGACGGGGGCAGACATGGCAATCAGAGCTGACGCCGTTGCAAAACAAAGCTTTGTGATCATCGCATCCTCCTACCACAATTGCTGTCAACAGGCTTGCCCGCTGCGCGGCTTGGCGCAATGATCCAGATCAACGAATACGGGTAAAGAGGGTTCGGGCTATGACACAATACGCAGCCATCATGTTGGCCGCCGGGATCGGAGTCCCAATCCTTGCAGCTTTGAACGCGGCGCTCGGCAAGCTTATCGGCTCGCCAACCACAGCGGCTGTGATCCTGTTTGCCATCGCCTTCGGGTCTTCCGCGCTGGTGATGATGGTCTTTCCCGGTTCTGAGGCGCTGTCAAAAGTGGCGCAAGCCCCAAAACACCTGTTGCTGGCGGGCGTTCTGATCGCTTTCTACGTCCTGTCAATCACCCATGTCGCGCCGCATTTCGGCGTCGGCAATGCTGTGTTCTTTGTCCTATTGGGACAATTGATCAGCACTGCCGCCATCGACCATTTCGGCCTGTTCGGCGCGCAGGTCACACCACTTACCCTGATGCGCGCGGGTGGGATAGCGGTGATGGCGATTGGAGTGGCGATCACTCAACTGGCTTGAGCACTCCACCTTCCAACCTGACAATCCGGTCCATCCGTGCAGCCAGGTCCAGATTATGCGTGGCGATCAGCGCCGACAGGCCCTGGTCGCGAACCAGGGTCATCAGAGCCTCGAACACTTGATCCGATGTATCCGGGTCAAGGTTACCTGTCGGTTCATCCGCCAGCAGAACGCGCGGTGCGTTGGCCAGAGCGCGACAGAACGCAACCCGTTGCTGCTCGCCCCCGGACAGCGCCGCTGGACGGTGATCGGCGCGTTGGGCGACACCGACGCGGTCCAACAGGGACATCGCCCTGTCCTGCGCATCCCGCTCGGACACACCGTTGGCGAGTTGTGGCAGGGTGATGTTCTCCAACGCTGTGAACTCGGGCAGCAGATGGTGGAACTGGTAGACGAACCCGACATCCTGACGCCGCACAGAGGTGCGCGTGCGGTCGCCTTTTCCTGCAAGATCCTGACCCGCAATCTCAACGTTGCCGCTGTCCGGCGTGTCCAGCAGCCCGGCGATATGCAAAAGGGTCGACTTGCCCGCACCCGATGGCGCAACAAGCGCGACGGCCTCCCCCGGCTGCAACTCCAGATCAATCCCGCGCAAAACCTGCACCTCACCCGGAGTGCCCTGCAGGTAGGTTTTCGTCAGGCCGTTCAGCCGCAAGCTCACATCATTCATAGCGCAGCGCCTCAACCGGGTTCAGCCGCGCGGCGCGGCGGGCAGGGAAATAGGTGACGAGGAAAGACAGGCCCAGAGACAGGCCAATCGCCTTGAGTACGTCACTGAGGTGAAGTTCGGCGGGCAAGGCGTAGATCCCACGAATGGACGGATCCCAGACACCGCCGCCCATGGCGTAGTTCACAAACGAAAAGATGGGGTCGATATAAAGCGCGAACAGGCAACCCAGGATCACACCCATGACCGTGCCGATGATGCCCGTGAAAGCGCCGCAGATGAAAAACACCCGCAGGACCGAGCCCTCGCTGAGACCAATGGTACGCAGGATACCGATGTCTCGGCCCTTGTTTTTGACCAGCATGATCAGGCCCGAGACGATGTTCATCGCCGCAATGAGGACAAGGATCGACAGGATGATGAACATCACGTTGTCCTCGACCTCCAGTGCCCTCAAGAACCCGCCCGAGGCATCCTGCCACGTCCAGATTTGGCTGCGCTCACCTGCGGCCTCAAGGATCGGAATTAGGATTGGATCGAGGTTTTCGGGGCGTTCGACCATGACCTCGATCTCGTCGGCGACGCCCTCACGATTGAAAAAACTCTGCGCCTGCGAGAACGGCATGTAGACCCGCGTGCGGTCGATATCGTAGCGCCCGGCCGAGAACACGTAGACAACGCGATAGGCGTTTACCCGTGGTGAGGTTCCAAAGGCCGTCTTGACCCCGTTGGGCGAGGTCAGCTTGACGGTGTCGCCAACCGTGGCGCCAATGCTGCGTGCTACGCCGGAGCCGATGGCGATGACGTCTTCACCCGTCTGGAACTGAGCCAGATCGCCAACCGCTTCCTCACTTTCCGCAATACCCGGCAAATCGCGCAGATCGTCCGGTCGCATCCCGAAGACCTGAACCCCACTGCTGCGGTCGCGATTGGTGATCAGCACCTGCCCTTTGACCAAGGGGGCGACCCGTTCAACGCCGGGAACCTGCGCCAAACGCGCAGTACGCTCCTCAAAATCTGCAATGGTCCGGTCAACCCGTCCCTGCGCGTCGATCTCACCCGAGGAATAGACCGTCACATGTGCGTTAGCCCCCAGAATGGTGCCAACGAATTCAGCCCGGAACCCCGAGCGCACCGCTAGGGTCGCAATCAGAGCAAAAACAGCCAGCGTGATCCCGATCAGCGAGATCCAGGTCATCACGCTGACGCCACCCTCGGCCCGACGCGCGCGCAGGTAGCGCCAGGCGATCTTCCATTCAAAAGGGGCGAAAGGCGGGGGTGTTTTGGCCATGCCTGCTCCGGGTTATTTTCTGGTTTGGCGCGACCCTTTCGGCATTTCGCCCGAGGGTCAAGCCGCTTGTCCTTATGGGTCAGCTCGAAAGCGCGGAAGTTTGCTGCAGAACCTCCTTCGTCACCTGGCGATCGCAGATGCCGCGCGTTTCAAGGGCCGCATAGACTTGCCCGCGCAAATCCTCTGGTAAGTTTGCAACCGCCCTGTTGTGCAGCCCGAGGGTCAGCGATCTGTCGTCCTGCAGCCGCGCGACCAGCTTAGCCAGTTCATCCGTGGAATAAGTCGGCCACATCCCAATATGCGCAGGGTCAGCGGGTTCGAACCAGGGCGCATAGCCATCACGTGACTTCAGACAGAACGCGTTCATCAACATGAACTCCGATGGCCGCCGTTTAGACGCGAAAAGCGCCTGAACCGAGCCGTAGCGTGTATTGATCTCATCAAGCAGCGAAAGGATCAGCGTCCGGCGTACCGGAAAGGGCGTTGAAAACGTCGTGGTACGCAGGTCGTCCGTCAGCGTTTGTTCAACACCCAAAGCTTCAAGGCTCTGGAGCAACCATTTGCGGTGATAGTCGCTGTGAACTGGCATGAACTGAATGCGGGCTGGTCCTTGGAGGGAGAAGAACTCGCCTTCTTCGAACGACCGCAGGAACAGGTTCTTGGTGTCGAGAATGACGATGTTCTCGGCCTCTGCCACCCGCGCCACGCCCAGTTTCAGCACCTGCTGCATGCGGTAACCATTGTTGCCTCTCCATCCACCTTTGCGGATCAGGGGAAAGCGATAACGGTTTTCGATCAAGATCCGATCATTTAGCGGTCGTCGAGCAGTGTGCCCCTCGTCCAGCAACACCTGTTCGCCCTTCAGAATCCGCACTTTAGGACGCAGCGGGCCATAGTGCTGAAGTATCGGTTCGATCTTCGCTGCCAACCCGGCCTCATCTACATCGTTCAGAACGACATGGATCGAGGCAACCTGATCCGGTGCAACAAACCGGGCCATAGACATCGCCTGAAGCCTCAGCAGCGGATAATCCTTTGAATAGACAATAGTGGCGAAACTCAGCACGAACCTGCGGCCTTTCTCTGGGGCGTGCCCTCGTCTATCAGCAAATCTGCCGAGGTCAAATTGCACTGCCTCAAGATCGAAACGAATCACTTGCTGGTTCTTTGGCAGGGTAAAAGTAGTCTTACCCGCCAATTGGTTACACCAGAGGTTGTGACGACCTTCACAGACAGGCCGCTATTGTTTCAGCTATGAAGTCAATATCGGCATTGTGTGAGGCACTGAACTCAAAATGCCACAACAATTAAGCAATTTTATTTCGCTTTTTGCTTAATATCAGAAACTTTGTCACCCTGACTTTGGGGGAACACATTTGAAAGAGCGGGGGTCGCTCATGAATATTCAAAATAATACACTTGGGACGGGCCCGATTTTGGCCCACAAACCTTCATCAGATTTGGATTGTGAGACTGCGGCACTGCTTCGTGCGGCGATCCGTCCGATCTTTGCAAGCGCAGTTAGCTGGAACAATTTGGCCGAGGTCCTGAGGGACAAAGGCTATCGCCTTGCCTTTCGCGAAGGGCGTCTTTGCGTAACCGACCGCGACACCGGCGCACGCATCTGCGGGATCCGGTTTCTGGGCTTTGAGCTTCGGGAGCTGGTACGTCGCATGGGGCGTCCGATCGTTGTGGCCCGCGGGAACGATGCAGACGGAGACATTCTGACTGCGCGTCCGATCGTACGGGCCTAGTAGCTACGCCAGAATTGAACGGACCGGCGCAGGGTTTTTGCCAGACTGTGGCGCGCGGCGGTCTTGATCGGCTCGGGTGTTTCGGGTCGCCGTAACAGCTCCCAGATCAGACGAGCAGGCATGTGCCCGCGTTGATAGAACCCGGCGAAATCATCCAGACTGAGGGCTTTTGCGGATTTGAATCCCGCGTAGTAGTTCATCCAGACCCGAGCGTAATCCTTGCCGGTCGCATCCTGATCACTGGTCGCGCCACGATCCCAGAATAGTGAGATCGGCTCATCCATACGCTCACCCTGATAGCCCGAGCCAATCAGGCGCAGCATCAGGTCATAGTCGGCAGCAATACGGAACTGGCTATCGTGCCCGCCCAGCGCCTGAAACACATCACGACGAATGAAAACCGAGTTGTGGCAGAACGGCATGCGCTGCAGAATGGCTTTCAGCGACATCCGCTTTTCCATCGTTTCGCCGCCATCCTTATAGCGGCGCAGCGTTGAGCCATATAGGAAGTCAGGCTTGGTCGCCTCCAGCCGCTCTACGGCTTGGTTGAGAATATCATCCGAGGCCAACGAGTCGTCTGAGTTCAGGAACAAAAGGTACTCACCCTTTGCCGCCTGCGCGCCCTTGTTCATCGCGTCATACAAACCGCCATCCGGTTCACTGATCACAGTCGTGCGCGGCATCCCTTCGGTCAACTCGTGCAGCAGAGCGACGGTGCCGTCGGTTGAGGCCCCGTCTTGAATGATATGCTCGGCCCGTGCGCAATTTTGGCGCTGCATGCAATCAACAACGCCTTTGAAACTGTCCTGCCGCCCTTGAGACAGCAGGTTGTAGGTCGCGGTGATGACCGAGATGAGCGGATCAGGCGATCTGCTCATAAATCCCGGCGATTTTGGTGACGGCGGCTTCGGGGCTCAGCTCTTCACTTTCGCCTGTGCGGCGGCAGGTCAGCTCGACCACACCGTTTTTCAGGCCGCGCGGTCCGACAGTGATGCGCCATGGCAAGCCGATCAGGTCCATGGTGGCGAACTTGCCCCCTGCCCGCTCATTACGGTCGTCGTAAAGCGGCTCAAGACCCAGAGCGGTCAGGGCGCCATAGAGCTTGTCACAAGCAGCATCCGCCTCTTCATCACCTTGCTTCAAGTTGACAATACCGCAATGGAACGGCGTCACACCCTCGGGCCAGATGATGCCTTTGCCATCGTGGCTGGCCTCGATGATCGCGCCGATCAGGCGGCTGACACCAATACCGTGGCTGCCCATGTGAACCGGGGTCGGCTTGCCATCGGGGCCTTGAACGGTCGCGCCCATGGCTTCTGAATACTTGGTGCCGAAGTAGAAGATCTGACCCACTTCGATCCCGCGCGCCACGCGGCGGCGCTCTTCAGGGATCTGGTTGAACAGCGCCTCATCGTGGGTTTCGTCCGTGCGCGCGTATTTTGAGGTGAACTCCTCCAAGATCGCCTGACATTGCGCGCGGTCATCGTAATCGATCTGACGGTCGCCGAAGGTCAGGTCGGTGACGGCGCTGTCATAGAAGACCTCGGACTCGCCGGTTTCGGCCAGTACGAGGAATTCGTGGGTGTCATCGCCACCAATCGGGCCAGAATCTGCACGCATCGGGATCGCCTGCAGGCCCATGCGTTCGTAAGTGCGCAGGTAGCTCACCAGATGGCGGTTATATGCGTGCAGCGCGTCTTCCTTGGTCAGGTCGAAATTGTAGCCATCCTTCATGTAGAATTCGCGCCCCCGCATCACGCCGAAACGCGGGCGGATTTCATCGCGGAATTTCCACTGGATTTGATAGAGGGTCAGCGGCAGGTCCTTGTAGCTGCTGACATGGCCACGGAAGATGTCGGTCACCAGCTCCTCAGCCGTCGGCGTATACAGCATGTCGCGACCATGGCGGTCCTGCATCCGCAGCATCTCTTGGCCGTAGTCATCATAGCGGCCGGACTCGCGCCACAGGTCCGCCGATTGCAGGATTGGCATCTGGATCGCGATATGGCCTGCCCGCGCCTGTTCCTCATGTACAATGTTTTCAAGCTTGCGCAGGACTTTGAAGCCCAACGGCAGCCAGGAATAGATCCCGGCAGCAGCCTGCTTGATCATCCCGGCGCGCAGCATCAGCCGGTGGCTGACGATCTGGGCCTCGGAGGGGTTTTCCTTGAGAACGGGCAGAAAGTAACGGCTAAGGCGCATTGGGTGACCTTCAAAGGTGGATTTGAGCTTTTCAAGGTGATTATGCCAAACCCCCGCCGGGGGCAATCGGCCATTGGTGATTTTGCGACCTCAGGTCCGTCGCATTTTTTATTGACCCGCCAATCAGGAACATAAAGTGTGACGGAAATGTAAAATCATGAGGCACCGATGCAGACAATCTCGGAACCCGCCCGTCAAATCCCTGTTGTTCACCAGACAGATGTTCTGGTCGTCGGCTCCGGCCCCGCCGGGCTGGCGGCAGCCTTGGCTGCTGCACGAGCGGGGGCCGAAGTGTCGCTCGTTGATCGTTTCGGCTGCATGGGTGGAAATATCACCGCCGTGGGGGTCGAAGGATTCGCCTGGTATCGCCACGAACAAACGGTCGAGGCTGGTGGTATCGGCATGGAGTTCGAGACCCGAGCGAAAGACATGGGCGCCGCAGTGCCGGAAAGCCAGTCGCTCAGCTATGAGCTGGACAGCGAAGGGTTCAAGCTAGTGGCCGACAAGTTGGTCGAAGAAGCGGGTGTGCATCCGATGCTGCACCGTCAGTTCGTGGCCCCGATCATGGAGGGGGACCGGATCACCGGCATCATCACCGAATCCAAAGCCGGGCGCGAGGCAATTCTGGCCAAGGTCGTAATAGACGCGACCGGAGACGCAGATGTCGCCCACCGAGCGGGTGCCCCCACCCACAAGACCGCACGCGAGGAAATGATGGCCGCCTCGGTCATGTTCCACTTGGCCGGTGTCGACAAACGCGCCTTTATGGAAGGAGTCAAAGCCGACCCGCAGACCTATAAAGACTGGGGTGGCGGTGGCGAGTGGAACATCGAAACCTCGGGCAAAGAGGACGACATGTTCTCGCCTTTCGTTCACAAGCCTTTCCAGCAGGCAATTGATGAGGGGTTGATCCCGCCTCATCTGAACACGATCGCAGGCACCTGGGGTGCGATGCACGACACGGGTGAGCTTACCTATATGAACCTCATCCATCTGGCTGAAATCGACGGCACCGACCCTGACAGCCTCACAAAGGGTGAGATCGAAGGCCGGCGTCAATCCATGCTCGCCATCGAGGCGCTGCGTCGCTTCATGCCCGGTTGCGAAAACGCTCGGCTGCGGAATTTCGGGATGACCATCGGCATCCGCGACACGCGCAAGATCGACGCGGTCTACAACATGACCGAAGAGGACGCGCGCCATCAGGGCCGGTTCGAGGACACAATAGGCATTTATCCCGAGTTTATCGACGGCTACGGCATCCTGATCCTGCCAACCACTGGCCGCTATATGCAGGTGCCCTACCGCTCGATGCTGCCCAAAGGGATCAAGGGGCTTTTGGTTGCCGGACGTTCGCACGGGGCCGACAAGGTGGCCCATGCGGCCACGCGCAACATGGCGTGCTGCGCGGTCATGGGACAAGGGGCCGGCATTGCGGCGGCCTTGTCATTGAAAAGCAATCAGGAGCTGCACAGCATGAACCTAGCCCCGGTCCACGCTGAATTGGACCGACAAGGCGTCAGGATTCACTGATGGACTACATTCCGACAATCGACCTCAGCCCTCTGCGCGACGCCACGCATCCCGACCGGGACCAAACCGTGCAGCAGATCATGGAAGCCTGCACGGAGATCGGATTTCTGTCCATCACGGGCACTGGCATTCCCCAGGCAAATGTTGACGCGGTGCGCGCTATGGCGCGCGCGATCTTTGCGGTCGAAGAGGCCTCTAAATGGCAACAAGCCATCACCCGCGAGAACTATCGCGGGTTTATCCCAATGGGGTTCTTCACGCCAAATGACGGCTCGGGCAAAGCCGACAAATACGAAGGCTACAAGCTGCATCACGAAGTCGACGCTGATGCTGCGATCCGTCAGGACTGCGGGCTGTACGGCCCAAACATCTGGCCAGTCGAAGTACCGGGGTCGCGCGATGTCATACTGACCTACTGGTCGATGCTGGACGACGTGGCAGACCTTCTGCTCGCAGCGCTCGAAACCGGGCTGGACTTGCCGGAACGCCAATTGCGCGACGCGTTCCGCGATCCGATGACCAACATGACCCTGCTGCACTACCCTCCGCAGGCACCGAATGAGGGCGGCTATGGCATCCACCCGCACAAGGATACGGATGCCCTGACCATCATCGCCCCCGATCCCGTCGGAGGGCTGGAGGTACAAACCCGCACCGGAGACTGGATCACACCCGACTGCCCGCCCGGAGGCTTCGTCGTCAATATCGGCGACATGCTGGAACTGTGGTCGGGTGGTCGATTGAAATCCACGCCGCACCGCGTGGTCAATCGGTCGGGGCGCGAGCGGTACTCGTTCCCCTATTTCGCCGTTCCGCGCCATGATGTTGTTGTTGAGCCTCTGCTACCCGCCCTGCCCGGCTTTGATCGCCCCGCCGTGCATTGCGGCCATTGGTCCGCTGAAATCTGGCGCACCAACTGGCCGGACGAGACCGCGACAGGGGATACTCCGGAACTGGGCACGCTGACCGACTGATACGCAGAAACCGAGGCCCATGAACCGCTTGCATCGCCGCGCGTCATGGGCCAAGAACATGGCAACGCTGTGCAACAAAGGGATGCGCCATGGCTTTGCCGGTGAAGGATCAGCTGAGATACTGGGGCATCGCCACGGTTGTCTTTGTCGTGATCCTGTGGGCCTTGGGCGATGTGCTTTTGCCCTTCGTGATCGGCGGCGCAATTGCTTATTTCCTCGACCCTGTCGCCGATCGGTTGGAAAAGCTGGGGCTGTCGCGGATGGCTGCCACCGGGATCATCACCGTGGTCGGCGTCCTTGGATTTGTGCTTGCGATTCTGATGGTTGTGCCAGCTCTGGTCACACAGTTGATCGACCTGGTTGACATAGTGCCCAGCCTGTTCCAAGAGCTGCGCGCCTTCATCGAGAAGCAATTCCCTTCGATTCTAGACCGCGAATCCAGCTCGCACCAATTCCTTGTCGGGCTGGGTGAGACGCTGAAATCCAAGACCGGGGATGTGTTAGAATCCGTTGTGGCCTCTCTTGGCTCGGCAATCAACGTGGTAGTGCTGCTTGTCATCGTGCCTGTGGTCTCGGTCTACCTGCTGCTGGATTGGGACCGTATGGTCGCCCGGATCGGAGAGCTGCTGCCCCGCGACCACGCCCCTACCATCAAACGTCTTGCCGGTGAGATCGACAACGTACTGGCCTCATTCGTGCGGGGCATGGGCACGGTCTGCCTGATCCTTGGCACCTACTATGCGGTTGCCTTGATGCTGGTCGGGCTGCAATTCGGCCTGATCGTCGGATTCATTGCCGGGCTGGTGACCTTTATCCCCTATCTGGGCGCGTTGATTGGCGGCACGTTGGCTATCGGCCTGGCGTTGTTCCAGTTCTGGGGGGATTGGGCGCATATCGGGCTGGTCGCAGGTATCTTTGCACTGGGACAAGTGACCGAGGGCAACTTCCTGACGCCCAAACTGGTCGGCGACTCGGTCGGATTGCATCCGGTCTGGCTGTTGTTGGCCTTGTCGGTCTTTGGTGCACTTTTCGGCTTTGTCGGGATGCTGGTCGCCGTTCCGGTTGCCGCAGCTTTGGGTGTGCTGGCACGGTTCGGCACGTCGGTTTATCTGGATAGCCGCCTTTATACCGGCCTCGAAAGCCAGGATCAGGACAACGCGTAAATGGCCCGACAATTAAGCTTCGATTTGCCCGCCAAAACCGCGCTGGGGCGTGAGGACTTCTTTGTTTCCCCGGCGAATGCGCTTGCGGTTGCGATGATTTCGGCCACCTCATGGCCCGGCAACAAACTGGTGCTGAGTGGCCCGGCAGGAGCAGGTAAGACCCACCTGGCCCATGTCTGGGCGGCTGAAACCGGCGGGCGCATAATCAAAGCCGAGGCACTTCGGTACGAGGACGTGCCCGATCTCGCGCGCAGCCCGATTGCGGTTGAAGACGTTCCGATGATCGCAGGTGATATCGAGCAGCAGAAAGTGCTGTTTCACCTGCACAACCTCGTTCTGGCCGAGGGCCACGCCCTGCTGATGACGGGTCGTCTGGCGCCGAAATTCTGGCAATTGCCGCTGGCGGATCTGCAAAGCCGGGTCGAGGGCGCGCATCACGTCGCGCTCGATCCACCGGATGACGCGCTGCTCTGCGCGGTGCTTGCAAAACTGTTTGTAGACCGGCAGCTGAACCCCGGCCCCGAGGTGATTGCCTATCTGGTCAAGCACATGGATCGACGCTTTGAGACCGCCGCCGATGTGGTCGCACAGCTGGACGATTTTGCATTGTCCGAGAAACGGGATATCACGCGCGCATTGGCGATCCGCGTCTTGAAAATGGACACGGACGAAGGCGAACCGAATGATTGACCCAAGCGCGCCAATTGCGCATTCTGACAGCGAAATTTCTGGGTAAGACATGGACCAGACCGTCGAAACCGACATTCCTGATTGGGGGCCTTTCGGAAGACCTCTGTTCGACGACCCCGGCACAAGGGCGCTGTCACGTGTGGGCGTGGTCGATGTCGGATCGAACTCGGTCCGAATGGTGGTCTTTGATGGCGCGGCGCGGTCACCTGCCTATTTCTACAACGAAAAGGTCATGTGCGAGCTGGGCGCGGGACTGTCCGAGACCGGCCACCTGAATCCCCTAGGGCGTGAGAGGGCGATGGCCGCCCTGCAGCGCTTTCAGCGGATCGCAGAGGATCTCGGCCTGCCGGGGCTGCATGTCGTAGCCACCGCCGCCGTGCGTGAGGCGAAAGACGGGCCTGAATTCTGTCAGGACGTGAAAGCAAAAACCGGGCTGCATGTGGCTGTGATCGACGGTCAGGAAGAGGCGCGACTGTCGGCCCAGGGCGTTATGCTGGGCTGGCCCGGTGCCTACGGTTTGATCTGCGACATAGGCGGCTCGTCCATGGAATTGGCCGAGATCGGAGGTGGCGATGTTGGCCGCCGCGTGACCTCGGCCCTTGGTCCGCTGAAGCTGCGCGATATCAAGGGCGGGCGTCGTGCGCGCAAGGCCCATATCAAATCCACCATGGAAGAACTGCACAGCCAGATGGGCCAGCAGCGCGACCGGCTTTTTCTGGTCGGAGGCAGCTGGCGAGCTTTTGCACGGCTGGACATGCTGCGGCGGGGCTATCCGCTGAACGTCCTACACGAATACCGCATGACCACTAAACAAGTGCGCGAAACGATCAAGTTCATCGACGCGAACGATCATGACAAACTACGCAGTCAGGCTGGGGTCTCAAGTTCTCGAATGGCGCTGATCCCTTATGCGATGGATGTACTTGCACGGCTGATCCGTACCTTCAAACCCAAGGATATCGCGATCTCAAGCTATGGTATCCGGGAAGGCCTGCTGTACGAACAGATGTCGCAGGAACAGCGTGACCGCGATCCCCTCATTGAGGCCAGCCGTTTTTCAGAGGCGAAAGACGCCCGCCTGCCCGGCATGGGCCGCACGCTGTTCGATTTTGTGATGCCTCTGTTCAAATCTGCGCCTGCGACGCAGGTCCGTCTGATCAAGGCCGCCTGCCTTTTGCACGACGTCAGTTGGCGCGCGCATCCCGACTACCGCGCCGAAGTCTGTTTCGACTATGTCACCCGCGCCAATCTCGGGGGGCTGAAACACTCCGAACGCGTTTTCATCGGCCTTGCGCTGCAACATCGCTATCGCAACAAACGCGAAGGCAACCGATTTGCGCCGCTCTACGAGCTGCTGGATGAAAAGGACCAAAAACAGGCCGAGATTCTGGGCAAGGCTATGCGGTTCGGCGCTATGTTGTGCATGGACAGCGACGCACATGTGGGCAAGCTGCGCTTCTATCCCAAGAAGCGTGAGCTTGATCTGGTGCTGCCCGAATCCGTACGGCCCCTGTTCAACGAAGTGGCCGAGTCCCGCTTGAATTCACTTGCAAATGCTCTGAAATCCGAAGTGCGTGTGGTCATCAAGGGCTGAGCTGCCCCTAGATGTCCGTGGCGCCGTCCGGGGCCTCTGGCAAAGCTTCGGGTGTTTCAGGCGCATCTTCGGTCTGTTTCTTGCGGATAATGATGTCGCCATTGGGCAGGATTTCGGGCATCTCGTAGACGCTCCAATCCTTTACCTCGGCGGCAAGCTCTGCCAGCGCAGGTCCCATTTCCTGCATGAAGGATCGCATCGCGGGACCAAATTGATCGGCAAGGCCCAGCAAATCATCCAAAGCCGGCTCCATCTCGCGGCGCAGGCCCTCAAAAAACAACTCGGCCCCCTGCTCCATCAGCGTTGGGGCATCTTCTTCCTCGGCTGTTGCAGGCAGCGCAAAAGCGGCTGTCATCGCGCCGATCATCAGAATATGTTTCATATGCTGAATGTAGGCCTTTCCGCGCCCGGTTGAAAGGTTACAGCTCAAAATCCAGCGTGACCGGAAAGTGATCTGAAGCGGTCAGAAGGGCCTCGCGCAGGTCAGTTTTGGACCAGCAGGTAGCATCCCGAAACGGATGCCAGATGCGCCAGACAGGTCGCCGGGACTGCAAATCCTCGCTGATCATGATGTAGTCCAGCAACGCCTCAAGGAACGTGCCGTTCTCGGGTCGCGCAAACCGCGCGGTCGCGGGCACAGCTCCGGGACGCGGCCCATACGCCGTAGCCGCATGGGGATCATAGAGACCCGCCTGCAACAGAATCTCGACCGAGGAGCGCCCGAACAGATGTTCGAACTCATCCAGACCGGGCCCGTCATTTAAGTCACCCAACAGGATCACTGGATCATCCTCAGCCAAGTGATGCGCGACCCGACGAGACAACCAGATTGCCTGTGCCAACTGCTTGCGGCGGTTGGCGATCGAGATACGGATCGCCTCATCCCGTGACCCCGCCCCATGCGGAGCCTTGGATTTCAGATGCGCGCCGATCAGGCGAAACTCAAACCCCGCTTTGGTCTGGACCGACAGCTCCATTGGCGGCTTGGAGAACTGTACCACGTCCTGTGTCGCATCCACGTCCAGATCTATTTGAAAATCCGCGTCAAAGCGCGGGGCGTCATCTGCCGCCCGTGGGTCATGGCGCACCGATAGAACGTCTGGATCGTAGAGAAGCGCCAGCTCCTGATGCGTATCATTGGGAAATCCCATGATCGCCTGCGAGGTGCGAAGGTCAAAAACCTCGGCAAATGCCTGCAACGCGCGCACCGTGTTCTGCCGTTTGCCCGTATTCGGCGCTTCGACGACAAGAACCGCATCCGCGTCAATCGCGGTGAGAACCTTGGCGATCGCCTCGACCTGCTGGGCTTTGGTCACGTCATGACGACCGGACCAGCTGTCATCGACGATCAGTCTGTCATTGCGATCAAACAGGTTGGCAAACCACTCGATATTGTAGGTCGCCAGACGCATCGCCTAAACCGTCGCGCCGTTGATCTCGTCCCAGGCACGGTTGATGTCGATCATCTTCTTCTCGGCCAGACGGATCGCCTCCTCCGGGACTCCGCGCGACATCATCGCATCGGGGTGGGTTTCGCGCACCAGCTTGCGCCAGACCTTCCTGATCTCAGCAATAGACATATCGCGCGAGACGCCCAGAACCACATAAGGGTCGTTCGGCGCGTCCGGAACGAACCGCGCACGCAGGGCCAGAAACTGCGCATCCGTCTGTCCGAAGATTCGGCTGACCTCTTCCAGAAACTCGTTCTCATTCGGGTGATAGAACCCGTCGGCCATGGCGATATGGAACAGCCCCTCCATAAGATCGCACAGGGTGGTGCTGTCCTCCGAGAACATCCGCGCGATCTTGCGGGCATAGTCCTGATAGCCCGCCACATCGGTGCGGGCCATGTTGAAGACACGGGCCGCACCCTCTTCATCTTCGCGCGCAATCTGGAACACGTCGCGGAAGGCCGTCACCTCATCCCGTGTCACCTGTCCATCGGCCTTGGCCATCTTGGCCCCCAGCGCGATCACTGCAATTGTAAACGCGACCGAGCGTTCGGGCGGCGAGCGCAGCTTTTCGAAAACAGCGGTCAGGCTCTCACCTTGGGCAAGGGCGCTTAGCGCATCGGATATGCGGGTCCAGATCGACATGGGCGTACACTAGCGTCCCATTGCAGGACTGTCAGGTGCGATAGATCCTTCGGGCGAAAGAATTTTCTGCATCAGCACAAGGTCCAGATACTGACCCCATTTGTGCCCAACTTCAGGCATGTGCCCCACCTTTGAAAACCCCAGCGTTGAATGAAAGGGGATCGCCCCCGGATTGGCCGACGAGATCCCGGCCACCAGAACATGCACCCCTTCGCTGCGGGCCACTTGCTGCAACCGCTCCATAAGGGCGCGCCCAACGCCACGGCCCCGTGCATTGTCTGCCAGCTGAATCGAATGCTCACGGCACTTGGCATAGCCCGGCCCGGATCGGAACGGGGCATAGGTTGCGAAACCAATGACCTGCCTCTGATCCTCAGCCACCAGAAACGCCGCTCCGCGCGCCTGGATATCTCTGGCAATCGACTCTGCGTTCCGTTCATCGGTAGTGAAGGTCACCAATGTGTCGCGAATAATCGCGTTGGTGATCAAAGCGATCTCTGCTGCATCCGCTGGTTGGGCCTGACGGACCCTCATCGCAAAATACGTACCCCATGAGGTGTTTCGATCTCGGCCTGCATAGACGCTGGTCCCGTGTCAAAAACAACCGGATCAAGCGGACCCAGTTGTTCTGCCAAGCGCAGCGCATCCGGGTGATAGACAACCAGACGTCTCAGGTGGCACCCATGATCCTCCAACATACGCGCGGGATGAAGATCCCCCTGCCACTGGATCAGCGCCGGAAACAAGTTGTCGAAGGGCAAACGCCCGTTTGGCGGAACCGCCATCCGCCACCGCAATGCCCCCCGGGCCAAATCAATCGGCGACCCCACACCATCGGGAAACACGGACAGGGAGGCCTCGATATCGGGTACGCGGCATATCCAGTTGGTCAGACGTGGCGCACCCTCGAACCGGTCCAGATCGAACCACCGCGTCCTGTCGGGACGAGGCGCATCCGGATCGATGGCAATCGCCTCCAGATACAGCCCGTCCTTCAGGCCAAGCAACCGATTATGCGTGCCAAATGACTCATGTTTGCCACCGGCCTGAAGACTGACACCCAGCGCATCTTCCACATGCGCCGTGGCCTCTTCCAACGTGGCACCCGCCACCGCAATATGATCCAACTCCATCGCGCCCTCCAAGATGACACCCTACGCACACAACAAAAGGGCGCAAGCCAAACCCGCGCCCTTCTTCTGTTTGAAAATACCTTCGGGGGTGAATTTGCCGTCAGGCAAAGAGGGGGCAGACAGCCCCCTGCCCCGCCTCAGTCCCGCGCGTCGCGGATCAGGCGCAAGATGTCCTGCGCAGCGTCGGGAATATTCGTTCCCGGGCCAAAGATCGCCTTGACCCCGTTGTCATAAAGGAACTGATAATCCTGCTGCGGGATCACCCCACCGCAAATCACGATGATGTCCTCTGCCCCGGCTTTGTTGAGCTCTTCTACAAGTTGCGGTGCCAGCGTCTTGTGCCCTGCAGCCTGAGACGAGATACCTACCACATGCACGTCATTGTCCACGGCGTCCTGCGCGGCCTCGGCCGGGGTCTGGAACAGTGGGCCAACGTCCACGTCAAACCCGATATCAGCAAAGGCGGTTGCGATTACCTTGGCGCCCCGGTCGTGACCGTCCTGACCCATCTTGACCACCAACAGACGGGGGCGACGCCCCTCGACCTCGGCAAAGTCTTCGATGGACTTTTGGATTGCAGCAAAGCCCTCGTCACCCTCATAGGCAGCGCCATAAACGCCCGCCAGAGTCTTCACTTCGGCGCGGTGGCGGCCGAACTCTTTCTCCATAGCCATACTGATCTCTCCTACCGATGCGCGGGCGCGGGCGGCCTCGACCGCAGCAGCCAGCAGGTTTCCGCCTTCTTGTGCGGCCTTGGTCAGCGCGTCCAACGCGGCCTGACAGGCGGCCTCGTCACGAGTGGCGCGTATCTCTTCCAACCGCGCGACCTGAGATTCGCGCACGGCCACGTTGTCGACGTCCAGAATGTCGATCGGGTCTTCTTGTTCTTTGCGGTATTTGTTGACCCCAACGATCACCTCATCGCCCCGGTCGATCATCGCCTGACGCCGTGCGGCGCTTTCCTCGATCCGCAGCTTGGGCATGCCCGAGGCGACGGCTTTGGTCATGCCACCCATTTCCTCGACCTCTTCCATCAGGGCCCAGGCTTTTTCGATCAAGTCGTTGGTCAGGCTTTCCACGTAGTAAGAGCCCGCCAGCGGATCGACCACGTCGGTCACGCCGGTCTCTTCCTGCAAGACCAACTGCGTGTTCCGCGCAATGCGGGCCGAGAAATCGGTTGGTAGGGCAATCGCCTCGTCCAGAGCGTTGGTGTGCAGTGACTGGGTGCCGCCCAGAACTGCGCTCATCGCCTCATACGCGGTGCGGATCACATTGTTATAAGGGTCCTGCTCCTGCAGCGAGACACCTGAGGTCTGGCAGTGTGTCCGCAGCATCTTGGAGCGTTCGGACTTCGCCCCGAACTCGGTCATCACGCGATGCCACAGGGTCCGCGCGGCGCGCAGTTTCGCAATCTCCATAAAGAAATTCATGCCGATGGCAAAGAAGAACGACAAACGGCCTGCGAACTTGTCCACATCCATGCCCGCATCCAGAGCAGCCCGCACATATTCGCGCCCGTCTGCGATAGTATAGGCCAACTCCTGCACGAGGTTCGCGCCGGCCTCTTGCATGTGATATCCCGAGATTGAGATCGAGTTGAACTTGGGCATCTCGTTCGACGTGTACTCGATAATGTCCGAGATGATCTTCATCGACGGTTCAGGCGGGTAGATGTAGGTGTTGCGCACCATGAACTCTTTCAGAATGTCATTCTGAATGGTGCCGGACAGGACCGATTTGTCGTGCCCCTGCTCTTCGCCCGCCACGATAAAGCTGGCCAGAACCGGGATCACCGCGCCGTTCATGGTCATCGAGACCGAGACTTTGTCGAGCGGGATACCGTCGAACAGGATTTTCATATCCTCAACGCTGTCAATCGCCACACCGGCCTTACCGACATCGCCGACAACGCGCGGGTGGTCGCTGTCATAACCGCGGTGCGTCGCCAGATCGAAGGCGACCGAGACACCCTGCTGTCCCGCAGCCAGATTGCGTCGGTAGAAAGCGTTCGACTCCTCGGCGGTCGAGAACCCGGCATATTGGCGGATGGTCCAAGGCCGCCCGGCATACATCGTCGCCTTCACACCGCGCGTGAACGGGCCAAACCCCGGCAGAGTGCCCATATGCGGCAAATCGGAGGTGTCGTCCTGTGTGTAAAGCGGTTTGACGCTGATGCCTTCCAGCGTTTCCTTGGTCAGATCGTCCAGTGGCCGTCCGCGCAATTCTTTCTCGGCCAGCGCGCGCCAGTCATTCTTATCGGTCATCGAGGTGTCCTCTCGTCAGTTCGGCCTGCAGCAGCCTGCAATCCGTGCGTATCGTGGTTCAGCAGATGCCGGGCATGGCCCACGCGCGACAAATTGAGCGTCTTGTGCAAATCGCCGGTCGCATTCGCGCGCGCAGAGGCTATATTCAACGGGACAGGAGGCCCCATGAACAAAACGCTTGCCCTTGTTTTCTCGGCACTTATCCCGCTGGCTGCCTTGGCGGCCGACGGAACAACACCTGCTGATGATGAATATGTTCGCCCTGTTGGCGACAGTGAGTTGAGCGATTTCATGTGGACCCACCGGCCCATTGTCGTCTTCGCCGATACTCCCGCCGATCCCCGTTTCCAGCAGCAGATCGACATGTTGCTGGACGGCGAGGACGCAATGCGGGAACGGGATGTTGTGGTGCTAACGGATACCGATCCGTCCGCACGATCCGCGATCCGGTCCAAGCTGCGCCCGCGCGGGTTCCAGATGGTTTTTGTTGACAAGGACGGCGTGGTCAAACTGCGCAAACCGTCCCCGTGGAGCGTGCGCGAGATCGGCCGCTCGATCGACAAAACCCCCTTACGCGAACGCGAAATCCGCGAACGGCGCGAAGGCGGCTGAACGCTTTTGCCACGCCCCAAACCACCGGCGCAGAACGCCGGTGAGACCTGAGGATATGCCAAAAGCGCGGTCATGATCATTCGAACTCGATGATCACTTCGTCCACGGCAAGGCTGTCGCCCGGACCTGCGTTGATCTTGGCAACGGTGCCCTTCTTCTCGGCGCGCAGGATGTTTTCCATCTTCATCGCCTCGATGGTGCACAGCGCCTGACCCTCCTGGACCTCCTGACCGACTTCCACGTCGATCTTCACGATCAGACCCGGCATCGGGCAGAGCAGCATTTTTGATGTGTCCGGCGGGAGTTTCTCAGGCATCAGCTTGGCCAACTCAGCCTGACGCGGACGGCGCACATGGACCTTCAGGTCCGCGCCCCGGTTGCGAATGCGGAACCCGCCCGAAACCTTACCTACCTTCAGAACCAGAGGGCTTCCATCCACATCCAGCACCGCAAGCTGATCGCCCGGGGTCCAGTCAGATGCAACGCGAACGGTCGAGCCGTCTTCGAATTTGACGGTCGCGCCTTCCTTGTCGGCGTTTACCTGAACGGCCAGCTCGTGGCCCTCCAACGAAACGACCCAGCGCTTGCCGACCTTGCGTTCGTGGTTGTCCATCCGACCCGAAACACGAGTACGGCGAATCTCGGCCACCCGGTGCATTGCCGCGCAAGAGGCCGCGATCCGACGCAGGTCGTCTTCGGGCAGCGTCACGCCTTCGAACCCGTCTGGGTATTCTTCGGCGATAAAGGCAGTGGTCATGTCACCGCTGACGAATTTCGGGTGATCCATCACCGCCGACAGGAACGGTAGGTTGTGGCCAATCCCTTCAACCTCGAAGCTGTCCAGCGCTACGCGCATCGCCTCAATCGCGGCTTCGCGGGTCGGAGCCCATGTGCAAAGCTTGGCGATCATCGGGTCGTAATACATGCTGATTTCGCCGCCCTCATAGACGCCAGTATCATTGCGCACGGCAGCCTCACCCTCGGGCGCGTCGCCTTGCCATTTGCCATTGACCAGCATCGGACCGGCAGCGGTTTCCTGCGGCGGGCGATAGCGGGTCAGACGACCGATCGAGGGCAGAAAGTTGCGATAGGGATCTTCTGCATAGAGGCGGTTCTCGATCGCCCAACCCGTCAGCGTTACGTCATCCTGCGTGATGGTCAGCTTTTCTCCATTCGCCACACGGATCATCTGTTCCACCAGATCGACACCGGTTATCAGTTCCGTGACAGGGTGTTCCACCTGAAGACGGGTGTTCATCTCAAGGAAGTAGAAGTTCTTTTCGCCGTCGACGATGAACTCCACCGTACCCGCGCTGGAATAGCCCACAGCCTTGGCCAGTGCGACGGCCTGTTCGCCCATGGCTTTGCGGGTCTCAGGATCCAAGAAGGGCGACGGGGCCTCTTCCACCACTTTTTGGTTTCGACGCTGGATCGAGCATTCGCGTTCGCCCAGATAGATGCCGTTGCCATGGCTATCGCAGAGAACCTGAATTTCGATGTGACGCGGTTGGGTCACAAATTTCTCGATAAAAATCCGGTCATCGCCAAACGAGTTCGCAGCCTCGTTCTTGGACGATTGGAACCCCTCGCGGGCCTCTTCGTCATTCCAAGCGATCCGCATGCCCTTGCCACCGCCGCCGGCGCTGGCTTTGATCATGACGGGGTAACCGATGTCGTTCGAGATCTTGACCGCCTCATCGGCGTCTTCGATCAGGCCCATATAGCCGGGTACGGTGGAAACACCGGCCTCCTGCGCGATCTTTTTCGAGGTGATCTTGTCCCCCATGCTTTCAATCGCACCAACCGGGGGGCCGACGAATGCCACGCCTTCGGCGTCGAGCGCCTCGGCGAATTTGGCATTCTCCGACAGGAAGCCATAGCCGGGGTGAACAGCCTGTGCGCCGCACTGGCGGACGGCGTCCATGACCTTGTCGATCACGATATACGACTGGTTGGCAGGCGGTGGGCCGATATGGACAGCCTCATCCGCCATCGACACGTGCAGAGCGTTCTTGTCCGCGTCCGAATAGATGGCAACGGTGCCGATACCCATTTTGCGGGCGGTCTTGATAACCCGGCAGGCGATCTCGCCCCGGTTGGCGATCAGGATCTTATTGAACATGGAACGTCCTTTGGCTTGGTGTTCTGGAAACGCAAAAAGCCGCCGCAGGGAGGGCATCCCCACGTCGGCGCAATGCGTGACGACGGACGGGGCGGCTTGCGCCCCGAAAATTCGCGTTAGTTACAGGTGTTCTGCGTCTTACAGTACAGCACGTTGCCTGCGGCCCCGACGGCCGCACCGACCAACGGATCGGCACTGAGAACGGCTGCCCCGACAGCGCCCGCGCCGCCGCCCAGGATGGCCTGTTCGCCGAGAGTATCGCCGCAGGCCGAGAGGCCCGCAAAGGTTGCCAGTGCAAGGAACACTTTTGAAATACGCATGATGTCTGCCTCGTGGTTTTTTGTATTGCTCTTAGAGGCAGATGCAGGAACTCAGCACCGTAATTCAATAACAACGAGGTAAACTCAGCGTTTTGCGCAGGTTTACGCCCATTCAGGCCAGTTTTTTGTGCAAAGAAAAACGCGGACAGGACGATGTGGGGAACACAAGCCTGCCCGCGCAAGGAAGGGGTACGGAATAGTAGGTGCATGTGCGACGCAGGCAAAGTAGTGTCGCACGGCTGGATCAAGATGCACTGCACAATCTTGTCTGCAAACAAGTTATTGTTTCCACCCAAGATTCCGGCCAGAATCTGCCAAACAGGCGAAACTCCGCGCAAATTCATGCCGACATGAGCTGTGCGGTTTTCCTGTGCTGAAGCCGCCCAAACCGTCACAGTTTCGTTACATTCCACTGCCGCTGGCCTGATTTCTGCACCCGCAATATCACGGGCGATCACTCCCGTTCGCAGATTATTTTTGCGCATATGCTGTGGGTTAACCGATCTGTTCACCCTGCCGTGAATCACGACCTTACTTTCAGCACAAATACTTGAGCAAAAACGCGTTTTCCGTCCCTTTTTCGTGATTTCCCTGATCGCTGGGCGCGTGGAACTTTGGCCATGCACACTCGCAAACAAGGAAACACCCACATGTTTACAAAGAGAAAAAAGGCAATCCTGCTCGCTGCCACTGCGTTTAGTGTGACCAGCACGCTTGCCTTTGCTCAGGACGCTCAAACTCAGGCCGAGCTTGACGCTCTGCGCGCTCGGGTCGAAGCGCTCGAGGCCTCCAGCGCCGGTCCTGCGAATGGCGATTTCCGCCTTGGGAACACCAGTCTGGACATTTACGGCTACATCAAGGCAGACTTCTTTTATGATTTCGACTTCGACCAGGGCGACACCGCGTTCGTGAACGTCATCGGCGAGCCGTCGACCGCAACCAGTGGTACCTTCGGCAGCACCGTACGCCAGTCGCGCATAGGACTGCGCACCAGCACACCCAGCGCTCTTGGTGATATCGGCGGTCAGTTGGAGTTGGACCTGTTCGCGTCCAACGGCACGGCCGAACTGCGCCTGCGTCACGCCAACATTACCATTGGTGACAATTGGCTGATCGGTCAGTACTGGACCAACTTCCAGCCGCTGGACACCTACCCTACGTCGGTTGAATTCAACGGCCCGGTTGGCATCGCCTTCGCCCGTCAGCCGCAAATCCGCTACACCAACAGCTTCGGCGCGAACACTGAGTTCAGCGTATCGCTCGAGGAAAACGTCAGCGGCTCCAACTCGAACGACCCGGTTCTGACCGCGGCGGCTGAATACAACGACGGTACCTACGTCGCGCGTATCTCGGGCCTCTACGGTAAAGCCGAAACCAGCGATGGTGCCACCGAAGTGGACCAGTGGGGCGTGACCCTGTCGGGATCGGTTCGCCCATGGGAGGGCGGTCTGTTCCAAGTCAACTACGTGACTGGTCAGGCGATCGGCCCTTACCTGATCGGTCTTGGCAACGCCATCGTCAACGGTGAGGCCAATGACGTCGACGGCTACACGATCGAGCTCCGTCAGGATCTGGGTGAGAAATGGAATGTCGGCATCGCCTATGGTCGGGAAGACTATGATCTGGCGACCAACAGCTTCTCGGACGGCAGCGGATCCCTCAACTTCACCGAGTTGGAAACTATCCACGTCAACGCCTTCTACGAGGCCACCGACAGCCTGACGCTGAGCGCCGAGTACATATATGGGGAGCGCAACGATGCCACGACCGGTGACACCTTCGACGGTAGCCGCGTTCAGGTCGCCGCGCAACTGAACTTCTGACGCCACATACCCGCCCTGCCCGTCTTCGGGCAGGGTTTTGCCCATGCGGGCAAGGATATGAGGCACAGGGTGGATCACTGCTCAGCCCGCTCCGAAGATTTCGGGAAAAGACGCACGTGCCGCGTCCAGATCAATTACCAACAACGCGTCGTAGCTAGCCGGGTCGAACGGGTCTTCGGCTGGCACGACCTCACGCTCAAATAGCCAGCTCAAACGTCCTGCATCCAGATTGCCGCGCTCAAAGGGCTGATCCCCGAAGTTCTGCCAAAGCGCCTCCATAAAGGCGACATCCGCACGACGGTCCGCTGGTTTGCGGTCACGGAACCGTTCTCGCCGGGTGATCGGCGTCACGCCCTTGGGGTTAGCACGGCGGATGGTGAATTGAAAATCCGTACCCGGCAGACGGCCCGGAAAGCCCCGATGTTTCAACATCCTGGCACCTCATTGACCGCTGTCATCGGGAATAAGAATTCGCACCCGAAAGGGGGAAAAGTCATAACGCGCACCTCCAAAGCCGCATCCGTTGTCTGAGACGCTCTGCTATCATGACGACAGATCATGGTCAGAGCCCTTCCCAGATACACCGGGACTGTTCCAGCCGGTAGGCTTCGAAAAACTGAGTTGCATCGGGGGCGGCATCGCCGAATTGGATCGGACGGTCGGACAGTGAAATCACCACCAGGGCCGGGTCCAAATCATGCTGGGAGACATAGGCAACCGCCAGCGTCTGGCACAGATGCTCCATATCGTTCGACGCTACGTCATAGCCGATCCGTCCCACCGTCGCGCCGATCTTCGGGGCAATGAACCGGAACCGCACCCACAGCTCACCGGGGTTGTTGTCCAACAGAACGTCGCTCAGATGCACAGGTTGGCCTGAGGGTACGGGCAGAGAGGTTTCGCCCACTGAAATGCTTGGCAGAGATAGGATGCTAAACATCAGACCCAAGGCGCGACCCCGGACCCGCCAGCGGCAGGCTCCTCCTTCCGGGATCGCGCGCGCAGTGCTATGTGCCCGCGCGGTTCTATGTCTGATGGATCGGATCATTTGACGATTTTTCGCTCGTTGTCAATTCTGCCTTGATTTCGGGCAAATTGCGGAGGAGTACCGCAATTTTCAGCGGATTGGGGTGGGCCGCCCCACCCCGCACGCTCAGAGAGGGATGTTGTCGTGCTTTTTCCACGGGTTTTTCAACTGCTTGCCGCGCAAGCTGGCAAAAGCCCGTGAGACACGACGGCGCGTTGATTGCGGCATGATCACCTCATCCACAAAGCCGCGTTCAGCCGCCACGAATGGGTTGGCGAAACGGTCTTCGTAGTCGGCAACGTGCTGCGCGGTCTTCTCAGCGTCGCTGAGGTCAGCACGGTGGATAATCTCGGTCGCGCCTTTCGCACCCATCACCGCGATCTCAGCCGTGGGCCACGCATAGTTGAAATCGCCACGCAGGTGCTTCGAGGCCATCACAACATAAGCACCACCATAGGCCTTACGGGTAATCACAGTCACCTTTGGCACAGTCGCTTCGCCGTACGCATAAAGCAGCTTGGCACCATGCTTGATCACGCCGCTATATTCCTGCTGCGTTCCGGGCAAGAAGCCGGGCACGTCCACCAGCGTCAGAATCGGGATCTCGAAACAGTCGCAGAAGCGCACGAAACGCGCCGCCTTGCGTGAGCTGTCGATATCCAGACACCCAGCCAGAACCATGGGCTGGTTCGCCACAACACCCACAGTCTGTCCTTCCAGACGGATGAAGCCAGTGACGATGTTCTTGGCGAAGTCTTCCTGAATCTCGTAGAAATCGCCTTCATCCGCAATCTTCGTGATCAGTTCCTTCATGTCGTACGGTGTGTTTGGATTGTCCGGTACCAATGTATCCAATGAGGTTTCGACACGGTTGGGATCGTCAAAGAAAGGCCGAACCGGAGGTTTTTCCTGGTTGTTGAGCGGCAGGAAGTCGACCAGTCGGCGCACCTCGGCCAAAGCTTCGACATCGTTTTCAAAAGCGCCATCCGCGACCGAAGACTTTTTGGTATGCGTAGAAGCTCCACCCAGTTCCTCAGCTGTAACGACCTCATTCGTCACGGTCTTCACCACGTCAGGGCCAGTAACGAACATGTAAGACGAGTCCTTCACCATGAAGATAAAGTCCGTCATCGCCGGGCTGTATACCGCGCCACCCGCACAGGGGCCCATGATCACGCTGATCTGAGGTACCACGCCGGACGCGGTGATGTTGCGCTGGAACACTTCGGCATAACCCGCGAGCGAGGCGACGCCTTCCTGGATTCGCGCACCACCCGAGTCGTTGATCCCGATGATCGGCGCGCCGTTCTGCACGGCCATATCCATGATCTTGCAGATTTTCTGCGCGTGCGTTTCCGACAGCGAGCCACCAAACACAGTGAAATCCTGGCTGAACACATAGACCATACGGCCATTGATCGTGCCCCAGCCGGTGACCACACCATCCCCGGCAGGCTTTTGTTTTTCCATCCCGAATTCGGTGCAACGGTGGCTGACAAACATGTCGAATTCTTCAAAACTGCCTTCGTCCAGCAGCAGCTCGATCCGCTCGCGCGCGGTCAGCTTGCCCCGCCCATGCTGCGCGTCGATTCGCTTTTGCCCACCACCCAGACGGGCCGCGTTGCGGCGTTCTTCAAGCTCGGAAAGGATGTCTTTCATGGCGATAGTCCCCTGTGAAATCTGACCGGACCCTACAGTGAGCTACCCTTCAGCCAAAGATATTTTCGGCAAATTTGCAAAGTTTTGAAAATCTCGTTTGCTCAAACTGTAAATTTGCGAATTTTTACCAACAGCATCAAGCGTCTGGCCTTTGCCTACTCAACAGCTATACAAGCGAACCATGCAGTTCAGAACGTCGTCGGCTTATCGCACACCACCCACAATCGGCACCTTGGTTCTTCTCTCGGGACTGTCGGCGCTGAGCATGAACCTGTTCCTGCCAAGCCTGCCGAACATGGCCCTGCATTTCGACACGCATTACAAGGTCATGCAACTGTCGATCGCCCTTTACCTGCTGGTAAACGCGGTCCTGCAGATCATCATCGGACCAATTGCAGACAAAGCGGGACGGCGCCCGGTTTTGCTTTGGGGACTCGCACTCTTTCTGCTGGCGACACTTGGCTGCATCTACGCACCAACAGCCGAGGTGTTCCTACTTTTCCGCATGTGTCAGGCGGTCGTGGTGGTCGGGATGGTCCTCAGCCGGGCCGCGGTGCGGGACATGTATGATCAGGATCAGGCGGCCTCGATGATCGGCTATGTCACCATGGGAATGGCCGTAGTCCCGATGATTGGCCCGGCCATAGGCGGGTTTCTGGAAGAGAGCTTTGGCTGGAAAGCCAATTTCTGGCTGCCTTTCGCTTTGGGCGCCTTGACCCTTGCCTTGACTTATCTCGATTTCGGGGAAACCTCAGCCAAAAGCGGCAAAACTCTTTTGCAGCAATTTCGCGAATACCCCGAGCTGCTGATGTCTCCCCGGTTCTGGGGCTATTCGCTGTCCTCTGCCTGCTCATCAGGCGCGTTCTTTGCCTATCTGGGCGGTGCGCCCTTTATCGGAACCGAAGTCTTTGGCATGAGCGCGGCCGAAGTCGGGATCTATTTCGGCGCACCTGCTTTGGGCTATTTTCTGGGGAACTTCTTCAGCGGGCGCTATTCGGTCAGGTTCGGCATCAACCGCATGGTGCTTTGGGGCACCTGGTTGAACGCCGCCGGCGTCGCCCTTTCTGCCGCATTGTTCCTGACAGGCTTCGGGACAGCGCTCAGCTTCTTCGGCTTCATGACGTTCGTCGGATTGGGCAATGGTATGACGATCCCAAACGCAACATCTGGCGCCCTGTCCGTGCGGCCACATCTGGCCGCCACCGCCTCAGGCCTCAGCGGCGCAATCATGCTGGGCGGAGGGGCAGGCCTGAGCGCACTGGCCGGAGCCTTACTGACCGTCGAAACAGGCGCAATGCCCCTGCTCTGGCTTATGCTGGTCACCGCGATCCTTGCCATCGCGGCCATTTCCTCGGTCATTTGGCGCGAGCGGCAATTGGGCCTCTGAGACGCCTTGCCCAAGGGGGTTTGCAAAGCTAACGTGCCGAAATAGAAAAGTTGCAAAGGCACGCCCATGGCCACCCAAAAACTCTATGCCGGCGCCAAACTGCGCGAAATGCGCACACGCCTGACGCTGACCCAAAAGGAATTTGCCACAAAACTAGGTGTTTCCCTGCCCTACCTCAACCAAATGGAGAACAACAACCGGCCGATCTCGACCACGGTTGTTCTGGCGTTGGCGCAGGAATTCGGCATGGACGTGACCGAATTGAGCACAGGCGACAGTGAGCGGCTGGTCTCGGATATGCGTGAGGCGCTGGCCGATCCGGTCTTTGCCGACGAAATCCCCCCTCTGGCCGATCTGCGCCTGACCGCCTCAAACGCCCCAGCCCTTGCCCGTGCCTTTATCGAGCTGCACCGAAGCTATCGCCAAACCCACGAACGCCTCGCCTCACTAGACGAAGCGCTAGGCCGCGAAGACTCCCGCACCCAAGCCAGCCCGTGGGAGGAAGTTCGCGACTTCTTCCACTATTGCGACAACTATATCGACGCGGTTGACCGCGCAGCCGAACTGTTCGCAAAACGCGCCGACGGCCCAGGTGGCATCCGCCAGGCCGCGCTGCAAAGCCTGGAAGAGCGCGGTATTCAAGTGATCTTTTCAGACATCAACCCGCTGCGTAGCTACGACAAGGAAAGCAGAACCCTGCGCCTATCCTCACGTGCTGCACCGCAAACGCAGGTCTTTCAGCTGCTGCTTCAGGTTGCCCTGATCAGTCAGGACAAGCTGTTGGAGGCGACGCTCGATTTCGCCAAGTTCCAGAGTGAAGAGGCCCGCGCCATCGCCAAAATCGGCCTTGCCAACTACTTCGCCGGCGCGTCCCTGATGCCCTACAGCGCGTTTCTGGCCGCCGCGCAAGAGGATCGTCATGATCTGGAAATGCTGAGCAACCGCTTTGGCGCTTCAATCGAACAGGTCGCGCACCGCCTGTCCACTTTGCAGCGGCCCGGCGCAAAAGGCATCCCGTTCTTCTTCGTCCGCGTAGATCAGGCCGGAACGATTACCAAGCGCCACTCGGCCACTCGGCTGCAATTTGCCCGCTTTGGCGGTGCCTGCCCGTTGTGGAACGTCCACCGCGCCTTTGAAACACCGGGGCATTTCCTGCGGCAACTGGCGGAAACACCCGATGGTGTCCGTTACATTTCGCTGGCAAGGGATGTCTCAAAACCCGGTGGCTCATTCGGCGCGCCGGTGCGCCGCTATGCCATCGCACTGGGTTGCGAAACCCGCCACGCCGAAGCCTTGGTCTATGCAGACAATCTGGATATCAACAACGCCAGCGCCTATGAACCGATCGGCATTTCCTGCCGCATCTGCGAGCGTGCAAATTGCCACCAACGCTCGGTTCCGCCACTGGAACGGCGGCTGGCCATCGACACTCATACCCGAGGCACACTGCCCTACGAGGTCACTTGATCTTCATCTGGCCAAAAATGTCCCGGGGGTGCGGGGGCAGAGCCCCCGCTGTTGCCTTTAAGCCTTGGACACGATCGCCCAAATCTCATCCTTAAGCGCGGCGCGTTTCTTTCGCATCTCGCCCTCGGCCAGTTCTTCCACCGGCTCGATATTGGTTTCGGCGCGGTGAACGCGGCGGTTGATTTCGTGATACTCTTCAGCCAGCCGCGCAAAATGAGCATCCGTCTGCTTGAGCTGGCTCATCACCTCAACTTTGTCCGGAAACTCTTCGGCCAGTTCATGCGGGGTGTGGGACATTCCTGTTCGCTCCTGAATAAATGTCGTTGCGATTCAGGTTTATCGGATGCCGCCCCACCCCACTTTGACGCGGATCAAATCAGCGCTGCGCCACCTCCCATTGCGGGTGAATCCACGGGCGGTCATTGGCCTTCGGTAGAGCATCCTTGCCCAGTATGTGATCTGACATCTTCTCACCCACCATGATCGACGGCGCGTTGAGGTTGCCATTGGTGATCTGCGGGAAGATCGAGCTGTCAGCCACACGCAAACCATCCACGCCGATAACACGTCCTTCGGGGTCGACCACGGCGTTTTTGTCATCCGCGCGCCCCATCCGGCAGGTGCCACAGGGATGATAGGCGCTCTCGGCATGCTCTGCGATGAAGGCATTCAGCTCCTCATCCGTCTGCACTGAGGCGCCGGGCTGAATCTCTTTGCCCGCATAGGGCTTGAAGGCGTCCTGACCAAAGATCTCACGGGTGAGGCGGATGCATTTGCGGAAGTCTTCCCAGTCTTTTTCATGGCTCATGTAGTTGAACCGGATTACCGGCGCGTCTTCAGCCTTGCTCGACCGCAAAGTCACAGCCCCACGCGACGGAGACCGCATCGGCCCCACATGTGCCTGGAACCCATGCCCCTCGGCCGCAGCCTGCCCGTCATAGCGCACTGCAATAGGCAGGAAGTGGTACTGGATGTCGGGGTATTCGACACCCGGGTTCGACCGGATGAACGCCGCGCTCTCGAACTGGTTCGAGGCCCCAAGACCAGTTTTGGTGAACAGCCACTGCGCGCCAATCAGACCTTTGCTAAACAGGTTCCAGTGCTTGTACAGCGTGATCGGCTGCAGCGAGGCTTGCTGGATATACAGCTCCAGATGGTCCTGCAGGTTCGCACCCACGCCGGGGCGATCAGCGATCACATCAATGCCGTGCTCTGCCAGATGCGACGCCGACCCGATCCCCGAGAGCATCAGCAGTTTGGGCGAGTTGATCGACGAGGCCGCCAGAATAACCTCGCGGCGGGCCCGAATGACCTCTTTCTTGCCGCCACGCACCAGTTCCACACCAACCGCGCGACCCTCTTCCATCACAACGCGCGACGCCAACCCCTTGACGAGGTCGCAGTTGGGACGTTTCAGAGCAGGTCGCAGATAAGCATTTGCCGCCGACCAGCGCCGTCCTTTCCAGACGGTCTGCTCCATCGGGCCAAAGCCTTCTTGCTTCTCGCCGTTATAGTCGCCCGTGACTTCATAGCCCGCTTGCTGACCTGCATCGACGAAGGCTTGGAACAA
Organism: Ruegeria sp. CK3; assembly: GCF_056536565.1. Classification (NCBI taxonomy): domain Bacteria; kingdom Pseudomonadati; phylum Pseudomonadota; class Alphaproteobacteria; order Rhodobacterales; family Roseobacteraceae; genus Ruegeria; species Ruegeria sp. CK3. Next base: position 47,016 of record NZ_JBQFPV010000008.1, read on the forward strand.
CGGGTTTTTGCGCGGACCGCGTGACACATGCAGTGGACCATCCTTGCCGCGCCATTCCGGGTCACCGCCATGGCCGCCATCATGCCAGTTTTCCATGCGTTTGTAGTAGGGCAGCACATCCGCGTAGGACCACCCATCCGCACCCATATCAGCCCAGGTATCAAAATCCCGCGCGTGGCCGCGCACATAGACCATTCCGTTAATCGAGGACGATCCACCGATCACCTTGCCGCGCGGACAGGCCATCCGGCGGTTGTTCATGTTGGGTTCGGGTTCCGAGCTGAATCCCCAGTCATAAAGCGACATATTCATCGGATAGCTCAGCGCCGCGGGCATCTGAATAAATGGCCCGGCATCCGTGCCCCCATGTTCGATCACCAGAACCGAGGCCCCGGCCTCGCTCAGGCGATAGGCCATCGCACAGCCGGCAGAGCCAGCACCCACAATGACAAAATCTGCTTCCATTTCACGTCTCCATAGATCCGCCGCGACAGGTTTCGAAACCTGCTCTGCCTCCGGCGGGCGTATTTTCAAAAAGATGAAGAGGTCACTCGCCGCGCGGGAACCGCTGGCTTTCCTCGACGATATTCAAGTCCATGTGGTTGCGCATGTAGCGCTCGGATGCCTTTTGCAGCGGCTGGTAGTCCCACGGGTAGTACCCACCCTGCCGCAACGCCTCATAGACAACCCAGCGGCGCGCCTGACTGGCGCGGACATCCGCATCAAACCGGTCCAGATCCCAGCGCGCCTCGGACTTGGCGCGCAGGGTTTGCAAGGTTCCGGCATGCGCGGGATCATCGGCGAGGTTGTTCTGTTCATGCGGGTCGGCCTCAAGATCAAACAGCTGATCGGGATCCAGCGCGCAACGATTGTATTTCCACTTGCCATAGCGCAACGAGACCAGCGGCGCATAAGAGGCCTCGGCCGCGTATTCCATCGCTACAGGGGCTGTCCGCTCCTGCCCTTTGGCCAGAGGCACGAGGTCTTCGCCATCCGTCCATGGGGCAATCTCGGCCATATCAACACCGGCCAGCGCGCCCAGCGTCGGGGTCACGTCGATGGTCGACACAGGTGTTTCGATCAGGCCTGCAGGCAAATCCGGCGCCGAGATCATCAACGGCACGCGCGACGAGCCCTCGAAGAACGTCATCTTGAACCACAAGCCACGTTCACCCAGCATGTCGCCATGGTCCGAGACAAACATGATGATCGCCTCTTGGCGTGTCGTCTCCAGCACTTCGATGATCTCGCCGATCTTGTCGTCCAGGTACGAGATATTGGCGAAATACGCGCGGCGGGACTTGCGGATATCTTCTTCTGTGATGTCGAAGCTGCGCCAGTCGTTGGCGTCGAAAATACGCTTGGAATGCGGGTCCTGATTGTCATAGCCAAGATCAGCGATCTCGGGCAGCAGATGTTCGCAATCCTCATAAAGATCCCAGTATTTGCGGCGCGCGACATAGGGGTCATGAGGATGCGTGAAGCTGACGGTCATAGCCCACGGACGGTCGTCCTTGCCGCGCGCCAGATCATAGAGCTTGGCCTTGGCGTGGTAAGCGACCTCGTCGTCATATTCCATCTGGTTCGAGATTTCAGCAACACCCGCGCCGGTGACGGAACCCATGTTGTGATACCACCAGTCGATCCGCTCACCCGGTTTGCGGTAATCCGGAGTCCAGCCAAAGTCGGCGGGGTAGATATCGGTGGTCAGGCGGTCTTCGAACCCGTGCAACTGGTCGGGACCAACAAAATGCATCTTGCCCGACAGACAGGTGTAGTACCCCGCGCGGCGCAGATGGTGGGCATAGGTCGGGATGTCGCTGCGGAACTCGGCCGCGTTGTCGTAAACCCCCGTGCGTGAGGGCAACTGGCCCGACATGAAGCTCGCCCGTCCCGGTGCGCAAAGCGGCGAGGCCGTATAGGCATTGGCAAAACGGGTGGAGCGTTTGGCCAGTTTCTTCAGGTTCGGCGCGTGCAACCAGTCGGCCGGACCGTCGGGAAACAAGGTGCCGTTCAGCTGATCCACCATCAGGATCAGAATGTTTGGTTTTGTCATTTTTCGCCCTCGAGCAGTGTATTCAGGACGCGCAAGGCGTGATTGGCAGCCAGCTGAGGTTCTTCCGGGGCGCTCAGCGCCGAGTGGATATACAGCCCGTCGATCAAGGCAATCATGGTCTCGGCCGCGTTGATCGGTTCGGCAATTTGGGGGCGCAGCGCATGGATCAGGTTCGAGCGGATGCGCGCCTGATAGACCTTCCACAGCCGCAGAGCATCATCGTTTGTCTGCGCGAGGACATAGAATGTCATCCACGCGGCAATCACGTCCGGGGTGAAGCATGAATGGGCGAAACAGGCGCGGATGATGGCTTGCGCCCGTTGGTCAGGGGCTGCGGCGGCCAGCTCGGTCCGGGCTTCCTTGCCGAAATCCGTCAGGATTTGCCGCATGGCGGCCAGAAAGATCTGATCCTTACCGCCAAAATAATGGTGCGCCAGCGCGCTGGACATGCCCGCGCGTTTGGCGATCTGGCTGACGGTCACATCCAGAGATTTCTGTACGCCCAATTCGGCAATCGTCGCACGAACGATCGCATCACGGCGTATAGGCTCCATTCCGACTTTTGGCATCGCGTCCCCCTGGGCAACAGGATTTCCCGACGACGCTAGGCGCTTTTTATTGACTCGTCAATCAATCTCGTTTTCGGACGCATGTTTTCATGCTTTGGGTGCAAAAGCCGATGGTGTCACATCGCGTTTGTTCAGCACCGCTTCGCGCCAGGAAATGAAGCTGACGGCGGTCAGGATCAGCGTACCGCCAGCCACGACCCAGATGTCAACGCTTTCGTGGAACACCAAGGCTCCGACAGTCGTCGCCCAGATAAGCTGCAGGAAGGTGACCGGCTGGGTCACCGCAACCGGCGCGGCCTGCAGCGCTAGCGTCATGAAATAGTGCCCTGCCGTTGCAAAGCTTGCGACCAGAAACAGTACCCCGATGTCCCGCAGAGTAGGCGGCGACCAGACTGCAATTGCAAAGGGGATCAAAGCCAGCGTCACCCAGATCGACAGATGGGCCACCACGACCGAGGGCGGGATATCCCGCACCAACAGTTTGGCGAGCAGGTAGGACCCACCTAGCGTTAGCGCCGTTCCCAGCATGGCGAGATGCCCACTGGACACCTCGCGAAATCCGGGGCGCAGAATGATCAGTACGCCGATTAGGGCGACCAGAATGGCGGCCAACCGGCGAAAGGCCAGCTTCTCACCCAGAAACAGGGCCGCGCCAAGTGTGACATAGACCGGGGTCATGTAGTTCATGGCCGTCACTTCGGCCAAAGGAATGCGAGTCATCGCGTAAAACCACAGCATGACCGCCACCCCGTGGATGACCCCTCTTAGCCCAAACAGAGAGAGATCGCGCTTGCTCAACCGTGTTGCCAGGATCGACCGCAAGGCAGGCAACAGAAACACCAACCCAAGAACGTAGCGCAAAAACGCGGCCTGAATCGGGTCCATAGTCGAGCCGAGTGATTTCACCAGCGCCGTCATCACCACAAAGGCCAGACCCGCAGCGAACATCCAGAACATTCCCACTACGGGGCGCGAAGGGGCGGAAGCTGTTGTCATGGTCCCGGTTGAACACCGAATTCACCGGCAGAACAACCCGTCACATGACAAGTAACTTCCACGCAATTCCCAGCATCACAATCCCAATCAGCGCGTCCAGCACCTGCCATGCGCGTGGGCGTGCGAAAAACGGCGATAGTATCCTGGCCCCGTAGCCCAGCGTGAAGAAGAAAACAAAGCTTGAGGTCACGGCCCCAATGGCAAAGCTGAACCGGTCGTCATACTGGGCCGAGATCGAGCCGATTAGCACCACGGTATCCAGATAGACATGCGGGTTCAGCCAGGTGAAGGCCAGCACGGTCAGCATCGCCGAGCGCAGGCTTGTGCGTTGGCTCTCGCCCAGTTCCATCGCCGCCCCGCCCTGCCAGGCTGACCGCAGGCTGCGCAATCCGTACCATGTCAGAAACGCGGCGCCGCCATAGCGCATCACCTTCTCAAACCAAGGCGCGGCCTGTGCCAACGTGCCAAACCCGGCGATCCCGGCGGTAATCAGGATCGCGTCCGAAACAGCGCAGGTCAGGCACAAGACAAACACGTGCTCGCGCCGCAAACCCTGCCGTAAGATGAACGCATTCTGCGCACCAATGGCCAGAATCAGACTGAAGCTAAGGACAAAGCCAGCGATGAGGGGGGCGGACATGAAACCTCCTGTCGTTTGAAGGTTTGACTACCGACTTCATCTCGGCCTATCAAATTAAAGATACTGAGTAGGATTAAGTTTGTCTAATGCTGATAGATCCACATCACCTGAACACGCTGGCCGCGATTCTGCGGCATGGGAGCTTTGACGCCGCCGCCTCTGAGCTGTCCGTCACGCCCTCGGCAATTTCGCAGCGGATCAAAGCGTTGGAGGATCGCATCGGCACCAGCCTGATCAATCGCGGCTCCCCCTGCACCGCCACGCCTGCAGGGCTGCGGATTGCCAAACATGCCGAGGATATCGGGCTGCTGGAGTCCCAACTTGCCCGCGAACTGACCTTGGAGAGCGGCCCCGGTCCGGCGCGGGTGCGCATCGCCCTTCCGGCCGATGTTCTGGCCGCGTGGTTCATCGATGTGATGACGCAGGTGCCGGACCTGTTGTTCGATCTGGTGATCGACGATCAGGAGCATTCGGCAGACTGGCTGCGCCGGGGCGAGGTTAGCGCCGCAATCACCGTCGGAGGGCAACCGGTCACCGGATGTGATACGCATGCCCTTGGCGCGATGCGGTATCTCGCGACGGCAAGCCCGGAATTCACCAAGCGCTGGTTCAGTGAGGGATTGACCGCACGGTCGCTGGCAAAAGCGCCCTGCCTTGTCTTCAATCGCAAGGACAGCCTTCAGCGGGTCTGGATGGCGGCCCAAACCGGGCAGAGACTCTCACCGCCTTCGCATTTCGTCCCCTCATCCCATGGGTTTGTCGATGCCGCTATTGCAGGATTGGGCTGGGGCATGAATCCCGAACCCTTGGTGCGCGACGCTTTGCAGGACGGCAGACTTTGCGAAGTCGCGCCAGACGCGCCTTTGGACGTGCCCCTCAATTGGCAGGTTGGTCGCGTGTTGGCATCGACTCTGACCCCCTTGACCAAGGCCGTAAAACGGGGCGCTGCAAATGCCTTGATCCCGGATGCCGACCGCCAGATAAACAGCAAAAATCCGGAGTAAGACAATGTTCTCACGCGATGCGCTCAGCTATGATCCGATCCCTCTGCCCGACCGGTGCGAGATGAGCGATGCCGAGATGCAGCAGTCCGCGCAGGCATTCTACGACAAGATGCGACAGCGCCATACCGTTCGAGATTTCATCGACCGCCCCGTTGATCGCGAAGTAATTGAGACCTGCTTGCGGACCGCAGGCACCGCGCCATCCGGGGCCAACCACCAGCCATGGCATTTTGCCGCCATCGCTGACCCGGCTTTGAAACAGCGCATCCGTGAAGAAGCCGAAGAAGAAGAACGTCGTTTCTATGCTGGCGGCGCAGGGGATGAATGGATCAAAGCGCTAGAGCCCATCGGGACCAACGCGGTCAAAGAACACCTGACCATTGCCCCCTGGCTGATCGTGGTTTTCGCCCAGCGCTGGGGTGAGTTCGAGGATGGAACGCGGTACAAAAACTACTACGTCCCCGAAAGCGTCAATATTGCGACTGGCTTTCTGCTCGCTGCCCTTCATCACGCCGGGCTTTCGACACTGACGCACACGCCGAACCCGATGAAATTCCTGAATGACGCGCTGGAGCGCCCAGCATCGGAAAAGCCCACAATGATTATCGCCGTTGGTCACCCATCAGAGGCCGCGACTGTCCCCTCCGTTGCCAAGATGAAGAAACCTCTGGACGAGATTTCGTCGTTCTTCTGATTGGGCTTCTGGTGACTTCAGTCGCCCTGCAAATCAGGTGTCGCTGGCTTGGGCAAGACAACCATGTAACAGGCCGCGGCTGCGACCAGACTGCACAGCACAATGAACGCAACCGCCAGCGAAACCTCATGCATATGCGCGACCGCTGCCAAAGCCGCTGACATGGCAACGGCGGTCAGGCGTGCGACGCTTTTGATCGCGGCAGAGGCCTGAACCCGCTGCTCTTTCGGAGCGACGTCCAGAAAGTAGAGCTTGCGCGCGCTGCTGATCCCCGTGACGGCAACCGTTGCGATGAACAGGGCAATCGCATGCAGGTGCACTTCGTGGTCGATGCCCAGATAGTGAAACGCCAAAAGGACGATCCCCGTGATCGCCACCATCAAAGTCCCTGCGACCATGACGGTACGATGGGATTTCATGTTTAACAGCTGCCACAGCGGGGCCGAGACCAGATAGCCAGACGCCGAAGACACAATCATCGCGGTCAGTCCCTTGGCCGAGCTATGATGCGCCTCGGCCGCAATCAGAGCGAAAAACGGCACCGACAAGGACACCACGACAAGCGGCATACGCATGACCAGGTAACGGCGAAACCAAGCATGTTCGAACATGCTGAAAATGGACATGATATTGGCCTTCAAAGACAGCCCTAAGTGTTTGGCTTCATTGGATTCTGAACTATTGGCCTTGCGGATTTCAAACATCGCCAGGATCGACAGGGCAGACAGTAAAAAGAACGTGGCGGACACCGCGATGACGACCGAGTGGCGCGAAAACGGCGGCTTGTCTTTGGTCAGTTCATGCAGCAAAAGCGCCAACCCTATGGCGCCCAGCCCACCGGCCCCCAATTGCAAATACTGCATCATCATTCGCGATTTCGAGTGCACATGATCGCCCAGTAGATCGGTTAACATGAGGTTCTGCACCTCATCGATAAGCCCGATCAGGAAAAAGACTGCGATGAAGGCAATGGCGATCAGCGGCACGATGCCTGTGGCGGCTACCCCCATGGCGACCAAAAGGCAGGTTCCGATTGCAATTTCGGTCATCGCGATCCCGCGTTTCTTCTCGCGCCGCGCGGCAATCGAACGCGCCAGAAAGAAATCCGCGATCATGCTGCCGACCATGCGAACCGAGACCAACGCCCCGGCGATGAACATCGGCAACTCGAACGAGACCGCCAGAAACGGTAAAACCACCGACGGGCTGCCTAAGGTCCACGCGACCTGAGACAGAATGCTCTGCCCGGCCAGGACCGGGACATTGCGTTTTGCCAGATCTGACGGGTCACGCGCCATGTATCACTCTGGCATCAAAGCCAGCCTTTTTGTTTTCTCGCCCACATTTCAAAGAGTAATCGCTTGAGTCGGATCAGCCAAGCTACACTTCAGAAGCTGAAATAACAAAAGCCCGACCAAACGGGCCGGGCTTTCAGGTACCAGTTGTCGAGTGCAATCAGAGCTGCGCCATGACCTCATCAGTCGCTTCGAAATTGGTTGTTACACGCTGAACGTCATCGTCATCTTCCAGCGCATCGACCAGCTTCATCAGCTTTTGCATGTCTTCCAGACCCAACTCTGTGGTCGTGGTGGGTTTCCAGACCAGCTTGGTGGATTCGGACTCTCCAAGCGCCTCTTCCAGCGCATTCGATACATCGTTCAGATCGGTATCGGCGCACCAGATGATGTGACCATCTTCCGAGCTTTCGACATCCTCAGCACCCGCCTCGATCGCAGCTTCAAAGATAGTATCCGCATCGCCTGCATCCGCCTGATAGACCACCTCACCCTTGCGGTCGAACATGAACCCGACCGAGCCGGTTTCGCCCAGGTTTCCACCGTTCTTGGAAAAGGTCGAGCGCACGGTCGAGGCCGTCCGGTTGCGGTTATCCGTCATGGTCTCGACGATCACGGCCACACCGTTAGGGCCGTAACCCTCGTACCGGATTTCTTCGTACTCGTCGCCTTCTCCTGCAACCGATTTCTTGATCGCGCGGTCGATCACGTCCTTCGGGACCGAGTTTGACTTGGCCTCTTTCACCGCCAGACGCAGGCGCGGGTTCTTGTCGGGATCGGGGTCGCCCATCTTGGCGGCCACGGTGATCTCTTTCGACAGTTTGGAAAACAGTTTGGACCGCGCGGCGTCCTGACGTCCCTTGCGGTGCTGGATATTGGCCCATTTGGAGTGGCCTGCCATGGTGCGTCCTCGTCATCATGTTAGCGTATTCGGCGCTCATATAGACGTTTGCGGGGCAAAGGATCAAGAGAGCGGCTTGCGAGACGCCCATCTGAGGGTAAGGTGGCCGCATGACGACCGATCAAATCATTCTGTTTGCGCTTTTCATTACAGTCTTTGGAATGCTCCTTTGGGGCCGTTTCCGGTATGACCTTGTGGCTTTCACAGCCCTTATGATCGGGGTCACGCTGGGTGTTGTGCCAGTCGACAACGCCTTTGCCGGGTTCGGGCATCCTGCAACAATCATCGTTGCCTTGGTGCTGGTAGTTTCGGCTGGGCTGGTCCGATCCGGGGCCGTATTCCTGATCACGCGCACCCTCGTGGATGCCTCGCGCGGTCTTGGCGCCCATATCGCACTGATGGGCGGGATCGGCGCAGTTCTGTCGGCGTTCATGAACAACGTCGCCGCACTGGCCCTTCTGATGCCGGTTGACATACAGACTGCGCGCAAAGCGGGGCGCGCTGTGGGGCTGACGCTCATGCCGCTCAGTTTTGCGACGATCCTGGGTGGCATGGCGACCCTGATCGGGACACCGCCAAACATCATCATCGCCTCGATCCGGGCCGAGACCTTGGGCGAGCCGTTCAAGATGTTCGACTTCGCCCCCGTCGGCGGAATCGCGGCCATCGCCGGTTTGGCTTTCGTCTCGCTGATCGGCTGGCGGCTGATCCCAAACCGAGGCGCGCAGGAAGAAGCCTCGGAAGCGCTGGCCGAGTACATCGCCGAACTCACCCTGCCCTCCGAGTCACCCCATATCGGCAAGCGCGTCAGCGAGCTATACGAGGATGCCGAGAAGTCCGACGTGGCAATCATTGGCCTGATCCGCGACGGCAAACGGCGCTATGGCCGATCTGCCCACGCTACTCTGAAAGAGGGCGACGCGCTGGTACTGGAAGCGCGGCCCGAAGCGCTGGATGAATTCCGCGCAGCGCTAAAGCTGGATTTCTCGGACACTCGCCGGCAAGAGATGCTGACGGCAGAAGGCGACGGGCTTGAGGTGATCGAAGTGGTCGCCACGGAAAGCGCGCGCATCACCGGCCGCACCGCGCAGGGGCTGGGTCTTGCTTGGCGACAAAGCACAGTTCTGATGGGCATCTCGCGCCAGGGTCGCCGCATCACCGAACAGGTCCGTAAGACCGAGGTCGAGGCCGGCGACATCCTGCTTCTGCTCTGCCCCCGCGACCGGGGTGCCGACGTGACAGAATGGCTGGGCTGCCTGCCATTGGCGCAGCGGGGCCTAAACGTAACAGCCAACGAAAAAGCCTGGCTCGCCATCGGCCTGTTCGCCACTGCGGTTTTGGCGGCCAGCATAGGGTTGATCTACCTGCCCATCGCGCTGGGTTTTGTTGTCGTGGCCTACGTTCTGACTAAAATCATGCCGATCAGTGACATCTATAATCACATCGAATGGCCTGTTGTGGTGCTGCTCGGCTCGATGATCCCTTTGGGCAGCGCGCTGGAGACCTCAGGCGGCACCGAATTGATCGCCAATGCCCTGATCCAGCTGACAAATGGCCTGCCCGCCTGGGCCATCCTCACCGTTCTGATGGTTGTGACGATGACGCTGTCGGACGTACTGAACAACACGGCCACGGCCATTGTCGCCGCCCCCGTGGGCATCCAGATGGCCCGCACGCTCGAGGTCTCTCCCGATCCGTTCCTGATGACGGTGGCCGTTGCCGCCTCGGCCGCGTTCCTCACGCCGATCGGGCACAAGAACAACACGCTGGTTCTGGGGCCCGGAGGCTATCGGTTCGGTGACTATTGGCGCATGGGTCTGCCGCTTGAAATCCTGATCATCGCGGTCTCGATCCCCGCGATCCTTGTCTTCTGGCCGCTTTGACAGGTAAAGCCCCACTATGAAACGCTTTCTGATCCTCCAATTGCGCCCCGAGGCTGATGCATCGGACGCCGAATATGCCTCGATCCTCGACAAAACCGGCCTGACGCCCGAGCAAACTCACCGCATAAGGCTGGATTGCGAGGATCTGCCCAAAGGCTTGAATGTCACCGACTATGCGGGTGTCATCGTTGGCGGAGGCCCTGGCTGCGTCAGCGACGATCCGGCAACGAAATCCGAGTTGGACACAAAGATCGAAAACGCGGTCATGGGGCTGATGCCGCAGATCACGGAACAGGATCATCCCTTTATGGGCTGCTGCTATGGCTTAGGCGTTCTGGCCGCGCATTTGGGCGGCGACGTCGGCAAAGCCCGTTTCGGCGAGCCGGTCGGCCCCTCGGCCTGCCGCCTGACAGAGGACGGCGCCGCTGATCCCTTGACTGCAGGCCTTGCGCCCAAGTTCGACGCCTTCGTCGGCCACAAAGAAGCCGTCCAGACTCTGCCCGATGGATGCTTGCATCTTGTCGCCTCGGACCCCTGCCCATTTCAGATGATCCGCTGGGGGCAGAACGTCTATGCAACGCAGTTCCATCCGGAGGCCGATGCCAAAGACTTTGAACAGCGTATCAACATCTACAAGCATCACGGCTATTTCCCGCCCGAGGACGCCCAGCGCCTGATCGACATCTGCAACGCCGCAGACGTCACTCAGCCCGGCGAAATCCTGCGCCGGTTTGTAGAACGCTATAGATGACCTAACGACGCGGTTGCCTGACGGTTTCCCCCTCGCTTAGTCTGCATTCAAACGACTTTGGGAGGAGTTGTTCTTGGATTTTCTAATCAATGTCGGCCTGCCTGTTTCGCTCGCCATCATCATGCTGTCTTTGGGTATCGGGCTTGAGATCGCCGATTTCCGGCGTGTCCTTACCCGCAAATACCCGTTTGCAATTGGTGCGCTCTGTCAGGTCGTGCTGCTGCCAATCGCCGCGTTTGCAACCGTCAAACTGCTAGGTCTGCCGCCGGAGATTGCCGTCGGTTTCATGCTGCTCAGCTTTTGTCCGGGTGGTGTGACCAGCAACATCCTAACAAAATTTGCCAAGGGCGATGTGGCGCTTTCGGTCAGCCTTACCGCGGTGATCAGTATCCTGTCGATCCTGACTGTGCCGATCCTGGCTGCCTGGACCATCGCGCATTTCATGGGCGAAGACGCGCCCGAAGTGTCCATCACTGGGCTGGCGATCGCCATGTTCCTGATCACGACCCTGCCCGTCGCCATCGGCATCACGGTTCGCAGGTTTGCGACGGGGTTTGCAAACCGGATCGAGGGCGGGTTGTCCAAACTGGCTGGCGCTCTGTTCGTGCTGATCGTCATCGCCGCCGTGGCCGGGAACTGGCAGCTCTTTATTGAGAACCTTGGCATCATGGGTACCGGGCTGGTGTCTCTGAATATCGCGCTGCTTCTGATCGGTCTGGGTGTCTCGCGCGCCGCGAACCTGTCCTGGGCCGAGTGTAAAAGCATCTCGATTGACACCGGCATCCAGAACTCGACCCTCGGGCTGACCTTGGCGGCATTGATCACGGGAACCGAGACCGGGTTCAGCACTCTGGCTTTGCCCTCGGCGGTTTATGGCGTCACTATGTATGTCGTTGTGTTCCCCTTCCTCCTTTGGTTTCGCAAACGCTGAAAGGACCTGACATGGCCAATAACACGGCAGATGCGATCGTCGTCGGAGGCGGACTGGCCGGGCTGGCGGCTGCGGCCGAGCTGGGTGACCGGGGCAAGACGGTGATCGTTGTGGATCAGGAACCCGAGAGCTTCTTGGGCGGACAAGCGTTCTGGAGCCTCGGCGGCCTCTTCATGGTCGACACGCCCGAGCAGCGCCGGATGGGCATCAAAGACAGCCACGATCTTGCGCTACGCGACTGGATGGGCAGTGCGCAGTTTGATCGCGACGACGATCTGTGGCCCCGGAAATGGGCCGAGGCCTATGTCGAGTTCGCCGCAGGGGAAATGCGTCCTTGGCTGCATGACATGGGTCTGCGCTGGTTCCCGGTGGTCGGTTGGGCCGAGCGTGGAGGCTCCTATGCGAACGGGCATGGCAACTCGGTCCCGCGGTTTCACATCACTTGGGGCACCGGCCCCGGCGTGCTGGAACACTTCATCCGCCGCGTGAAGGAACATGTCAGCGCCGGGCTGGTCCAGCTGAAGTTCCGCCATCAGGTCAGCCACATCATCATGCAAAACGGCTGCGCCAAAGGTGTCTCGGGCGAAGTTCTGGCCGAGGATACAGCCCAACGCGGCGCCAAAACCAACCGCGAAGAGCTGGGCGAGTTCGAATATTACGCCCCTTCGGTCATCGTCACTTCGGGCGGGATCGGCGGGAATTTTGAGATGGTTCGAAAGAACTGGCCCCGCGACCGTCTGGGCGAGCCTCCGCAAGACATGGTTGCAGGCGTCCCGTTTCACGTCGATGGGCGCATGATCGCGATCAGCGAAAAGGCGGGCGGCCATGTGATCAACGGCGACCGCATGTGGCATTATACGGAAGGCGTCCGAAACTGGGATCCGATCTGGCCCGCACACGGAATTCGGATCCTGCCCGGTCCAAGCTCGATGTGGTTCGATGCCAAGGGCAACCGCTTGCAACCGCCCTGCTTGCCTGGGTTCGACACGCTAGGGACGCTGCGCGAAATTCTGAAAACAGGACACGAGTACAGCTGGTTCGTTCTGACTCAGAAGATCATCAAAAAGGAATTCGCTCTGTCGGGGTCGGAACAGAACCCCGATTTCACCTCGGGCAGTTGGAAAGAGGTCATCCGCCAGCGCATCCTGTCGGGCAGTAAAGCCACAGCCCCTGTTGAGGCTTTCAAGGAAAAGGGTGAGGACTTCATCGTCGCGAACACTCTGACCGAGCTGGTCAGCGGCATGAACCAGTTGGGCGGAGGTCTGATTGATGAGGCCCATCTGAGGGCGCAGATCGAGGCGCGGGACTCTCAGGTCGACAATCCGTTCTCGAAAGACGCTCAGATGATGGCGATTCTGGCGGCACGCAACTACCGCGGTGACAAGCTGATCCGGACGGCCAAACCGCACAAGTTCCTCGATCCCTCAAACGGCCCGCTGATTGCGGTCAAGCTGCACGTGCTCACCCGCAAGACACTTGGCGGGCTGCAAACCAATCTGGACAGTCAGATGATCGGAGAGGACGGGCAAGTGGTGTCCGGCCTGTTTGCTGCCGGCGAGGTCGCCGGTTTCGGCGGCGGAGGCTATCATGGCTACAACGCGCTTGAAGGCACCTTCCTTGGCGGCTGCATCTTCTCAGGCCGCAACGCAGGGCGATCCCGCGCTGTGGCCTGATGCGTCACTGCTTGCGGACGAGTTTGATGACCGGCTCGCCCGCCTTATCCAGAAGGGCCAACGCATCGCCCTGCACGGCGAAGGTGGTGACGCTCTGCATTGTTTTCAGGAAGGCGCGTTCGATCTCGTCCAAAGGTGGCGGGCAAGCCATGAGGGTGGCCGCCATATTGTCGGGAAACTCGATGCGGTTGCCTGAGATCTCGGCCTGACCGGTGAACCGATTGCATCCGCCGGTGCCCGAGAACGCGCCACCTTGGCCAAAGATCAGCTCCGGCCGTCTCTCCGTTTCGATGGGCTCACCGTTTAGCGATGCAGCGATCCAATCCGAATTCTCCAGCATTGTAGCCCCCTGCGCCTGAACTTGCACGAGCATCAAATCGACGGAGTTCCCGGTCTCATCAGAGATAACCGGATAGACCGTGTCCGTCGTAAAAAGCAGCTTTTGCCCCTGAGTAATTGTCGCCCTTACAGAGTACTGTTGCCCGTCCTTGATCAGGGCGTCGTCATAGCTCAGCTTGAACGGAGCAGGAACGGCTGACAGAGCGTAGCGCTGCGCCGCCAGCGTCACGGCTGGCGCATCAGCAAGCGAAACATCCTGCAGCTCAACAAACAGGGTTGCATCGGGCGGAACGGCGATCCTTTCGCGATAGCTGGCCGAGCCTTCGACTGTTCCGGCAAAGCCAGTGCTCGCCATCATCGCGCAGGCGATCGCGGCAATTGCGGTTCCTTTTGCAGGCATGATCCAATCCTCTTGTCGCAAAATACATTCATAAAGCTTTGTGTATCGGCCAAGATTTGCAAGAGGCACCGCAAAATGACGGCGGGTCAGCGCCGATCTTACAGAGGCCAGAACAACGGAATGAGAAGTGATGCCAACAGTCCAACGGTCAGGTTCAGCGGAATACCCACTTTCATGAAATCCGTGAACCTATAGCCGCCGGGGCCATATACCATCATGTTGGTCTGATACCCGATCGGCGTCGCGAAAGAAGCCGAAGCCGCAACCATGACAGCAACCACAAGTGGACGCGGGTCTATCCCAACGGCTTGCGCCAGACCAATTGCAATCGGCGTGACAACTACGGCGACCGCGTTGTTTGAGACCAGCTCGGTCAGAACCGAGGTCAGCAGGTACACCGCCCAGATGATCAGGAACGGAGGCAAAACACTCAGCGACGGCGCGACCGCTTCGACAATCAGGGACACCGCACCCGACGCGTCCAAGGCGGCCCCGATGGCCAGCATGGCAAAGATCAGCGCCAGCAGGCGACCCTCGACAAAGGAAAACGCTTCATCCGCGTCGATGCAGCGCGCCAGAAGGACTGCAGCGACAGCTAGGATGGACAGCAGCAAGATCGGCGCAATGCCGAGAGCCGCCAGAACCACGATCCCGACCAGAGAACCAATCGCAATCGGCGCATGACTTCGTCGGAAGGCCCGCGCTGACGGTTGGGTGACATCGACCATATCCATATCGGCGGCCAGCTTCTGAATGTCAGCCGGCGACCCTTCGAGCAGCAGAGTATCCCCCACCCGCACCACAAGTTCATCGAGCTGCAATCCGATATTCTGGTTCCGCCGATGCACTGCCAGAACATAGACACCATAGCGGCGGCGCAGACGCATTGTTCCCAGCGCACGCCCCACCATACGACAGCCCGGAGTGATCAGAACCTCGACCGTTTTGGTCTCAACAGCCGAAAGCTGATCAACCCGCTTGAGCTCCTTGTTGCTCTGCAGGCTCAGCAGCTCAGTCATTTCGGTGCGCAGAACCACCCGGTCGCCGACATTCAGCGTCACCCCTTTGAGGTTTCGCCGCAAGGAATCGTCGCCGCGCAGCACGTCGATCAGGCGCACACCCGGGCGCTTGAATAGCTGTACGCCGGTGACCTCGCGCCCGATCAGGTTACTTTCCGGGGGAATGACGGCCTCGGTAAAGAATTTCATCTTGGACCGGTCGCTCAACATCGAGGCCATGCTGTCCCGTTCCGGCAAAAGGCGCGGCGCGATGAAGCGCAGGTAAAACATGCCATAGATCACCAGCACGATACCCAGCGGCGTGACTTCGAAAATCGTGAATGCCTGCATGCCCTGCGCCCGGGCCACACCATCCACCAGCAAGTTGGTCGAGGTCCCGATCAGGGTCAGCGTGCCGCCCAGAATGGCCGCGTAGCTTAGTGGGATCAGCAGCTTCGACGCAGGCACGTTCAGCGTGCGGGCGATCTGAACAAAAACCGGGATCATCACAACGACCACCGGCGTATTCGACACCACCGCGGACGCCACCACCACAAACCCCATCAGCAAGGCAATCGCTATGCGCGGGTTCACCTGTGCTTGCTTTTGGGCCGTCGAGGTGAATGCATCCAGCGCTCCGGTCCGCACCAACGCCCCCATGATGATGAACATCGCGGCAATCGTCCAAGGCGCGGGGTTCGACAGTACGGCCAGTGCGCTTTGGTACGGCAGAATGCCCGTCACAAGCATCAATGCGACGCCACCAATGGCCACGACCTCGGTCGGGTAGACCTCGCGCAGGAACATCACGAACATGCCCGCGACCACCAAAAGCGCCAGTATCGCGCTACCCGTGTCTGTCAGTGAGAGGAATTGCATTCGTGGTTTTCAGTCCGAACCCTAGGCCCAAGCGCCTTACACCCAGTTTCCCGCATTGCGATGATCAGGGCAAGCATTTACGGCCCAGCCTGCTCCAGCCGACCGCCCACGCGGACCATGCGCACTGATTTTGCGCTGCCATCCTGATCATTGGTCTCGACGAACACTCCGCTGAGGGTTGCCTCGCCATTGGCCGGGGAAAAGCGCGCCTTGGGCATACCAGTGATGAACCGACGCATCGGCTCGACCTTGTCCATGCCGATGACCGAGTCATAGTCACCGCACATCCCTGCGTCCGTCAGATAAGCCGTACCGCCGGGCAGAATCTGCGAATCCGCCGTCGGAACGTGCGTATGCGTGCCCACCACAAGGCTGGCACGCTTGTCGCAATAGTGGCCCATCGCCATTTTCTCAGAGGTCGCTTCGCAATGCATATCCACGATGATGGCATTGGCCTGTCCGCCGCGCGGGTGAGACTTCAGGATCGGCTCGACCGCCGAGAACGGATCATCAAAGGGTCGCTTCATGAAAACCTGGCCCAGAACCTGAACCACCAGAACCTTGCGCCCTCCGGGTGCGTTGAACAGGCGATGACCCCGCCCCGGCGCGCCTTTGGCAAAGTTCACCGGGCGCACGATGCGCGACTCTTTCTCGATGTGTTGCAGCATGTCTTTCTGGTCGAAGGCATGATCGCCCAGCGTCACGCAATCCGCGCCCGCATCAAGCAGCAGTTTGGCATGATCCCCGGACAGCCCCATCCCGTTCGAGGCGTTTTCGCCATTGACCACAACAAAATCCAACCGCCATTCGTCGCGCAGACGCGGCAGATGCTGTTGGATGGCCGTGCGTCCCGCGCGGCCCATGACGTCACCCAGAAAAAGTATCCTCATCCCATTGGTCGTAAGTCTGGTCAACGCGAAGCACAAGTGGTTATGCTGCCGTAATAAACCGTCAAAGCCCTTTAGATCGGAGAAACTTGATGTCGCGTATCCTATTGTCTGCCCTTGGCCTCACTGCGCTTGCCGCTTGCGATCAGGCGGGAACGAGCAACTCCAACACGCAGATTGCGAACCCTGCGGCCACATTCTGCGTGGAAAGCGGTGGCAAATATGAAATTCGCGACGGTGCCGACGGGCAAACAGGCGTTTGCATATTGGCCAGCGGCCGCGAGGTAGACGCTTGGGAATACTTCCGCGAAAACCACTCGATCTAACGAGGCAGCCTTAGAACGTCAGAATCCGGCTTTCCGTGATTACCATATCCAGCGACTGATCGGTGGGCTCCAACGGCAGTCTTTCGGCCTCTTGCGCATCGAAGGCAAAGCCGATCGCCAGGGTTGGGCGTTTGGCGCGCAGCCCTTCCAACGTGCGGTCGTAGAACCCGCCGCCATAGCCCAGACGGCCACCCTTGGCGTCAAAAGCCACCAACGGAACAATCAGGATTTCGGGATCGAAGTAGTCATCGATCTCGGGCACTTTCGCCCCGAACGGCCCGTCCTTCAAAGAGCCCTCAGGCGTCCAACGCGAGAATTTCAGTGGCTGCCCCGCGGCCTGAATCACCGGCACACCAACGGGACCGTAAGCTGTGGCCTCAGCCATTGCAGGCAGCGGGTCAATCTCGGTCCGAATTGGCATGTAGCCGGACATGGGCACGCCCCGATGGCCTGCCAGTATCTCGGACAAACGGCCCGCAGCACCCGGCACAGAAGCGTCAAACGCCGCTTTGCGACGGGCAAACGCCGCTTTGCGTGCCATCGCCTTGATTTCAGTCAGATCGGTCACAGAAGCACCACGCTGGCAAGTCCCAAGAAGATGAAGAAGCCCATGACATCCGTTGTGGTTGTCACAAACGTCCCCGATGCCAGCGCCGGGTCAATGCCCATTCTGTCCAGCAAGACCGGTACTACCGTACCTGCAAAGCCCGCGATGATCATGTTCACGACCAAAGCAGACCCGATCACGACCCCAAGCAGCGGCGAATCGAACCAGAGCATCCCCACGGTGCCCAGAACGATCGCAAAACACAGGCCGTTCAGCATGCCCACCAACAGCTCTCGCCGGATCACACGCATTACGTTCGAGGCGGTCAGGTCGCGCGTGGCCAATGCCCGCACCGCAACCGTTAGCGATTGCGTCCCCGCATTGCCACCCATCGAGGCGACAATCGGCATCAGGATCGCAAGCGCCACCAGCTGATCAATCGCAGCCTCGAATTGTGAAATCACCAGCGAGGCACAGATCGCCGTACACAGATTCACGGCAAGCCACGGCAAACGCCGACGGCTGGTCGCTGCGACGCTGTCCGAAATCGAGCTTTCGTCGCTCACACCCGCCAGGCGCAGAATGTCTTCCTCATGTTCTTCGTCCAGAACCACCATGGCGTCATCGATGGTGATGACACCGACCAAACGGCCATCGGCATCGACCACTGGGGCCGAGATCAGGTGGTACTGGTTGAAAGCATAGGCCACATCCTCTTCGTCCTGATCGACGGGGATGATGTGGAATTCCTCTTCCGCCAGGTCTTTCAGCGGCACTTCGCGCCGCGCGGCCATCAGCTTGCCCAAGGTGATCTGCGCAACAGGCTTCAGGCGCGGATCTACCAGTACGACGTGATAGAACTGTTCCGGCAGGTCATCATTGGCGCGCATGAAATCAATGGCCTGCCCCACCGTCCAATGCTCGGGGGCCATGACGACCTCACGCTGCATCAAACGACCAGCCGAGTTTTCGGGATAGGAGAGCGCCTGCTCTGCCGCGACCCGTTCGGAGTCCTCAAGCGCGTCCAGAATCGTCTCCTGTTGCGGCTCTTCAAGATCCTCCAGCAGGTCAACGACATCGTCGCTGTCCATGTCCCGAACCGCTTCGGCCAGAACGTCGGGTTTCAAGACACCAATGACCTCTTCCCGGACGGCCTCATCCAATTCCGACAGGATGTCGCCGTCGAACTCTTTGTCATAGAGACGGATCAGGCGGGCGCGGTCATAGGGATTGATCTGTTCCAGAAGGTCGGCGATGTCGGCGGCGTGCAGCGGCTCCATCAACTCGACCAACTTGTCGCGATCATCCACGTCTACGGCAAACAGGATCGCTGCAACGGTGCGGCGGTCCAGCGCGTAGACGTCTTCGTCAGCGGAGTCGGTTACGGGATCATCAATGCCTGTGGTCATGTGCTGCTCCCGTTCTTAGTCATGCCATTGGCCCCTAATTAGAAGAAGCAGCTACCGGAAAACAATGACAATGCGCCGATTTACCCTCATCTTTCGCACGCATATGCTGATGAACGGGCTCAAACAGCTAAGGAACAAGGCGAATGGCGCAAAAGACGCTTTTGAAAGGGCGCGTTCTGAGTTTTGACGGCTCCCCTTTTGAGGGAGAGCCAACGGATTGCACCAAACTCGATGAAGCGGTCGTGATCGAGAATGGGCGTGTTCGGGCCGTTGGTGCGCTGGATCGCTTGCGTGCCGTGCATCCGGATGCTGAGGTTACGGACTACGGCAAGCACCTGATCATGGCCGGGTTCGTTGACCCGCATGTGCATTTCCCTCAGACCGCCATGATCGCGAGCTGGGGCAAGCGGCTGATCGACTGGCTGAACACCTATACCTTCCCCGAAGAGATGAAGTTCGGCGATATCGATTACGCCACCGAGATCGCCAACCGGTACCTCGACCTGACAGCCGCGCATGGAACGACGACCATGTGCAGTTTTTGCACGATTCACCCCGAAAGCGTCGATGCCTTTTTCTCGGCCGCCCAACAGCGCGGTCAGCGGGTTGTTGCAGGCAAAACCTGCATGGACCGCAACGCGCCAGAGGGCCTACGGGATACAGCACAAACGGCCTTTGATCAGTCTCAGGCCTTGCTGGAGAAATGGCACCGCGTGGATCGTCTGTCTTATGCGATCACACCGCGGTTCTCGCCCACCTCTACACCCGAACAGCTTGAGGCTTTGGGCGCACTTTGGGCGGAACATCCGCATTGTCTGATGCAAACCCATCTGAGCGAGCAAACTGATGAGATTGAGTGGGTCCGGTCCCTGTTCCCGGATGCGCGCGACTATCTGGATACCTATGAGAAATTCGGCCTGCTGGGACAGAATGGCCTCTACGGTCACGTCATTCATCTGGAAGATCGCGAGCGGGATCGGCTGCGCGAGGTGGACGCCGGTTTAGTGCATTGCCCGACCTCAAACACATTCATCGGATCAGGCCTGTTCGACATGAACGGGCTGATCCGGGACGGCCACCGCGTTGGCCTGGCCACCGATACCGGTGGCGGGTCCAGTTTTTCGATGCTGCGCACCATGGCAGCTGCTTATGAGATCGGCCAGCTGCGTGGCCGCCCCCTGCACCCGGCACAATTGCTGTGGCTGGGTACAGTCGGGTCGGCGCGAACGTTGCGGATGGACGACTGCATCGGCAATGTCGCCCCGGGGATGGAGGCCGATCTGGTGGTGATCGACCTAGCCTCGACCCCAGCCATCGCCCAGCGCGAGGCCCATGCCGATGATCTGTGGGAGGCCGTGTTCCCCACCATCATGATGGGCGACGACCGCGCTATCGCTGATGTCTGGATCGGAGGGGCGCAGGTCGCCCGCTGAATGCGCCTTCGGCACATGCCTCCGGCGTGGATATTTTTAGCCAGATGAAGGGCGGATTCCGCTATTGGGCAAGTGCGCGGGCCAGACGGTTTTGGTCCTCGATGGTGCGCGGCAGGTCAATCGTCGTGATCTGACCGTCGCGCACGATCTGGCGGCCTTCAACGAACAGATGTTTGACCTGCATTGGACCCGCCAGAAGCAAGGCTGCCGGGTCCCAACTGCCCGCGCTTTCGAGGCTTGTGCGGGTATCCCAGACGGCAATATCGGCCCGTTTGCCCGGCATCAGTCGGCCGCAATCGGGGCGCCCAAGCACGTCGGCTCCGCCCCGTGTCGCGATCTCAAGCGCTTCGCGAGCGGACATGGCGTCTGCGCCATTCACCACGCGTTGCAGCAACATAGCTTGCCGCGCCTCGAGCATTAGGTTGCCGTTGTCATTGCTAGCCGACCCGTCCGCGCCCAGCCCCACCTTCACGCCCTGATCCCGCATGGTCCTTACTGGTGCGATGCCAGACCCAAGACGACAGTTCGAGCAGGGGCAATGGGCCACGCCGGTTCCAGTTTTTGCAAACAGGTCAACCTCGACCCCATCCAATTTGACGCAATGGGCATGCCAGACATCTGCTCCGGTCCAGTCCAGCTCCTCGGCATATTGGCCCGGACGACAGCCGAATTGGGCTTCGGAATAGGCGATATCTTCGTCATTCTCGGCCAGATGCGTATGCAGCATCACCCCCTTGTCGCGCGCCAGCAGTGCTGCGTCTCGCATAAGGTCGCGGCTGACGGAAAAGGGCGAACACGGGGCCAGACCCACCCGGCACATCGAGCCCTCGGAAGGATCGTGAAACGCGTCCACCACGCGGATCATGTCGTCGAGAATGTCCTGTTCGCGCTCGACCAGACTGTCGGGCGGTAGGCCTCCGTCACTTTCGCCGATACTCATCGCCCCGCGCGTGGGATGAAAGCGCATCCCTAATTCCGAGGCGGCGGCAATCGTGTCCTCGAGCCGTGCTCCGTTCGGGTAGAGGTACAGGTGATCGGAACTGAGTGTGCAGCCCGACAAGGCAAGTTCGGCCAGACCGATCTGCGCCGAAGTGAACATCTCATCCGGTCCGAACCCCGCCCAGATCGGGTAGAGCGTCTGCAGCCAGCCGAACAGCAAAGCGTCCTGCCCGCCCGGAACCGCCCGTGTCAGCGTTTGGTAGAGATGATGATGCGTATTCACCAACCCGGGTGTGATGACGCAGCCCGAGGCATCATGGACCTCTCCGTTTGTGGTCAGATCCTGGCCAATTTCGGCAATCTGGCCGTCCCGGATCAGGATATCCGCGCCGTGCAGCTCTTGGAGATCATCATCCATTGTCAGGATGGTATCGGCGTTTTTGATCAGTATTTCGGGCATTTCACGCTCCTGCTTCTGCCCGTCTCAAGCAAGGAGTGCATCAGCCAGCGGAAAACGGGCGCAAGAACCGGCTCAGGCCAGTTTACCTACGCGCGGCCAATACGGCAACGACATTCAATAGTTACGCAGGATTTCCAAGGCCGCGGCGTGAACTTCAGCGTTGGCGGCTGCCAAGGCCCTTCCGCCATTGTGGGCCGGGCCACCCTGCCAATCGGTGACGATACCGCCTGCGGCTTCGATCACCGCAATCGGCGCCTGAATATCATAAGCGTTCAACCCGGCCTCGATCACCAGGTCTGCCTGACCGGCAGAAAGCAGGGCGTAGGCATAGCAATCCATGCCATAGCGGGTCAGTTGAACCAACTCAGCGACGGCCTGAAAACCTGCACGATCCTCTGACGTACCAACCTCAGGGAAGGTCGTGAACAGGGTTGCCTGCTCTAAGACCTGTGTGCCGCGCGTTTTCAACGGAGTTGTGCCCAAAGGCCCAGTCAGTTGAGCGATGCCTGATCCGCCAACAAAACGCTCACCGATATAGGGCTGATCCACCACGCCCATGATTGGGCCGTCCTGCGTTGACAGAGCGATGAGAACACCCCAGGTCGGTGTACCGCTGACGAACCCTCGGGTGCCGTCGATCGGATCAAGCACCCAGGTCCTGCCCGAAGACCCCTCAACCTGCCCGAATTCTTCACCTAGAATGCCATCGTCTGGCCGACGCTGTGCCAGAACCGCCCGCATGGCTTGTTCCGCCGCGCGATCAGCCACAGTAACAGGGTCATACCCCCCTGCCAGCTTGTTGTCGGTTTCGAGGTCAGTTTGTCTAAAATACGGAAGAATGGCTGCGCGCGCGGCGTCAGCCATTTCTTCGGCAACTTCAAGGTCGGTTAGGTCGGTCTGGCTCATGCAGCACAGGTGCTGCGAACACAGACCGGTGTCAAGCCATGGAGATTAGGCAACGTCGCTGAGAACGCGTGCCAGTTCAAACAAGCGGCGACGCTGGTTTTCCGGGATCGCGTAGTAAGAGCGCACCAGATCCAGAGCTTCCTTGTCACCCATCAGGTCAGCAGGAAGAGCGCTCTTGTCGGATTTCTCTTTTTGGCCTTCTTCAAGACCTTCAAAGAAAAAGCTGACCGGTACGTCCAGCGCATCGGCAATGTCCCACAGACGGGAGGCACTGATTCGGTTCGCCCCGGTTTCATATTTCTGGATTTGCTGAAACTTGATACCAACTTGCTGCGCCAACTGCTGTTGGGTCATGCCAATCAGCCAGCGGCGATGTCGGACACGCTTGCCCACATGGACATCGACGTGATGAGTCATTGGTATTCTCCTCTACTACACACACATCTGTTGCGGGACTTCGCGCCGTTCACATAAACAGAAGTTAGAGAAGTCCCCGTAAGCATCCCCCAACCAGACATGTGCGATCCCCCGATACAGCACTGCCGTCCAATATTGCCGCTTTTTACTTTTTTTTCAAGTTGGTTGAATTGGAATCTCTGTACATTGGTTTATGGTTGTGCATCTCTGGGATTTTGGCGGCACGGTCTAACCAAACTGTCTTCGTTAGCGCGCCCAATTAGCTGAACGCATTGACAATTTCGCTAATACTGCGACCTATTCCCTGAAAACCGAGATGAACCATCATGCTTGCATATCGCATTGAATCCAAAGGCGCCGACGCGCGAATTGTCGAATTACCCACGCCGACACCTGCCAAGGGACAGGTCAGAATCGCCATTAAAGCATGCGGCCTGAATTTCGCTGATTTGCTGATGCAGAAGGGCACGTATCAGGATACGCCTGACCCTCCCTTAACTTTAGGCATGGAAATCGCCGGCGTTGTCGAAGAATTGGGGCCAGAAGTCTCAGGTTTGAAGGTTGGAGATCGTATCGCCGTGTACTCGGGCCAGGACGGGTTGGCTGAGTACGGCGTGTTTGACGCG
This sequence comes from Ruegeria sp. CK3, assembly GCF_056536565.1. Lineage (NCBI taxonomy): Bacteria > Pseudomonadati > Pseudomonadota > Alphaproteobacteria > Rhodobacterales > Roseobacteraceae > Ruegeria > Ruegeria sp. CK3. The sequence continues at coordinate 70,975 of NZ_JBQFPV010000008.1, forward strand.
GGTCGGGCCATCCCCATCCCGGAAGAGACCAGTTTTGAAGAGGCCGCCGCCATTCAGATCGCCTATGGGACCAGCCATCTGGCACTAGACCATCGCGCCCGGTTGCAGTCGGGTGAAACTCTGCTCGTGACCGGAGCAGCCGGTGGCGTCGGGCTAACCGCAGTGGAGATCGGCAAACTGATGGGGGCAACCGTCATCGCCCAGGCGCGCGACGCTGAAAAGCTGGCAGTTGCACAGGCTGCCGGGGCAGATCACTTGATCGACGCCTCTGAAGACCTGCGCGCCCGCGTCAAAGAATTGGGAGGCGCCGATGTGGTCTATGACGCGATTGGCGGCGACGTGTTCAAAGCCGCCTTCCGCGCCACCAACCCCGAAGGTCGTCTGCTGCCAATCGGCTTTGCTGGTGGCGAAGTTCCTCAAATCCCGGCCAACCACCTGTTGGTCAAGAACCTGACGGTAATCGGCTTCTATATCGGCGGCTACCTCAGGTTCGGCCCCGATATCGTGCGCAACAGTTTTCAGACGTTGTTCCAGTGGCATGCCGAAGGGAAGATCACGCCTCATATCAGCCACACCCTGCCGTTGAACGAAGTCGAACACGGCCTCCGCCTTTTAAAAGAGCGCAAATCCACCGGCAAGATCGTGATTACGCCCTAGCCCACCACGGCCCGAAGGGGCGTGCTGCCCAGCATGCGGAAATTCTGGCGCACCAGTTGCGCCAACGCCTCGATGACTGCATCGCGCCCCGGCTCTCCTCCGTAGAGGTTGATCATATGCGCGGGCAGCTCGGGCAAAACACCACCCGAGTCGATCTGTTCAAGGTGTGCAGCCTCGGTGCCATCTAGCATTGCGTGAATCGCAAGATCAGCGCTGACCGTGGCTTCGATGGTGCGGTCATTCTCGGTTTCGACGGAAAGCTCCCACGGGATACCCGCGGCATCCAGCGCCGCGATAACCTGCGGACGGAACATGCAGCGCCGCCCCAGCGCAATCGGCACCGGATTCTTGCGCCAAGCCGACCCACCCGGTGCCCCGATCCAGCGCAGCGGAAGCTCGGCAATGGTCTCAGACCCGTCTGATGAGGAAGGCTCGGTCGTCAGGATCAGGTCACATTCCCCGCGCTTGAACATATCCTTAAGCTGCAGCGAATAGGACGAGATCAACTGCACCCGCACACGCGGGAAATCGGCGTTGAACCGCTGAAGAACACGCGGGATCGCCGGGTAGACAATGTCATGAGGGACACCCAGAACCACCTCTCCTTCAAAGGCCTGATCCGTGAGTTTCGAGATCACCTCATCATTCAAAGCGATCATGCGACGCGCATAGGCCAGTAACTGCTCGCCCGAGGCGGTCAGCGCGATGGTCCGCCCGCTGCGATCCAGAAGCTCCAGATCCAAAAGCTCTTCAAGGCGTTTCAACTGCATGGAGACGGCTGATTGCGTCAGATGCAGAAACCCCGCCGCGCGCGTAACGCCACCCTGATCGGCCACAGCCACAAAGGATCGCAATGTGGTGATGTCCAGATTTCTCATGTTCACGAATCCTTATGCATCCAATCAAAAATATTCGTTTTTAAAATGTGCCCTAACTCGCCATATAAATCAAGGAAGTTGATGCGACCAATTCAAACCATCTGAAAAACGAAAGGATAGACCATGAACTCGATCGCCCTGAACCGCCCCTGCCCCCAGCACAAACAATCCCTGTTTGCGCGTATACGGTCCGTCCTGTCCGTACGACGTCAGCGCCAACAACTGGCTCGGCTGGATGCCCGCGCCCTAAACGACATCGGCATCACCCGTGCCGAGGCCGACTCCGAGGCCCGCCGTCCCATCTGGGATGCCCCGCAGTTCTGGAAAAGCTGTCTTTAATACTCATGTTTTTTCAGCGATAGGCGATCTGCGGCAGCAGGTCGCCGTTTTTGTTGCGTATTTTAGGCGGAAATACCGCAGAAACTCTTGAAACACAGCTTACAGTTGCCGATATTCAGCAGGAAAGTGGCCAATACTTACGGGCCGCACGCAGATACGTTTAGGGAGACCTTTGTAAATGGCACAATTCGATACGATTCGGACGGCCGCAGGCGCACGCGCCGCCGAGATTGATGAGGGCCTTCGCGCCCATATGAACAAAGTCTACGGCACGATGTCCGTGGGTATGTTCATCACCTTCCTCGCAGCCTGGGCGATCTCGGGTCTGTCGATCACCACCGATCCGTCGGCGGCCGTGGCGCAGCTGAACGCGAACACCTACCTGACCGCGCTGGGTCATTCGATCTATGTCTCGCCGCTGAAATGGGTGATCATGTTCGCACCGCTGGCCTTTGTGTTCGGCTTCAGCGCCATGATCAACCGCATGTCAGCTGCGGCTGCGCAGCTGGTGTTCTACTCGTTCGCCGCCGTGATGGGCTTGTCGATCAGCTGGATCTTCATCGCCTTCACCGGTCAGTCGATCATTCAGGTCTTCCTGATCACCTCGATCGCCTTTGCTGGCCTGTCGCTTTACGGCTACACGACCAAGAAAGACCTGTCGGGCATGGGCACCTTCCTGATCATGGGCGTTATCGGCCTGATCGTCGCGATGGTGGTCAACATCTTCCTGGCCTCTTCGGCCATGGCCTTCGCGATCTCGGTCATCGGCGTTCTGATCTTCGCCGGCCTGACCGCCTATGACACGCAGCAGATCAAGAACACCTACCTGCAGATGGCACATGCCGGTGATCAGGAGTGGCTGGGCAAAGCCGCCATCATGGGCGCGCTGAGCCTGTACCTGGACTTCATCAACATGTTCATGTTCCTTCTGCAACTGCTGGGGAACCGAGAGTAAACCTCTCCCCCACTGCAGAAACCATTCAAACCTGCCAAGACCCGTTCTTGGCAGGTTTTTTTGTTTCCGGAGTTTGCGTAACGGAACCTGTAGCTCTCAGGCGATGGCCGAGCGTCACCCCTCCAGCTTGCGCGCCACCAAATACGAGGCCGGAAAGGCCGCTACAAACCCGATCACCGCAGCCAGCACGATCGGAAGGACTGCGGTGTATCCCATCACCAGAACAGCAATCACGGCTGTGCCTGCGAGGGTAGAGCCAAGGAAGATATGAACGATCAACATAAGGGGGAGCATTGCGACCTCATTCAAGTATTCAACTGTGCGGAAACACTAGCGCATTGCTCGAATTCGGTCCTTGATCTGGGTCAGAGGTTTGGGGGTCGCAGATCACTTGCAGCGACCCGTGTGTATCAGTTCGAGGAAACGCGCGGAGCGTCTGAATGGGGAGAGAAGAACCGCGACCGACCCGAGTGGATGAGTGGCGTCCCAGAATTCATCCAGCATACGAACTCATCCGCGAAAGAGCGGAACCCCGAGGCGCAAAAGCACTTTCAACCGTTGATAAGTAGAACTGAGGGCAGCGCCGACCCGAAGGGTGGCGCAAACGCGCCGCCCCATGGGGGCGGGTCGGCGCGGCCCGGCGGTGCCGCCGGGCGGGTGAGCTACATTTGGTTTTTTTTGACATAGATAGCATCCAAGCTGCGGACAGTATTCATAAGTGTCGCTTAGTGCCGATCACTCCAGTTCCTTGCGAACCTTCCAAGCATAATAGTATGAACTATCTTGCAACTCTGGCGGTTCGGTCACAAGTTTTCTGATGTTAGGCACCATACTCTTCGCAAAGTGACCACCACCCAATGCGGCGGCGATTCCAGAAAGCACGTTGGAAGCTCCAGCAGTAGCGACTGAGGCTAAGATTGAAGCAACTGACAATCCAACATTGTCTATGAGATCACCCTTTAACTTCGTTCGCGAACGACGGATGATCTTTTCTAGCTTAATAAATTCCGGCAGAACTTCTGAGCGGTAAACCTGTTCAAGTGTCGCATCGGTTTCGCTAACGTTGGTAGCAATCTGTTGGATTCTGTCTCTATATTCTTCAAAATGATGCCACTCATTTTCTCTTATCTTCAGGACACTACTTAGATTCTTTGATGCCACGTAGGGTAGCTCAACTGGGAAACTCTTTCTTAAAAAACTCTCGCCAAACGATTTCTCCAAAGCCCTTACTTCGATTTCTGACGAAGCTAAATTCTTGACTCCGGATCGCTCAATCAATGAGTTTTTGATTACAAAGTCTGAGCTAAAGAACTCACTGAGTTTTCTCATTAGCCCCAACCTGTGCACATCATCGTGGCTCAAAATATCCCCTTTGGAAAACGGGAAATCTGGGTCACTAAGCGCGTCAGGAGTGTTGGGAGCCAAGTAATAGTGAGCACCACCGTGTTCAGGATAAAGCTCCGAAGAATCTGCAGTAAACACAAAGTGTTCGTTAAAGACCCCATCGTAGCTAACCGTTACTGAGTTAATAATCTCTTTGTAAATTTCTACTATCGGAAATTTCTCGGCATCGGGCATCGTTTCGCTATACAGTTTTGCAAAACAATCCTGACAAACAGCTTCAGGAGAGAAATCCTCAAAAACGACTATTCCCGCTTCGTATAGCGGTTTCAGGATTTGGACCTGATGGATTGCAAACAGCAACTCGTCAATATGATCTTGATTGATTTCGCTACAAATCGAAATCGAAAAGAGAGCGTGTGAGATGGGATTCGGGACCACTACCCTATCAGCGAACAAAGCTGAAAACGATGCGGTCTCTATCAATTTTGCATTTCGGCAGGACCACATTCGACAACTGGTTGGAAGACCCGCCATTTCTGAGGTGGCAACGTATTGCCACCCGCCATCCATCTTGTCCGCCGCAGGAAGGCTGCCGTCTAATTCTACAGCAATATCAATTGCGTATCCCGAGTCTCCAGCCTCAAACCGTTCTACCTCCACAAAGTCTGACAGACTGTTGAGGTCCGACACGCTAGGACTTCCGGTAAAGTCACTCAAATATTTAACCGTCCATTTTCAATGCAGAGATGAATGCCTCCTGAGGTATATCAACCTTCCCGAACTGACGCATCTTCTTTTTACCCGCCTTCTGCTTGTCCAGCAGTTTGCGTTTCCGCGTGGCGTCGCCTCCGTAGCACTTCGCGGTCACGTCCTTGCGCAGGGCCGAGAGGGTCTCGCGGGCAATGACCTTGCCTCCGATGGCGGCCTGGATCGGGATTTTGAACATATGGCGCGGGATCAGGTCCTTGAGCTTTTCGCACATCGCCCGGCCCCGCATCTCGGCCCGGTCGCGGTGAACCATGGTCGACAGCGCATCGACCGGTTCGTCATTCACCAGCACCGACATCTTGACCAGATTGTCCTCGGTATAGCCGGTCATCTGGTAGTCGAACGAGGCATAGCCCTTGGTCACCGATTTCAGGCGGTCGTAGAAGTCAAAGACGACCTCGTTCAGCGGCAGATCATAGACGACCATGGCGCGGGTGCCCGCATAGGTCAGGTCCAGCTGGATGCCGCGACGGTCCTGGCAGAGTTTCAGCACGTCGCCCAGATATTCGTCGGGCACCAGAATGGTCGCCTTGATGCGCGGCTCCTCGATATGATCGACCTTGGAGGGGTCGGGCATGTCGGCGGGGTTGTGCAGCTCGATCATCTCGCCGTCTTTCATGTAGACGTGATAGATCACCGACGGCGCGGTGGTGATGAGTTCAATATCATATTCGCGTTCGATGCGGTCGCGGATGACCTCAAGGTGCAGCAGACCCAGGAAGCCGCAGCGGAAGCCAAAACCAAGGGCTGCCGAGGTTTCCATTTCGAACGAGAACGAGGCGTCGTTCAGGGCCAGTTTGTCGATCGCATCGCGCAGGTCTTCGAATTCGGAACTGTCGACGGGGAAGAGGCCGCAGAACACCACTGGCTGCGCAGGTTTGAAGCCGTCCAGCGCGTCCTCAGTTCCGTTACGGTCATTGGTGATGGTATCCCCGACGCGGGTGTCGCGGACCTGTTTGATCGAGGCGGTCAGAAAGCCGATCTCACCGGGGCCGAGGCTGTCGACCATCTCCATCTCGGGCCGGAAGACGCCAACACGGTCGACATGATGCAGAGTGCCGTTCGACATGAACTTGACCCGCATGCCCTTTTTCAGCGTGCCGTCCATGATGCGGACCAGAACGATGACGCCGAGATAGGCGTCGTACCAAGAATCCACCAGCATCGCCTTGAGCGGTGCGTCGAGATTGCCCTGCGGTGCGGGCAGTTGTTTCACGATGGCTTCGAGCGTCTCATGGATGCCCTGCCCCGTCTTAGCGGAGACCTGAATCGCGTCCGTCGCGTCGATGCCGATCACATCCTCGATCTGTTCGGCCACGCGATCACAATCGGACGCGGGCAGGTCGATCTTGTTCAGCACCGGCACGATCTCATGATCGGCGTCGATGGCCTGATAGACATTGGCCAGCGTCTGCGCCTCGACCCCTTGGGTCGAGTCCACGACCAGCAGAGAGCCCTCAACCGCGCGCATGGACCGGCTGACCTCATAGGCAAAGTCCACGTGGCCGGGCGTGTCGATCAGGTTCAGCACATATTGCTCACCATTATCGGCGGTATAGTCGATGCGGACCGTGTTGGCCTTGATGGTGATGCCACGTTCCCGCTCGATATCCATGCTGTCGAGCAGCTGTTCCTTCATGTCGCGATCCTTGACCGTTCCGGTCTCTTGGATGAGCCGGTCAGCAAGGGTGGATTTGCCATGGTCGATATGCGCGACGATGGAGAAATTGCGGATATGAGCGAGGTCTGTCATGGATTGGGATATGTCCGGAGTTTGTGGTCTCGTCAAGCGCTGAAGCGTTGCAAAAAAGGCCATCCTCGCAGCTTTCTGACCAGTAGCATTTGCCGGATTCTAGCCAATGGGTAGAATGACTAAAGCGACTGATCCGAATAAGAACCAGAAAGCAGCTATCAGGTGGCCGACTATTCTATCTTCGTTTTGGGCGAAAGCCAGTTAACGGTTTCGGTCGCGCAAGGGCTGGACGGCCTCACCCAGGGCACCGGCATCCATCTGATTGGCGAAACAATCACGATCAACACTCTAGCTGTTTCAGAAGTCTTCATCACGGACGCAGGATCAGACACGAGCTTTGCAGACAATGATGGCAATCAGCGCTTGGACGGTGACCAAACAATTGATGGGACCCTGTTTTCCAGTGGTACGCGGGTTGAGGCCGAATATGGAATTACCCTGACGGATGGAACCAATACCTACCAGGCTATTGCCTTCAATGTGAATAACTCCTCCCCTGCCTTTGGTACAGTTGAAGGAATAGCTTTCATCGGCGGCCCGGGCGAGTTTCCTCCGTCAGGTATCCCACTGACCGTCGTCAGCACACAAGAGGGTCCGAGCTTTGAATCCTCAGATTATGTGAGCCCCATCTGCTATTGCAGCGGAACACTCATAGAGACCCCAGAGGGTGCTATCCCGATTGAGAAGCTTCAGGTGGGCGACCTGGTTTGGACGAAGGATGACGGGCACCTGCCGATCACTTGGGTCGGATCACAAGATGTCATCGCAAGTGGCAGCTTTAGAGCTGTTGAAATCCCAACTGGTCCACTACAAAATCCAATTGCACTGAGCATTTCACAGCAACATCGCCTGCTGATCACGCATCCTGCGGCTGAGCTAATGTTTGGGGCACCGGACGTTTTTATTCCTGCAATCAGCCTTGTTGATGTTGGCCTTGCCCGCTTCTCCGATGTACGCGCCGCTTGCTATCATCACATCTTGCTTGATCGACATAGCATCTTAAAGGCCAACGGGATTGAGTCGGAAAGCATGTTTGTTGCGAAGGCACCTCGGGACGCAGAGCCCGACGCTTTGTTTTTTCAGAATCTCGCCCCCCTAACGACCGGGCCGATGCAGATCGCGCGGATGCCGCTAAGACGTCGTGAAGCCACGGTCTTGCTTTGTGAAGTCCTACGTATTGATCCCAACCCCCGTTTGATTCATACTCCCGCGCAGATTGAGAGGGGCGCAAGATCCCTCCAAGCAGGCAAAAACGAGGCATGAGCATGAAACAGTTCCTCCTAATCGCATTTTGTGCGGCGTTGCTGACGACAGTGGCTCCGGTTGCGGACGCATCGCAGATCAAGCGGGCGTGTTTGGCGTCGGATCGTCAGGCGGCGACGCGGGCACGGTGTTCGTGCATCCAGCGCGTGGCAGATCAGGCGTTGACGCGCAGTGATCAGAAGACCGTCTCGAAATGGTTCACAGACCCCCATCAGGCGCAGCAATTAAAGATGTCTCAGACGGCGCGCGATGACGCGCTGTGGGATCGGTATCAGAACTTTGGCCAAATGGCGCAGGCGATCTGTAGCTAAGCCGTTCTGAAACCTTGACCTGATGCCCGCTGCGCCCCAGAAAAGGCGCAGCGAAAGGTGTATCTTATGGTGATGAAAGGGCTGACCCTGCGGGGCCTTGAGGTGTTTGAGGCGCTGGCCCGGACAGGATCGGTGGCGCAAGCGGCCGAGATTACGGGGCTCAGCCAGCCCTCGGTTTCTCAGCAATTGCGCAATCTGGAAAAGGCCATCGGCACCGATCTGGTGGACCACGGGCGCAGGCCAATGCGGCTTACGCAGGCAGGGCGCAGTTTTCTGACCCGCGCGCAGGCGGTTCTGTCAGAGCTGCAGATGGCCCAAAGTGAGCTGACCGTGATGGATCTTGGGCATCTCACGACGCTCTCGATCGGGTTAATTGACGATTTCGATAATGACCTGACACCGCGGCTTGCGACCCTTCTGGCCGACAGCCTGACGCGCTCGAAATTCAAGCTGATCACCTTGCCCAGCCTTGATCTGTTTTCCGAGCTTGAAGCACAGCGCCTGCATATGGCCGTCTCAGCCCATAGCGGCGAGGTGCTAGAGGGTGTGGTAGAGTATCCTCTGGTGCAGGACCCCTTCATTCTGGTCGCGCCGAGCAGCGTCAGCAATGGAACCGAGGCCGTCGAGAAACTGCCCTTCCTGCGATATGCGCGCGAGCAGCTGATCAGCCGTCAGATTGAGAGCCATATCGCCCGACAACAGATAGAGTTCGAAGAGCGGTTCGAGATCGGCTCACACCTGGCCCTTATGGCGATGGTAGCGCGTGGCTTGGGCTGGGCGATCACCACACCGCTGGGATATATGCGCGCAGCCCGATTCCACGAGGACCTGCAGGCCCATCCCTGCCCCCTCGGGGCGTTTTCGCGCATGATTTCGCTGTTCACCCGCACCGACTGGTCCGATCAGGTCCCGCAAGAAGTCTCGGGCATGATGCGACGGCTGATGCAAAGCCAGATGATCGATCCAGCCATTGCCAAGCTGCCCTGGCTCAGCGGACAGTTGAAGGTGATGGACAGCTAGCCCTCAAGATGCGTGGCAAGCCCTTCAACTGCGGTTTCGATCAGATCCAACGCGCTGTCGAAATCCCGCGTGTAGTAGGGATCGGGCACGTGATCAGCGCCGGTCTGAGGCGCGAAATCAGTCAATAGACGCACTTGGGTCTGATTGCCGACGGGGCGCAGGGCCTCAATATTCGCGATGTTCTCAGCGTCCATTCCAACAATCAGGTCGAACCGTTCGAAATCTTCAACCACGAATTGCCGGGCTCGCAGATCGTCCAGCTTGATATCCCGCGCTTTGGCTGCGGATTGCATCGGGCCGTAAGGCGGTTTGCCGATATGCCAGCCCGCTGTCCCTGCGCTGTCGGTTGCGTGATGGGGCGCACGGGCGCGAAACACACCCTCGGCCGCAGGAGACCGACAGATATTGCCCAGGCAAACAAAGAGGATACGATGTGTCATGGGCCAATCTGTAACGCGTGAGGGGCATATGGAAAAGATCGTCATTCTGACCGGGGCCGGGATTTCCGCCGAAAGCGGCCTCAGCACCTTTCGCGATGAGGGCGGCCTATGGGCGCAACACCGGATTGAGGATGTGGCAACGCCGGAAGGTTTCGCCCGTGACCCCGCCTTGGTTCAGGGGTTCTACAACGCCCGCCGCGTGCAGGCCGCCAAGGTGGAACCCAACGCAGCGCATAAGGCGCTTGCCCGGCTGCAACGGGACTCTTCGGGCGAGGTTGTGATCGTCACGCAGAATGTTGACGGGCTGCACGAGGCCGGCGGCGCGCAGGATGTGATCCACATGCACGGGATACTGTCCGGTGCGCTCTGCGCATCCTGTGGCCACCGCTGGACAGCACCGCCGGAGATGGAGGTGGGCGAACCCTGCCCGGCCTGCAATGCCCCCACCGCGCGCCCTGACGTGGTCTGGTTTGGGGAAATGCCCTATCATATGGAGGAGATTTTCGATCACCTTGCCTCCGCCATGATCTTCGCTGCGATCGGCACATCAGGCCAAGTCTATCCGGCGGCGGCTTTTGTCCACGAGGCTCAAGCGGTTGGGGCGCGAACTATTGAGATCAATCTTGAGCCGACAGGCGGAGGCTTCGACGACCGACTGCTGGGCAAAGCGTCCGAAACTGTGCCAAAATGGGTCGATCGCTTACTACAGATGCAAACCTAGTGCGAACGACATAGCGGGACTACCTCGCTCTATTTCAACAAGGTTTTTTCAAGAGGCCGTAAAATGACCGACCAAAACCCACAAACCGGCGAGATCCTGGACGGTGACAGCATGACAGAGCGAGATAGGCTGAGCGCGCAGCTCTCAAGCCTGTGGTGGACGTTCCTGATACGTGGGGTGCTGGCGGGTGCGGTTGGTATCGCTGCGCTTTTCTGGCCGTCCGGTAGCATCGCGCTGTTGCTAAGGCTGGTTGGGGCACTGTTGATCATCGACGGCGGGTTGACTCTGTTGGGGGTTGGTCGTCGCGGGTTGTTGGGCGGGGCGGCCATCGGCGCTGTTCTTATCGGCCTGGTCCTGTTTATTTGGCCGGAAGGCACCGTCAAGCTGGCCTTCTTCTTGCTGGGCGCTTGGGCATTGATTATTGGCATCGGCTCATTGGCCGCTTCACAGCAAATGAATGAGCGCGACCCTCAACGCGGCTCGATGCGTGTATCAGGGATCGCAGCCCTTATCATTGGACTGGTGCTGATGATATGGCCAGCCGTTGCATTGATCGCACTGGGATGGGCCATCGCCTTTTCAGCACTTGCGATTGCAGCCGTGATGTTCTGGCTGGCCACCCGTCTGCACAACGCCAGCGACCGGGTCGGCATGAAAACCATCAATCGCTAAAGTGCCAACACCAGCCTAGGGACGCAAAAGGCCGGGCTCTGTGCCCGGCCTTACACATGGATGACGGCCGCAATGCGGCCCGAAGACAGGCATTCACCTAGTTCGAATGCGACCCGTGGTTGTAATGGCCGTGCTTGTCCTGGCGTTCCAGATCAACCGGAATCTCAATCACGACCTCACCTGCTTTTTCAAAAACCAAGGTAAGAGGCAGCATCTCGCCTTGCTCAAACGGGTCCTTCAGCCCCATGAACATCACATGGGCGCCCCCGCGTTTGAGCGCTAAGCTCTCACCCGCTGGAATCACAAAGCCTTCCTCGACATGCACCATCTTGGCCACGCCCGCATCGTCGATCATATGAGTGTGCAGCTCGACCCGAGCCGATACGTCCGAAGTCGCACTGATCAGGCGATCATCGGTATCACTGGTGTTCTGTATCACCATAAAGGCCGCACCCGCCTTGGCTGCCTTACCAGACGACCGAGCGTATGCGTCGTCTACAACGATGATATCGGCGGCAAAGGCTGGAACGGCCAACACACAACCGGCCAGTGTTGCGAACAGAGTGGATTTGAGGGACATCGCGCCTCTCCTATTTCTTTTGGTCTGATTTGTATCGAAAGGGAATCAGACCTTCACCGGAGGGGCCCGCGCCGGTTTCCGCGGCAAAGGCAGCGCGATCAAGTTTTCATCGCGGCTGAGCGGCTGAACACCACGCATCAGCGGCGCATCAGGTACGACCGGAGGATGCGGATGAACTGCCCCAAGCAGAGCCAAAGCATAGTCCGGACAATAGTGCGGAGGCGCTGTCGGCTGCCCCTCCTCATCCATATAGACGACAACGGGTCCTGTGCCCGTACACAGCACCATTTGGCCTACTGCGCGGTCAACTCCGCGCGAAACGGCCAATCCCTGCCCTGTCAGAACAACCAACAGGCACATCACAACTGGAAGGATTCGAGGCACGAAACGTTTCATTCGGCCTCGATATAGGCCGCTGCGCAAACAAGCTTCAAGCGCCAAACCGTCGCGCCCGAAATCGCTTCAGTATTCCAGACCGCGCCGCTTTACAGTTCCCTTTGTGAGGCTGGTATGAGACCGGTTAACCCGGCGCTGCATCCGGGAACATGCGGAAATTGTCTTACTTGCCAGCTTACTCAGCAAAAGAAAGAAATAAAAACTCTTAAATGACATTGGACAACACTCGTTGTTGATAAACCAATAACGTCAAAAATAGGGCGGCTTTGTCTGTGAACAAGATCACTCAAGAGGATTTTGTTTCCCGGACGGGCACAACCGTCGCCAATCGTTTCCAAATGAAAAAGCCCCGAACCGGCTAGGTTCGAGGCTTTGGAATTCTGTTAAGTGTAAGGACTTAGGCCGCGGCTTGGGCCTTAGCGATTTCCTTTTTCACTTTCAGAGCGTTTGCCGACAGCTCTTCGTCCTTGGCTTTCGCCAGGAACGCGTCCAGACCACCACGGTGGTCGACCGAGCGCAGGGCAGCTGCCGAGATGCGCAGCTTGACGCCGCGACCCAGGGTCTCGGACTGCAGGGTAACGTCGTTCAGGTTCGGCAGAAAACGACGACGAGTTCTGTTTTTGGCGTGGCTGACATTGTTGCCAGTCATCGGGCCTTTTCCGGTCAGTTCGCAACGGCGCGACATGGTTTCTTCCTTTGTTTCTGGAGGCCCGGCAAAATACCTGCGGCCAAATCACAAGGGGCACAACCCGAAGTCGCGCCCGAAAACTGGTTGGATGCGTGTAGTGGGAATCGCGGGAAGGGTCAAGACACGGCGGACGGATTCTTTTCCCAAACCTCTTGCAACGGAACGGCCCGCCGAGCCGTGCCTGTGGCACGCGTATTTTGGAAAAGGTGAAAGCACCTTTAGACCAGGCTCGCCAGCATTTTCTCGGCCGCGGCGGCAGGGCTGAGGCGACCTTGGGATACCTCGGCATCAAGCTGCGCCATCTGCGCCTTGGCTTGGGCCGTTTCGAGGCGTGCAAGCAGCGAATGCCGCACTTCCTGATCGAACCAATAGCGGGCTTGTGCGGCGCGGTTGGATTGCCAATGACCCGCCTCGCGCCGCCAATCGGTCAGACTCTGAATTTCCGCCCATGCCTTGTCCAGCCCATGTTCCTCAACCGCTGACACCGGCATGGCCTTCGGGAAACCTTCGGGGTCCTGAGGCCGCTTTCGCAACAGGCGTAGGGCACCGGCGTAGTCGGCGCAAGTGCGGGTCGCGGTCGCTTTCAGGTCTCCGTCGGCCTTATTGATCAGGATGATGTCGGCCATCTCCATGATACCGCGCTTCACGCCTTGCAACTCATCCCCGCCTGCCGGGGCCAGCAGCAGCAGGAACAGGTCCGACAGCTCCGAGACCACGGTTTCGGACTGGCCGACGCCCACTGTTTCGATCAAAACGACATCGTAGCCAGCTGCCTCGCACAGGACGATGGCCTCGCGAGTGCGGCGGGCGACGCCGCCAAGGTGGCTCTGGCTGGGAGATGGCCGGATAAAGGCATTTTTCTCGCGGCTCAGACTCTCCATCCGGGTTTTGTCGCCCAGAATGGACCCACCCGAGCGGGCCGAGCTTGGATCAACAGCCAGAACTGCAACACGCAGCCCCTGCCCGATCAGCATCATACCAAAGCTTTCGATGAAGGTGGACTTGCCGACTCCCGGCGTGCCGGACAGGCCGATCCGCAGGGATTGCCGCCCGGATTGCGCCAGATGGGACAGCAACTCAGTCGCTTGCGCCCGGTGATCTTCCCGCTGGCTTTCGACCAAGGTAATCGCACGCGCCAAAGCCCGACGCTCACCCTGCAATATCCTGTCGCCCAAGTCAGCTATGTCCATCCGTCCGGTCCCTCTAGAATTCGCCCTAGATGAATGTGCAGCGCGGGGTTTGTCCAGAGGCCCTGCGGGATTAACTGCGCTGCTTCTGGACGTCGGGTCCCGCTTTGGCGATAAGGTCGCATGAGCCGTTTGCCAATAGATGACGCCCTTCCGGACTTGCTGGACGCCCTGAGAACCCATGGCCGCGCCGTGCTGCAGGCCCCACCGGGTGCGGGCAAGACGACGCGGGTGCCTCTGGCGATGCTAGAGGCCGGACTAAGCGCCGGTCGGATCGTAATGCTCGAACCCCGGCGGTTGGCCGCCCGCGCCGCTGCCGAACGAATGGCCGAGACGCTGGGCGAACGCGCCGGGCAAACGGTCGGCTACCGTGTCCGGGGCGATGCGAAAGTGTCCAAGTCCACCCGGGTCGAGGTGGTCACCGAAGGCATCCTGACCCGCATGTTGCAATCCGAGCCCGACCTGCCCGGCATCGGTGCGGTGATTTTCGACGAGTTCCACGAACGCTCTCTGAACGCCGATCTGGGGCTGGCCCTGTGTCTTGAGGTGAACGGAGCCCTGCGCGATGATCTGATCCTATTGGCCATGTCTGCAACGCTGGATGCAGACCCTGTTGGGAGGTTGATGGAGGCGCCGCTGGTGACCTCGGAAGGCCGCAGCTATCCGGTTGAAACGCGATGGTTGGAGAAACCACTGGGTGCGCAGGCCCGGCGGTTGGATGCATTGATTGATCTCGTCGTAAAGGCCGAGCGGGACAGCCGCGCCATCGGTGGCGGTATCCTCGTGTTCCTCCCGGGCGAGGGTGAGATCCGCCGCGCAGAAAGCGCACTGTCCGGGCGACTGCCACAGGATTGCGTTGTGCGTCCGCTCTTTGGGGCCATGCCCTTTGCCGCCCAGCGCGCGGCCATTGCGCCGGTTGAGAGCGGGCGGAAGGTGGTGCTGGCAACCTCGATTGCCGAAACCTCGCTGACGATTCCCGATATCCGCGTCGTGGTCGATATGGGACAGGCACGGCGGGCGCGGTTCGATCCTGGCTCGGGCATGTCGCGGCTGGTGACGGAACGAGTCACGCGCGCCGAAGCAACCCAGCGCGCCGGTCGGGCGGGTCGGGTTTCAGACGGGCTGTGCTATCGGCTGTGGTCGAAAGGCGAAGAGGGCGCATTGGCCGCCTACCCGCCTGCCGAGATCGAGGCCGCCGATCTGACCGGGCTTTCGCTAGAGCTGGCGCTCTGGGGGGCCGAAGCCGGAGAGCTGGCATTTCTGACGGCTCCGCCCGACGGCGCTCTGGCTGAGGCGCAGGCGCTGCTGACTCTACTGGGCGCTCTGGATGACAAGGGGCGGATCACGGATCATGGGCGAGCGCTGGCTGCCCTGCCCCTACATCCCCGCTTGGGTCATATGCTGGTTACGGCAGGGGCGCAGGCAGCCCCTCTGGCCGCACTGATGGCGGAACGTGACCCGCTGAAGGGCGCTCCGGTCGACTTGTCCTTGCGGCTCGAGGCACTGCGCGGCGCCCGCGCGTTTCAGCGCAACCGGGTCTGGCAGGTCAATATGGGCGTGTTGGACCGGGTCAAGGCCGAGGCCAAACGGCTACGAGCGCAGGCCGGATCTGTGGCTGAAAACCTCAGCCCCGCCTACCTGGCCGCGCTGGCCTATCCCGACCGCATTGGCCAAAGGCGCAAGGGCGAGGCACCGCGCTATGTGCTGTCCGGCGGTAAGGGTGTTGTGCTGGACAGTGGCGATACGCTGTCAGGCGCGCCCTATTTGGTGGTCATAGATACGGACGGCAATCCGCGCGAGGCGAAGGCGCGCATGGCCGTGCAGATCAGCGAAAGTGAAATTCGCGCCATGTTCGCAGATCAGATCGGATGGAAGACCACCTGCGTCTGGTCAAAACGCGACCGAAGGGTCATTGCAAGGCGGCAAGAACGCCTCGGCGCTATCACGCTAGAGGACCAGATCTGGAAAGACGTCCCCGACGACGCGATCGCCCGTGCCATGTTGGACGGGGTTTGCGATCTGGGGCTGGGGCTGGAAGGTGCAGCTGCCCGGCTGGCCGCGCGGGTCGAACTGGTGCGTGCCGATGGGGTCGACCTGCCCGACTTCTCGGACCAAGGGCTGATCGACACGGTGGAAGATTGGCTGCTGCCCATGCTCTCGGGCGCGCGCAGCGCAGAGGACTGGAAGCGCTTTGACCTACTGCCCGCGCTGCGGGCCCGTCTGGACTGGGCGCAGACGCAAGAGCTGGACCGCCGCGCGCCGGGATTCTTCGTTACCCCACTGGGCCGCAAAGTCTCCATCGACTACGGCGGCGATGCGCCTGAAATCTCGGTGCGCCTGCAAGAGCTGTTCGGTGTCACGCGCCATCCGGTGGTCGGAGGTACGCCACTGAAGATCACCCTGCTGTCTCCCGCACAACGCCCGATCCAGATCACCCGCGACCTGCCAGGGTTCTGGGCTGGCTCTTACGCGGATGTGCGCAAGGACATGCGCGCGCAATACCCCAAACACCCCTGGCCCGAAGACCCAACTCAGGCCGATCCGACGTTGCGAGCCAAACGAAGGCCCGGCTGAGGCATCAGCAAGCGCCTGATTTTGTCTAATTACCCCCAAATTGCGACAAAATTGCCGCCAAACCCCTAAGAAAAGCCGTTTTTTCGGGGTTACGTTGCATTCATCTATTCCGACGACTATCTGAACATGCATTGAGGTAAAATGTTTTCCGAGCGGCAGAAGAATGAAAGCGCAGTTGCAGAGAATCTGGGATGAGGTCGGACGACCTATGATACAGCGACCTAAGCGCGTGCAGGTGGCCGCCCTCTGTACGCGTCAGACCAAATCAGGCCACGAGGTTCTTTTGGTGACCAGCCGCGATACCGGGCGCTGGATCATTCCCAAAGGCTGGCCGATCGACGGACTGGACGGTGCCGGAACTGCCCTGCAAGAGGCCTGGGAAGAGGCCGGCGTGCGCGAGGCCAAAGCCAAAAAAGAGCCGGTGGGTCACTTCACCTATGACAAGGTTCTCAAAGACGGCTCGGTCGAGGCGGTGTTGACCAGCGTCTACCATCTGCGCGTGACGAAACTGTTGGACGACTTTCCCGAAGTTGATCAGCGGCAGCGGAGCTGGGTGACGCCGAAGATTGCAGCTGAACGTGTGGATGAGCCTGAACTCAAGGCCCTGCTAAGGCATCTTTAAAGGTCAAGTGGCGTCATGGTTGCCCTAAGGTCGTGAAACCTGTAGGGACCGGCGTCAATCTTTTTGGACCTTATCACACCCATGTCGAACACGAACTCCAAACCGCGCTGGAAGGCGCTGGACAGCGACCTGCATCGCATCTCGCGGGTCGAGACGGCAAATGCGCATGTCGCCCGCCCCTTGCTGGCGCCGGGCATCGCTCTGGCCTTCATGGCAATGGCCGGGTTGACGGCGGCGGTTCTGTTCGGACAGGCGGATGGCGGCGTGATCGTCGTCGCAGCGGCGGCGTTCGGGGCTTATATGGCAATCAATATCGGTGCCAATGACGTGGCCAACAACATGGGCCCGGCCGTGGGTGCAAATGCCCTGACTATGGGCGGCGCGATTGCCATCGCGGCCATTGCCGAAAGCGCAGGCGCTTTGCTGGCGGGCGGTGATGTGGTCTCAACCATCTCCAAGGGGATCATTGATCCGGCCTCGGTCCAGAACAGCAATGTGTTCATCTGGGCGATGATGGCGGCGCTGATCTCCTCGGCCATGTGGGTCAACCTTGCGACCTGGCTGGGCGCGCCTGTTTCGACCACGCATTCCGTCGTGGGCGGAGTCATGGGTGCTGGCGTTGCCGCGGCAGGGCTGAGTGCGGTCAGTTGGGGCACCATGGGGGCGATCGCGGCCAGCTGGGTGATCTCGCCGGTTCTGGGAGGCGTGATTGCAGCTGTGTTTCTGGCGCTTATCAAGGCCAAAATCCAGTATCAGGACGACAAGATTGCAGCCGCCCAGCGCTGGGTGCCCATCCTCGTGGGGCTGATGGCCGGTGCGTTCGCCACCTATCTGGCGGTGAAGGGACTGAAGAAGATCGTCGCGATTGATCTGAACACAGCTGTTCTAATCGGTTTGGCCGCCGGCCTGCTGGCATGGGCCGTGACGGTGCCTTGGGTGCGCCGTCGCTCGCAAGGGCTGGAGAACCGCGCGCGGTCGCTGAAAACCCTGTTCGGGTTGCCTCTGGTGATTTCAGCGACCTTCCTCAGCTTTGCGCATGGAGCCAATGATGTGGCGAATGCGGTCGGCCCTCTGGCCGCTATTGTGCACGCAGCCGAGTTCGGAGATTTTGCCGCCAAAGTCACCATTCCCACATGGGTCATGGTGATCGGAGCCTTTGGGATTTCTTTCGGTCTGTTCCTTTTCGGGCCGAAACTGATCAGAATGGTGGGCAGTCAGATCACCAAGTTGAACCCGATGCGCGCCTTTTGCGTCGCGCTGTCTGCCGCGATCACCGTGATCCTGGCCAGTTGGTTGGGGCTGCCAGTCAGCTCGACGCACATCACAGTGGGCGCCGTTTTTGGCGTGGGTTTCTACCGCGAATGGCATTCCGACCGACGCTGGGCAAATTCCAACCGCCAACGCCCTCCCGAGCAGCGCCTGGCGCGGGAAGAGCATCAGCGGCGCAAGCTGGTTCGCCGGTCGCATTTCATGACGATCGTGGCCGCTTGGGTGGTGACCGTTCCGGCAGCGGCTGTGTTGTCCGCAGTGATATTCTGGATGCTGACCGCGTTTGGGTAGGCTGGGGACTCGCGAGGCTCTGCCTCGCGCTCCGGGATATTTTTAGCCAGATGAAGAGCGGATTAGGGTCTGATCTGGGCAGGCCGCATGGGTTCTGTGGGGGTTGCGCGGATCAATTCGGCAACCCGGCTGTTTATCGGGGTTGGTTTGTTCAGGGACTGGCCAAGACGGATGATCTCGCCTTGCAGACTCTCGATTTCCGTAGGGCGACCTGCGCTGAGATCATAGGCCATCGAAGTTCGCGCGCTGGGGTCGATGGTCAGCATTTTAGAGGCGATGCGCTTGAACAAAGGTGTCGGCATGCGCAGGATATGCGGCGTCATCCAAGCGGGTAGTGGTGTGGTCGAGGCGACCGGATGACCGGCGGCTTTCAGAACTGAAAGCGCCTCGGCCATCTGATCGGCCATAAGGCGACGCCAATTGCGGTCCGTCAATTGTTCAACCAGAGTGAGGCCCGATAGTGCATTCAGCGCGTTGTTGAGGTTGATGACAAGCTTGCCCCATTGAACGGCCTCGATCTGGTCGCTCTCGGTGATTGGAAACTGAGCGCTGGTCAGCTGTTCGGCCAAGGATCCAGCGCCCGCCTGGATGACGATATCTCCGGACGTGGCGCGATGATAGGTAGCCGGGCCGGTTGGAACCACGTTGAAAGGCACCATCCCCGCGCGGACATCGTGGTCGGGCAAGTTGGAGCGCAGAGTTCGGGCGTTCTCCATCCCGTTTTGCCACGAAAAGACCAGAGCCGACTGCGAAGCGTGCGAAGCGATCAGCGCCGCCATGTCTTCGGTCGCGCCAGATTTCACAGTGACGATGATCAGATCGGCTTCGGCCAGACAGTCAGGATCTGTGCTGAGCATCAGAGATGCGGCCGGAACCGTGCGGTTGAGTCCCGAGAAATCGGTGACCGTCAGCCCCTTCTCTCGGATCGGGTCCACGACGCGGGAGCGGCCGAACATAGTGACCGTGTGCCCGGCATCAGCCAGCAACGCACCGCAATAGCAACCGATACTGCCCGCACCTGCAATGACGATCTTCATGGCGATCCCTCCGTTGCCGGAAGGATCACCGGGTTGGCGTGTCGGGGCAAGCCCAGAGCGGGGTAACGTGGCGTTCAGCGGGCCAGTCTGGGTTTGGTGCGCTCCAGTTCCGGCGAGATTGGAATGAACTCCTTATCATCGCCGGGGGGTAGGTGGAAAGCTCCGTTCGCCCAGTCCGCGTTCTTCCATTCGCGTGTTGCGTGTTCGATCTTTTCCTTCGACGAGGATACGAAATTCCACCAGATATAGCGCTCTTCGTTGAGGGTCGCGCCGCCGAGCAACATAAGCCGCGCGCCCATCGGCCCGGCCGTGACCGAGAGCTTGTCGCCCGGACGGAAAACCATCATGCGCCCTGCCTCGAATTTGTCGCCCGCAATCTCGACCGAGCCTTCGGTGACATAGACGCCCCGATCCTCATGATCGTCCGGCAGCGGGAACGAGGCACCAGGGTCCAGTTGGACATCCACATAGAAGGTCTCGGACAGCATGGTGACCGGGCTTGTCTCACCATAGGCCGAGCCGAGGATCAGGCGGGCGCTGACGCCTTTGTCCTGAATATGGGGCAGCGCGCCTTGTTTGTGATGCTCAAAATCCGGTGCCATATCCTCATGCGCTTCGGGCAAGGCGATCCAGGTCTGGATCCCGAATAGCTTGTTTTCGCGGGCGCGCGTCTCAGCACTTGTGCGTTCAGAGTGGGTCACGCCGCGACCGGCGACCATCCAGTTGACCTCACCGGGGTAGATCATTTGGTGGGTGCCCAGACTGTCCCGATGTTCGAACTCGCCCTGATACAGATAGGTCACCGTCCCCAGCCCGATATGAGGATGCGGGCGGACGTCGATGCCGCCTTCGGTGATGAACTCGGCTGGACCCATCTGATCGAAGAAGATGAACGGCCCGACCAGTTGGCGTTCGACCGATGGCAGCGCCCGGCGCACTTCGAACCCGCCCAGATCGCGGGCACGCGGGATGATCAACGTCTCAAGCGCCGGGTTTTCAGTGACGCAGTCGGGGGTGTGAGTCGGGTTCCAGCTCATGCCTGATCTCCTTTGGTCGGACGGGCTCACTTTCTAACGTTCCTGAATGCACTGTAGCGCAGAGTTCACGACATGTATCGCGCAACCATGCACATACTTGGTGCGGCGTCTGGTTCGTTGAAGCACGGTGGGCCATGTACCCTCACATAGCCGTGAACATTAAATCGTCCACGCTTGGACGGCGCGCGCTCGGTTTTCCAATCAAGCGTGCTATATTTTGGGATAGGCGAGCCCCGCCTGTCAGGTCGGGGTAGAATGTGGGCCACATGACAGGAGAGTTTCCATGACGCGCCTTCAAATAACCCGCCGGTCTCTTCTAGTCGCCGGCATTGGCACCCTCGCGACGGGTTTATCCGGGGGAGCGCATGCCAGCGGGCTTGCTGCGACCCCTTCGATGCGCGGCGGGTCCAACAACTATCGCCCCGGCGCGCCGATCGTCGACAGGATCGGTGGCGGAGGGTTCTGGATGACAGGCTCCGTGCGACGCGCCGGAGACGGAGCGCCCCTGCCCGGTCAACGCATCCAGATCTGGGCGCACACGACCGAAGGGCACGAGCGCGATCCTCACAGTCACGGAGCGACCTTGACCGACGCCAATGGCGAGTTTCGGCTGGAGATGCCGCAGATCGTGCCTGCCTTCGGGCAACCGCATGGGCATCTGGCCTATGACAGCGGTGAGTTCCAGACGGTGTTCCTGCGGCCCGTGATGTCTAGCGCGAAAGATAAAACTCTGGCCGCACATTTCGTGCTGCAACCTGCCTGAACCACGTGATCCGCAACGCTCTGATTTGGCTGGGGATTGGGGCGGCGTTGTTTGCTCCATTGATCGCGGCTGCGACCAGCCCATATCTGGCTTGGCGTGACCCCATCTACATCCTAGCAGGGTTTGCCGGGGTCCTGAGCCTTGGGTTACTATTGTTGCAACCATTACTGGCGGCCAGAATTTTGCCAGGGCTTGCCCCGATGACCAGCCGTCGCGCGCATAGGTGGGTTGGGATTGCGTTGTTCGTGGCAATCATCATCCATGTTGGCGGCCTTTGGATTACCAGCCCTCCAGATGTGGTGGATGCGTTGCTCTTCGTCTCGGCGACCCCGTTTTCCGCTTGGGGAGTGATCGCGATGTGGGCGGCTTTTTTCGCGGCGCTTCTGGGTATCTACCGTCAACGTCTGACCTTGCGGTTTCGCGTCTGGCGGCTAACGCATACTACGCTGGCTTCTGTGACAATCGTCGGAAGCGTTGTGCACGCTATGCTGATCGAGGGCACGATGGAGATCACGACCAAGACCGCCCTCTGCGTGTTGGTGCTATTGGCGAGCGGGCGGGCGCTCGCCAAACTGCGTGTTTGGGACGTGAGGAGGCGGGCTTAGACGCCCAGACACCACCGCATCACTGCTTTCTGGGCGTGAAGGCGGTTCTCGGCCTCATCAAAGATAACTGAGTTCGGGCCGTCCATCACCTCGGAGGTCGCCTCTTCCTCGCGGTGGGCGGGCAGGCAGTGCATGAACAGCGCGTCCGGCTTGGCATGGGACATCAGCTCAGTATTGACCTGATAGGGGCGCAGCATGTTGTGGCGACGCTCTTTCGCGGATTGGCTGTCATGCATCGAGACCCAGGTGTCGGCAACCACCAGATCTGCGCCCTCAACGGCCTTGTAAGGATCACGTTCAACGACGATTTGCGAGCCCTTCTGACGGGCAAAACCCATGAACTCTTCCTCGGGGTCAAACTGTGCCGGGCCGGTGAACGTCAGGTCAAAGCCGAACTGCCCTGCCGCGTGAAGGAACGAGGCGCAAACGTTGTTGCCGTCACCGGTCCAGACCACCTTTTTACCCGCAATCGGGCCGCGGTGTTCTTCGTAGGTCAGGATATCGGCCATGATCTGGCAGGGATGCGTGCGGTCGGTCAGGCCGTTGATCACAGGTACGTCCGAGTATTCGGCCATCTCGGTCAAAACGGTCTCGTCAAAGGTGCGGATCATGATCATGTCCACATAGCGTGACAGAACACGGGCCGTGTCGGCGATGGTTTCGCCATGCCCCAACTGCATGTCCTTGCCGGACAGAACCATGGTCTGACCGCCCATCTGGCGCACACCGACGTCAAAGGACACGCGCGTCCGGGTTGAGGGTTTTTCGAAGATCAACGCGACCATGTGGTCTTTGAGCGGCTGTTCATCATCCAGCGCGGCTTTTGGCCGTCCAAGGCGGGCCTGTTTCATCGCGCCCGCTTGATCAATCATGTTGCGCAGGTCGGCTGCGCCGGTTTTGTGGATATCAAGGAAATGGTTCATATCGTTTCGCTTTTGGCTATCAACGGTCGGGGGCGCTGCCCCCGAGGTATTTGTGAACAGAAGAAGGATCAGACGGTGTCGAGGTTGGCTTCGATTTGCGTCGCGGCCTTGTCGAGGCGGATCATCGCCTGGGCGATATCGTCTTCGGTCAGGGTCAGTGGCGGCAGCAGGCGAATGACGTTGTCGGCAGCGGGAACCGTGATGACCTCGTTATCGTAGCCCGCGTTGACGACGTCGATATTGGTCGCTTTGCACTTCAGGCCCAGCATTAGGCCGGCGCCGCGCACCTCTTCGAAAACCTCGGGGTGATCGGCGACTAGGCCTTCGAGTTTCTGGCGCAGTAAGCCAGCCTTACGGTTGACACCTTCGAGGAAGGCGGGCGTGGCAACTTGGTCGATCACGGCGCAGCCAACGGCGCAGCCCAGCGGGTTCCCCCCGTAGGTCGAGCCATGGGTGCCTGCGGTCATGCCGCTGGCGGCCTCTTCCGTGGCCAGCACCGCGCCCAGAGGGAAGCCTCCGCCGATGCCTTTGGCGACCATCATGATATCGGGCGTGATACCCGCCCATTCGTGGGCAAAGAGCTTACCGGTCCGGCCCACGCCACACTGGACTTCATCGAGGATCAGCAGAAGGCCGTTTTCGTCACAGATCTGACGCAGTGCTTTGAGTTCGGCGTCGGGAACGGGGCGGATGCCGCCTTCGCCTTGAACCGGCTCGATCATGATTGCCGCTGTTTTTTCGGAAATCGCGTTTGTGACGCCATCGAGATCTCCGAACGTCAGATGCACGAAGCCCGGCAGCAAGGGGCCGAAGCCTTTGGTCATCTTCTCGGACCCGGCGGCGGCGATACCAGCCGAAGACCGGCCGTGGAACGAGCCATCGAAGGTGATGATCTCGACCTTCTCGGGCTGGCCTTTGTCATAGAAATACTTGCGGGCCATTTTCACGGCCAGTTCGCATGACTCGGTGCCCGAGTTGGTAAAGAACACCGTGTCGGCAAAAGTATGTTCCACCAGCTTGTCGGCCAGCGCCTGCTGCTGCGGAATGTGGTAGAGGTTCGAGACATGCCACAGCGCATGCGCCTGCTCGGTCAGCGCGTTCACAAGCGCCGGATGCGCGTGGCCCAGCGCGTTCACCGCGATGCCCGCTCCGAGGTCCAGAAAACGTCGGCCATCCGCCTCGGTCAGCCAGGCGCCTTCGCCCTTCACGAAAGTCAGAGGCGCACGGTTATAGGTCGGCAGAACGGACGGGATCATCGGATCATCCTTTTAAGATAGCTTAAGCCCTGTGAGTGATACACCGGGGCCATGGTCGTCAACTGATTTGGTGGAGAATGCGCGGATTTGGACAGCGCAAATAGATCAAACGGGCCGGTTACGCGGTCAGGCGTCGGCGTCGGAGGCGCAGGATATGTGCGGTTTTGATCATGGCGGCTCGTATAGCGAGGTTCGATCTGTCTGGGAAGACCAATAATTGGAAAGCCCTGAATTTTCATAATGAGATGAGAAGCCGCCATTTCACGCTTGCTATTTCAATTCCTGTGGCGCACCGCTTGGCCATGACGCCTACACCTCAGAATCCGCCCCTTGCGGCCCTGTTGATCTTTGCCGCCAGCGCCTTGCTGGCAGGGACAACATTGCTGGCCAAAGCGTTGGGGACAGACACGCTTGGCCCTGCGTTGCATCCGATGCAGATCAGCCACGGGCGGTTTCTGTTTGCTTTTGTGGTGATCGTGACCGCCACAGCTGTTCTGCGCCCGGCGCTGAGGCGCCCTCATTGGGGGCTGCATATCGGCCGTACAAGTTTCGGATGGCTGGGGATCACGCTAATGTTTGCATCCGTCGCTTATATCCCGATCACGGACGCCACGGCGATTTCCTTCCTGAACCCGGTTTTTGCGATGGTTCTGGCCATCCCGCTGCTAAAAGAAGGTGTCGGCCCTTGGCGTTGGCTGGCCGCAGCGGTGGCTTTGACCGGGGCACTGATTCTCTTGCGCCCGACGCCGGCCAGTTTTCAACCGGCCGCCCTGTTGGCGCTGACGGCGGCCGCGGTGATCGGGATGGAGCTGATTTTCATCAAAAAACTCTCAGGCCGCGAGATTCCGATCCAGATTCTGTTGGTGAACAACGGATTGGGTCTATCCATCGCCTCGGTCGCGGTGATTACAGTATGGCAGGCGCCGACCCCTGCACAATGGGCAGCTTTGGCCGGAATCGGGGGGGTGATGGCCTGCGCGCAGGCCTGTTTCGTCAACGGAATGGCCCGCGCCGATGCCTCGTTCGTTGCGCCCATCAGCTATGCCACATTGATCTTCGCGGCGTTCTACGACTTTGTGATCTTTAACGTGATCCCGGATCGGATCAGCATCATCGGCTCATCCATCATCCTGACAGGCGCGTTGATTCTGGTCTGGCGCGAAACTATTCACCGTCAGGCCTTGAGCCGGTAGCCTGTGCGCAACATCTGCCAGGTCACGGCACCGACGAACAGCGTCGCCCCGGTGCAAACTGCCATTCCCAGCCACGGAGAGCTGTCGGACACTCCGATCATCCCATAGCGCAGACCGTCAATCAGATAGAAAACCGGGTTCAGATGGCTAAGTTTGTTCAGCATCGGAGGCAGCGCCTCGACCGAGTAGAAGGTACCCGACAGGAAGGCCAAAGGCGTGACGATAAAGTTGGTGATCGCCGCCATCTGGTCGAATTTATTGGCAAAAATCCCGGCAAACAGGCCCAGCGCGCCCATGAAGGCCCCGCCCAGAATGACAAATATTAAGGTGATAAACAGGTTCTGCGGCGCAATCGACAGAAACACCAGAAACGCGAGGGCCACGACACAAGCGATCAGAAAGCCGCGCGCAATGCCGCCTGCAAGATAACCCAGCAGGATCTCCAGTGGGGAAAGCGGTGGCATCAGCGTATCCACAATGTTCCCCTGCACTTTCGAAATCACCATCGAGGACGAGGTATTGGCAAAGGCATTCTGGATCACCGTCATCATCATGATACCGGGCGCCAGAAAAATCAGGAACGGCACACCCATCACGTCAGGCCGGCTCGGGCCGATGGCAATGGTGAAGATCAGCAAGAACAATCCAGCCGTCACCAGCGGGGCCAGCAGGGTCTGGGTCCACACCGCCATAAAGCGCAGGGTTTCGCGTTTGGCCAGCGTGTAGAGGCCCATCCAATTGACCGCGCTAAACCGGCGCGCGTCCTGATCCATAAGATTCTGCATGAGAGCCTCTTAACTGATTCGAAGACCGCTTGTAACTCGGCTCGCAGTGACTAGAATAGGGCGCTGAGACGAATTCCCAAGGCGGCCCGAATCCGGGGCCGCTTTCCGCTTTTGAAAGGCAACCGATGTCCTGGACTGACGAGCGCGTAGAACTGCTGAAGAAAATGTGGGGCGAGGGCCAGTCGGCCAGCCAGATCGCCAAGGAACTGGGCGGCGTGACCCGCAACGCGGTAATCGGCAAGGTCCACCGTCTGGGCCTGTCCAACCGCGCTACCGGAGCAACGCCCGCCAAGGCTGAGCCAAAAGAAAAACCGGCACCCGCGCCCAAGGCCGAGGCGAAACCAAAGCCCGCCCCCAAGACCGAACCCGCGCGTCCGGCCCCTGCCCCGGCAGCGGAGACGAAGCCCGCGGTTCCCGCCCGTCGTCAGATTATCCCGGCGGGTCAACCTCTGCCGCCGCAGCCTTCGGCGAATGAGATCAGCCCCGAGGCGCTGGCCAAGGTCAACGAGGTTGAGAAGAAAGCCAAAAAGCTGACGCTGATGGAGCTGACCGAAAAGACCTGCAAATGGCCCGTCGGCGACCCCGCGACCGAGGATTTCTGGTTCTGCGGCCTGCCGGTTGAAGCGGGCAAGCCCTACTGCGAGGCGCATGTCGGTGTGGCCTTCCAACCCATGAGCTCGCGCCGCGACCGTCGGCGGTGATTGGGAACGCCAGAACCGTATTTTTATTCTGGAGTGTAGGAAAGGTGCGGCGGTTCTCCGAGCCTCTTATCAGAAGTGTTGCGAAGTCAAAAACGCTATGCGTATCAGGCGTTTACGCGAAAAACACCCTCGCAGCTATCTGCAAGGGTGTTTTAGATCGGGGCGTCGGATGCGCAGACGAAGTTGCTGTTCGTTGCGGCGGTGTAAATGGTTGCCTTGATTTAACAGGCCCAGCGTGCAGAGGTCGGCTGATCGCAGCCAGAATTACACAGCTATTGTAGGCATGCATCAGTGTTCTACGAGTCTTTGATCTCTCATCTTCTTCATTCGCAAACTACATTCATTGTCAGTCCTCGTGTTCTTGTAGGTGGCGAAAATGTACCCTCCCGCCAACCGGGTCGAACCTGACACCTCAATGAAATAACCTTCGCTGACTTGCTCAAAAAACTCGAAACTTGTGGCGGAAAAGCTTCCGGTTACCAAAAAACCCGTTATGTCTTTGACGCCAAAGCTCACACCCTGTGATTTACCGGAAAGCCTGCCGTTTCGAGTTTGCTCAAAATAGTAGATATAACGACCAGACCCAAAACTACATCGAAGGGTCGCATACCATTTCCCGGATAAATTGGGCACCTGGGGCTTGTAGCCGTTCGAAGTAGAGAATTGAGAAATTATGACGTCATCTGGAAACGACGTTGACTGTGTTCTTTCAACTTCCGCCACAAGATGGCCGTACCCGATTTCACAAAATGCGCAGATCGAAAAGACGAAACCCACGATCGATCCTGCAAACACCTTGCTTGCTCCATAACTCTTGTCTGTCTACCTTCGTACCATATTTGTAGCGTAGGGTAACGACAGCTTCTCTATTCCCTGCCATCCGCGTCCAACCTAAACGACGAAGTGATGTTTATCGTCAAAACGGTCGGAAAGTCTTGTGCTACAAACCTTGGGCAAACCAAGGTTAGTGTCATCATGTCTACTTTCCGAGTCGAACACCGAACCTTCGTGCATTGTTGCATTAGCTAGAAAGGGTTCGAACCTGAAATTGAAGTGTCAGTGATCTTGGAGCCGCGGGCACATGATCGGCATTTTACTGCGCCGGATGGGATGGTAGGTCTGGTTCAGGTTGCCACCCAGGCACATCCTCGGGCGCGACCGAGGCGTGGAGGTGTTCGGACTGGTCCTTGCCCACTATCCGTCTTTTGCGCAGAAGAAAAATCTTGCCCCACCCGCGCCACGTTCCAACCGACGCCCCCTGAGCATTGGTCGGAAAACGAGCGCGCCATCCCTCCGGCAGCGGCAGCCCATGCCGCTCGGCCTTGTCCAGCATCCAGATGAGAGAGATGTTGCTGAGGGCGCGTGCTTCTTCATAGCCGTTCAACTGACCACCCACATCGCCATGGGTGCCCCGAAACCAAACCTGTTCGACGTGGCCTTTGAACTCGGGCGTGCATTTCCACAAGACAGGCTCATAAACCTCGCGGGTCTCGTTCAGGGCCATCGCGTGATATCCGTGGCGGATCGCCCGGCCCAGTTGATGATTGTGGAACGCGTGCTTTTCCTCGGCCCAACGCCAAAGCAGCGGCAGGCGCAGACCCAGCGCTTTGACCGTGTCCCACACCCCGACCATCTCAATCGCCACATCCTCATGGCAAAATTTGCGGCGGAAATCGCGGGCCGCCGTGCCACTCGGGTTGCATTCATAGTGGCGGTAGGCCTGCTTGATGTTCCGCTCGGTCGCGTGTTCCGCCTTCAACAAGCCGATCATGTCGATCACACCCGCAAGGCTGCGAACACCGTAGGCCCCACGGGAATACCCTATAAAGTAAATCCGGTCTCCGGGTTTGTAGCGCGAGGCCAGATAGCCATAGGCCCGACGGATCTGCCGATTGATCCCCCGCCCCATCATCACATCGAGCGAAGACTTCCAGCTTTCCCACTGCACGCCAGCCTCATAAAACACGGAAACCTGAGTCCCCATTTCCTGACACAGGCGAAACGTCTGCCCGGCATGGGTCTCAAAGCCGGGTTCCAGCGTCGACATTGTTCCGTCCAGAATGACAACATGGCTTATCGGCTCACGGTGCAGCGCTTCGGCGGAATGCTCAGAGCGTAAGGGCCGCCCGAGCCATCCAAGTACCTTTCTGCTTAACCGTGACAGAATCATATCTCAGCCACTCCTGTACTCTTCGAGGGTGCGCGCGCGTCTCAGCATTGCGCCGCCCTGGCCTTCACGGTGCATCGGCAACTGAGGCCCATGCGCCCATATCCCGCCTCCGTTCGACTGCCGGCCCATCACTTGCCCGCGCGCCGGTAGAGGCGAGGTATACTCAAGGATGGGTATCATCCGCATGCCGGACAAGAGATCCAACGAAACCGTGAGACGTTGAAGCATAGCTGCAAGCCTAAGCGGGCATTTGGGCATCATCATGACTAAGGCGTGCGGCATGCGTGACCTCATCGTTACAGCCACCATATGTCTGAGTATATTACGAAAGCTCAAACGCATTGCAAAATTCCCGAAACCGTCTGACGACAGATCACGAAACGAGCAGTGAAGCCGCATCTTATCGGGTCGCACCGTCTCGTGACTGCACGCTACAAGTGTAGCTGAACAACCCACTGGCCGTCTGTGGCCTGGTTCACGGTCCCGGCGGATCGAATGCCCTTGTGGATTTGAGCGCAAAGCCTTCCCCTTTTGCCATCCTTTCGCTATTGCACGCACTAACCCAAGATTGATGACGCAGGACGCACCCCATGGCGATGGAAAAGACATTCAACGCGGCCGAGGCCGAGGCCCGCATCTACGAGGCCTGGGAACAGGCCGGAGCCTTCAAGGCAGGCGCGAACAAATCGCGTGACGAGAGCTTTACCATCATGATCCCGCCGCCCAACGTGACGGGTGCTTTGCACGTGGGTCACGCGTTCAACAACACGCTTCAAGACATCCTGATCCGTTGGCACCGGATGCGCGGCTTCGACACGCTCTGGCAGCCCGGCCAGGACCACGCGGGCATCGCCACGCAGATGCAGGTTGAAAAGATGCTTGCCGCCACGCAGCAGCCGGGTCGGCGCGAACTGGGTCGCGAGAAATTCCTTGAGAAAGTTTGGGAGTGGAAAGGCGAATACGGTGGCACGATCATCGAGCAACTGAAGCGCCTCGGCTCCTCCTGCGACTGGTCGCGCAACGCCTTTACTATGGCCGGGGCGGCAGGCGATCCTCGCACAGGGCATGAGAACTCGGCCAATTTCCACGATGCCGTGATCAAGGTTTTCGTCGACATGTACGAAAAGGGCCTGATCTATCGCGGTAAGCGTCTGGTCAACTGGGACCCTCATTTCGAAACTGCGATCTCGGACCTCGAAGTCGAGAATATCGAAGTCGCGGGCCACATGTGGCACTTCAAATACCCGCTGGCCGGGGGCGAGACCTACACCTATGTCGAGAAAGACGAGGACGGGAATATCGTGCTTGAGGAAGAGCGCGACTATATCTCGATCGCCACGACCCGACCTGAGACCATGCTGGGCGACGGCGCGGTCGCGGTTCATCCCTCGGATGAGCGCTATGCGCCCATCGTCGGCAAGCTTTGCGAAATCCCGGTTGGTCCGAAAGAGCATCGCCGTCAGATTCCGATCATCACCGATGACTACCCTGATCCCGATTTTGGCTCGGGCGCGGTGAAGATTACCGGCGCGCATGACTTCAACGACAACATGGTCGCCAAGCGCGGTGGCATCCCGATGTACCGCCTGATGGACACCAAAGGCGCGATGCGGTCAGATGGTGCGCCCTACGCGGAAGAAGCGGACAAGGCGCAGGAATACGCGCGTGGCCGTGAGTTCACCGAAAACGAAATCGACGCGATCAACCTGATCCCCGACCACCTGCGCGGCCTCGACCGGTTCGACGCGCGCGCGAAGGTTGTCGAAGAAATCACTGCGGACGGTCTGGCCGTTATGACCCGTGCGGATGATCCGCGTCTGGGTTCAACCGCTCTGAAGCCCGATCATGAGGGCGCGGACAAGCTGGTCCCGCTGGTTGAGAGCAAACCAATCATGCAGCCGTTTGGCGACCGCTCAAAAGTGGTCATCGAGCCGATGTTCACCGACCAATGGTTCGTTGATGCCGCAAAAGTCGTCGGCCCCGCGCTGGATGCGGTAAAGGACGGCACGGTCAAGATCATCCCCGAGTCGGGCGAGAAAACCTACTACCATTGGCTGGAAAACATCGAGCCCTGGTGCATTTCGCGCCAGCTGTGGTGGGGCCATCAGATTCCGGTTTGGTATGGCCTCGATCTCTCGGCTGAGAACTTCAAGGACGACGAAAACGACGGCGACCTTGATCTGGTCGAATTGGGCCGTTTGCTGAACGAAGGCGGCATGTTGCATCGTGGCAATGTCATGGAATGCGCTGCGAGCCTTGAAGCTGTCACCGAGAAATTCCTCGATGACAACGCAAACATCCCCAGCCCGCTGAGCCATGCGACGGTTGTCGAAGTCGCCGACAAGCAGGAAGCGATCCATCAGTTCGCTGAAAGCCTTGCTCAATACGCGGTCGATCAAGACCCGACCAAGCTGGTCTATCCGGTTTGGCGCGACCCGGATGTGCTCGACACATGGTTCTCCTCCGGCCTCTGGCCCATCGGTACGCTAGGCTGGCCCGAACAGACCGAGGAACTGGAACGCTATTTCCCGACGGACGTTCTGGTTACCGGTTTCGACATCCTGTTCTTCTGGGTCGCCCGGATGATGATGATGCAACTGGCCGTGGTCGATCAGATCCCGTTCCGCACCGTCTACCTGCACCAGCTCGTCCGTGACGAGAAGGGCAAGAAGATGTCCAAGACCACCGGCAACGTCATTGACCCGCTGGAAATCGTGGACGAATTCGGCGCCGACGCGCTGCGCTTTACCAACGCCTCGATGGCGGCGATTGGTGGTGTGCTGAAACTGTCCCGCGAGCGCATCACCGGTTACCGGAACTTCGGCACAAAACTGTGGAACGCCGTCCGCTTTGCCGAGATGAACGAGGTCTTCACCGACGCCGTCCCACAACTGGACGTGGCCGACCTGAAGCCCAAGGCGGCCGTGAACCGCTGGATCATCGGTGAAACTGCCCGCGTGCGGGAAGAGGTCGACGCTGCGCTAGAAAGCTATCGTTTCAACGATGCCGCGAATGGGCTTTATGCCTTTGTCTGGGGCAAAGTCTGCGATTGGTATGTGGAGCTGTCAAAACCACTGCTGCAAGGCGACGACACCGAGGCCCAGGCCGAGACCCGCGCCACCATGCGCTGGGTTCTAGATCAGTGCATGGTCCTGCTGCACCCGATCATGCCCTTCATCACCGAGGAGCTTTGGGCGCTGACCGGCACCCGCGACAAGATGGTTGTCCACGCCGACTGGCCGACCTACGCCGCTGCTGACTTGATCGACACCGACGCGGATCGCGAGATGAACTGGGTGATCTCGGTGATCGAAAACACCCGCTCGGCCCGTGCGCAGATGCGGGTTCCTGCTGGCCTCTATGTGCCGATGCTGGTGACCGAGATTGACGACCACGGCCAAGCCGCATGGGACCGCAACGAAGCGCTGATCAAGCGCTTGGCGCGGATTGATAGCCTGACCAAGGCCGACGAGTTGCCAAAAGGCACGATTTCGATTGCTGCTCCGGGCGCGAGCTTCGGTCTGCCTCTGGCGGATATCATCGACATCGGCGCCGAAAAGGAACGGTTAGAGAAAGCCAAGGGCAAACTGGCGAAAGAACTCGGCGGTCTACGAGGACGTCTGAACAACCCCAAATTCGTGGCCTCGGCCCCGGAGGAGGTGGTTGAAGAAGCCAAAGCAAACCTCGCTGCGCGCGAAGAAGAAGAGGCCAAGCTGAACGAAGCCCTCGCTCGTCTGGCCGAACTCGCCTGATCTTCTTCTCGTTCCAAATACGGAAATCCCGACCTCATCACCCGAACCGGTGGTGAGGTTTTTCTTTACCTTCAGAGCTTTCCCCTTGTTCGCGCCAGCCCGCGCTTGTTAGCACTTCGGAATATCAACTCTCCGAGGCCCCTATGGCACGACCTTTCCCTCCGATGCAGACCGTCTCAACCGGACTGGTAGTCGCCATTGTCGGGTTCTTCAGCTCATTTCCCATCGTGCTGCAAGGGCTGGCTGCGATGGGCGCATCGGCCGCCCAAGCAGCCTCGGGACTGATGAGTGCTGCAATTGCCATGGGGCTGGCCGCGATTGTTCTCAGCCTGCGCTACCAGCAACCCATCAGCGTGGCCTGGTCTACCCCCGGAGCGGCACTACTGGCGGTTTCAGCCACCCCGGCCGCAGGCTTCTCCGGCGCAATCGGAGCCTTCCTCTGCGCCGGAGCCTTGACGATTCTGGCCGGGCTTTGGAAACCCTTGGGGCGTCTGGCCGCTGCGATCCCGACCACTCTGGCACAGGCGATGCTCGGCGGTGTTCTTTTACCCCTTTGCATTGTCCCGTTCAAAGCAGCTGTTGAGCTACCTTGGCAGGCACTGCCCGTGATCCTGACATGGTTCATCGCCGGACGTCTGAACCGGCTGTTTGCCGTTCCCGCAGCCGTCGTAGCCGCAGCTCTCATGGTAGTGTTCAGCGCCGAAGGTGCATCCGTCCGGCCCGAGGCTTATCTGGCCGCGCCCGTCTGGACGATGCCGTCATTCTCACTTGCGTCAGCTATCGGCATCGGCCTGCCGCTGTTCGTCGTCACAATGGCAACCCAAAACATCCCCGGCATCGCCGTGATGCGCAGCTTTGGCTACACACCCGCACCTGGCAAGCTGTTTTCCTCCGTCGGAGGGGCAAGTATGTTGTCAGCCCCATTTGGAGCTCCCGCCACCTGTCTGGCGGCCATCACCGCCGCGATGTGTTCGAACGAAGACAGCCACCCGGACCGTACTTTGCGCTATTGGTCGGCAATCATGGCAGGCGTGTTCTACTGCGTCTTCGGTATCTTCGCCGTGGCAATCACAGGCTTTGCCGTCCATGCCGACCCGCTTCTGATGGGTACGCTGACCGGCGTGGCCCTGATTGGCGTTATGGCCAACGCCACCTTCGCAGCACTCGAAATACCCGCCGAGCGCGAAGCTGCGATTCTGACCTTCGCCATCACCGCCTCTGGGATCACGGTGTTCGGTCTGGGCGCGGCGGTCTGGGGCTTGATGGCTGGGGGCGTCGCCTATCTCTTGACCACCAAACTGCGATGATCCCTTTCTCCCCGAGCCTGAAAAAGCTATCCTTCGCCCATGTTCGGATCGCTTGGAAAACTGGTGGAACGCCAGATCAAGAAGGCTCAGGCCGAAGGCCAATTGCAGGGTCTTGAGGGCGAAGGCGCGCCTCTGCCTGATCGCTCAGGCGAAGCACAAAGCGATCCCGCCATTGCGGCCGGTCATCGGATCATGGCGCAGGCCGGGGTACTGCCCGAGGAGTTCGACATCAAAAAACAGTTGGACGAGGCCCGCAAGGAATATGCCGGACTGACCGATCCCGAGGCCCGCAAAGCCACGATGTCTAAGATCGCCGATCTCGAAATGCGCTACAACATGGCCCGAGACGCGCGGCGTGCCTTCATGCGGTGATCACTTGAACTCGGGCTTTCGGCCCTGCATCTGTGCCATCACAACCTCCATCTGGTCAGGCTTTCCAATCAGATCCACCTGTTCCGAGGACTCGGCCAGCAACACATCGGCGCGCGGATTGGTTTCGGCAAAGTCTATGAGGCGCTTAGCGGCGCGGATGGCTGAGGGGCTTTGCGAGGCGATGTTTTCAGCCAATGCAAGTGCTTCGGTCTGTGGATCATCGGACAGCTTGGTAACCAGGCCCCACTCGGCCGCCTGTGCAGCCCCAATGGGACGCGCGGTATAGGTCAGCAGCCGCAAAACATCCGAGCGGACCAATTTCGGAAGCAGAACCATGCCCCCCATATCGGGAATGATACCCCATTTCATCTCCATCACCGCTAGCTTCGCCTCGGGGTGAGCGATGCGGATATCCGCGCCCAGGGCGATCTGCAGGCCGCCCCCATAGGCCGCGCCTTGGATCGCGCAGATGACAGGAACGGGGATGCGCCGCCAGATCAGCGCCAGTTCCTGCATCTCATTGGCGTCTTCATGGCTGCGGGTCATCAGCCATTCGGTCGGGTCCATATGGGCCATTTTCGCGAAACTCGCCATGTCGAGACCGGCGCAGAAGCTTTTGCCTTCACCCGATAGGACAACAGCGCGGGCGTCCGAGGCGGCAACCTCTTGCCCGGCGGCCAGCAGCGCCTTGATCATCGCCTCGTCCAGAGCATTCATCTTGTCACCGCGCGTCAGCGTGACATGAGCGATGTGATCCTTGTACTCGACAGATACGCGCGCCATTCCGGACCTCCTTGTTTTGCAGTCTTAACAAGACTGCCCCGAATGCGAGTGCAGTTCCACCGCGACGTTGAGGCATGTTGAGGCGCGGGCTTGCAGCAACCCGCGTGGTGGGCTTATCTGCGCCTATGACCAGACCTCGCTACACATCGCTCGCCCAATCCTTGCCCGCAACCGTCCCGTTTGTGGGGCCGGAAACGCAGGAGCGCCAACGCGGTGCCCCCTTCAAGGCGCGGCTTGGTGCGAACGAAAGCGTGTTTGGCCCCTCGCCTCGTGCAATTGAAGCGATGCAACGGGCCGCCAGTGAGATCTGGATGTATGGTGACCCCGAGAATCACGATCTGCGCCATGCGTTGACTGGGCATCACAAAGTTACCCCCGAGAATATCGTGGTGGGCGAAGGCATTGACGGGCTGTTGGGCTACTTGGTGCGACTATTGATCGGGCCGGGCGACGCGGTGGTGACTTCAGACGGGGCCTATCCCACATTCAACTACCATGTGGCGGGCTTTGGAGGGGTTTTGCACAAGGTTCCCTATCGCGACGATCACGAAGACCCAGCCGCTTTGTTTGCCAAGGCCGCAGAGGTTGATGCCAAGCTGGTCTATCTGGCAAACCCCGACAACCCGATGGGAAGCTGGCATTCGGGCGCCGATATCGTGGCCGCGATGGAGGCTCTGCCCTCAGGATGCATGCTGGTTCTGGACGAGGCCTATGTCGAATGTGCGCCTGACGGCACTGCTGCGCCTGTTGCCGCCGATGATCCCCGTGTGATCCGGATGCGGACGTTCTCCAAGGTGTACGGGATGGCAGGCGCGCGGGTGGGCTATGCTATCGGTGCCCCCGAATTGATTGCGGCGTTCAACAAGGTACGCAACCATTTCGGCATGAACCGGGCTGCGCAAGCCGGGGCGCTGGCGGCACTTGAGGATGGCGACTGGCTGTCAGAGGTGCAGGCTCGGATCACTGAGGCTCGGCATCGTATCGGACGCATTGCGCAGGCCAACGGTTTGATCCCGTTGCCTTCGGCCACGAATTTCGTTGCGATTGACTGCGGGCGTGACGGGGTGTTTGCGAAGGCTGTTCTGGACTCGCTGGTCGAACAGGGTGTGTTTGTGCGGATGCCATTTGCGGACCCGCAGAACCGCTGCATCCGGGTGAGTTGTGGTGCAGAGGCAGAGATGGCGGCTTTTGAAGCGGCCCTGCCATTGGCCTTGGCGCACGCTCGGGCGGTATAGGGGGGCTGTCTGCCCCCCTATACCGCCAGAGGATATCTTGAGCCAGATGAAGAGGCGGATCGGCGCTATGTGGCCAATATCGCGGCGGCGGCTTCCAGCGCGCCTTGGCCGCGGGGGATATCAAGTGCCGCCATGGCGGTTTCCATGCCACCCAACATCGCCATGATCATCTGCGCGTTGACGTGCCCCATATGACCCAAGCGGAAGCAACCGTCCCAGTCCTCCATCCCCAAGCCGATGCCCAGCGTCAGACCAAGCTGGTTTTCGGTGTAGTTGCGCAGCAGAGTGCCACGCCCCTCGGTCAGGCGGAGGGCGGTGACGGCGTGGCTGCGATGGGTCGGGTCGGCGACGTTGAAATGAAGCGCACCGCCTTGCGCCCAGACATCGCAGGCGGCCCAGATGGCTTTGGCGAGACGCTCATGGCGGGCCCAGACGTTTTCGAGACCCTCACCGTGGATCAGGTCCAGCGCGGCGCGCAGCCCGTATAGGTGATGGGTGGGCGCGGTGCCATTGAAATACTGATAGAACAGTTCGGGGTTGGCGCGCGGTTGCCAATCCCAATATTGCGAAACGCGGGGCATTGCAGCACGTTTCGCCTGCGCTTTGTCGTTGAAGAAGACAAAGCCGGTGCCCGCCGGTGTCATCAGGCCCTTTTGGCAGGCTGTGACTGTGACATCGACACCCCAAGCGTCCATCTCGAACCGGTCGCACCCCATTGAGGCGATGCAGTCAGCCATGAGGAGTGCGGGGTGGTTCAAGTCATCCAGCAAAGCGCGCAAACCCGGAATGTCATTCCGAATCGAGGTGGAGGTATCCACGTGGACGGCAAGCACAGCTTTGATTTTGTGCTCATTGTCGGCGTTCAGCGCCTCGGCGATACGGTCGAGATTCCAGGGTGAGGACAAGCCGAAGTCTATCAGGTCAACCTTTGCGCCGATCCCCTCAGCCATTTCGGCCCAGCCATGAGTGAAACGACCCGAGGCCGGGGCCAAAACGGTTTCTCCGGGCGCGATCACATTCGATAGCGCGGCCTCCCACGTGCCGTGGCCGTTGGCGATATAAATGGCGACGTCGTGCTGGGTACCAGCCACGCGCTTGAGGTCCTGCGTCAGCGCGGGCATCATCTCGATCAACGCGCCATCGTAGATGTTGGGAGACGGGCGGTGCATAGCCTGCAGCACCGCGTCGGGCATCACCGAAGGGCCCGGAATGGCCAGATACTCGCGCCCATGCACGAGGGAGGTTTGGTTTGTCATGAGGGTAACCTGCTTAACTTGTGGCCTACCCTAGCGTTTCGCCTTGCGGCGTCAATCCGTCAGGTGGGTCGCCTCACGCGCAAGCGCTTCGATCCCGGACCAGTCGCCCTCTTGAACCATCTGCTTTGGCGCGACCCAGCTGCCACCGGCGCAGACCACGTTGGACAACGAAAGGTAGTCGCGGGCATTTGAGGGCGATACTCCGCCTGTGGGGCAGAAAGTGATCTGAGGCAAAGGCGCCCCTATTGCTTTCAGGGCCGGTGCACCGCCCGAGGCCTCGGCGGGGAAGAATTTCAGCATGTCGTAGCCCTTTTCCAGCAGGGCCATGGCCTCACTCGCGGTGGCCGCGCCGGGCAGAAGGGGCAAGCCTTCGGCTTCGCATGCCGCGATCAGGACATCGGTCGCGCCGGGCGAGACGCCGAACTGCGCGCCCGCCTCTTTGGCGGCGCGGACGTCTTCGGGAGTGACCAGCGTGCCTGCGCCCACGACGCCTCCGGGTACAGCGGCCATGGCGCGGATCACGTCCAGCGCGGCAGAGGTGCGCAGGGTGACTTCGAGCGCGGGCAGACCGCCTGCGACCAGCGCCTCGGCCAAGGGACGGGCGTGGGCGACGTCATCCACGACGAGCACCGGAACGATGGGGGCCAGCGCGCAGATCTCGCGGGTGCGTTGGGTTTTGGTCATGGGTTAAACTCCGAAAATGCTGGCACCTGTGTCGGCGGACCCGACATTCTGGCGGAACGCGCCGAAGAGGTCGCGGCCGACGCCGTGCTGGTTGGCAGACAGATCAGCGGTCGCTGGGCTGCGGTCGAGGACGCCGGGTGTGAGGATTTCAAGCTCACCCTTTGCGGCATCGACGCGCAGCAGATCACCGTCTTGCAGATAGCCGATGGCACCACCGTCCAGCGCCTCGGGGCAAACATGGATGGCGGCGGGAACCTTGCCCGACGCTCCAGACATGCGGCCATCGGTGACCAAAGCGACCTTTTGGCCTCTGCCCTGAAGGATCGACAGTATCGGCGTCAGCGAGTGCAGCTCGGGCATACCGTTGGCCTTCGGACCCTGGAACCGAACAACGACGATGACATCATCAGTGAACTCTCCGGCCTTGAAGGCGGCTTTGACATCGTTCTGGTCGTGGAACACACGGACGGGCGCTTCGACCACCTGATGTTCGGGTGCCACGGCCGAGACCTTCATGACGCCGGTGCCCAGATTTCCGGTCAGGCGCGACAGACCACCGGTAGGCTGGAACGGATCCTTGGCTGGGCGCACGATCTTTTCATTCAGACTGTGACCCGCACCGTCTTCCCAGACCAACTCGCCGTCTTTCAGCTTGGGTTCCTTGGTGTAATTGTGAAGACCCTGCCCCGCAACGGTCAGTGTGTCGGGGTGCAGCAGCCCATCATCCAACAGTGTGCTGATGGTAAAGCCCAAGCCCCCGGCGGCATGGAAGTGGTTCACATCGGCCAGACCGTTGGGATAGACCCGCGCGACCAGCGGGACCACGGCGGAGATGTCGGAAAAATCCTCCCAATCCAGAACGATACCACCCGCGCGCGCCATGGCGATCAGGTGGATCAGCAGGTTGGTCGAGCCGCCTGTGGCCATCAGGCCAACGATACCATTGACGAAGGCGCGTTCATCAAGGATCTGACAAACCGGCGTGTAGTGATTGCCCAACGCGCTGAGAGACAGGGCGCGGCGCGCACCTTCCTCGGTCAACGCATCGCGCAGAGGCGTGTTGGGATTGACGAAGCTGGAGCCCGGCAGGTGCAGGCCCATGAACTCCATCAGCATTTGGTTGGTGTTGGCGGTACCGTAGAAGGTGCAGGTGCC
Source organism: Ruegeria sp. CK3 (assembly GCF_056536565.1). NCBI lineage: Bacteria > Pseudomonadati > Pseudomonadota > Alphaproteobacteria > Rhodobacterales > Roseobacteraceae > Ruegeria > Ruegeria sp. CK3. The sequence continues at coordinate 110,717 of NZ_JBQFPV010000008.1, forward strand.
GGGGCCATGGTAAGCTGCCATTTCAGCCTTCATCAAGGCGTCCCGACCCACTTCTCCGGCAGCAAATTGCTGGCGGACCTTGGCCTTTTCGTCGTTGGGCAGACCGCTGGTCATCGGACCAGCCGGCAGGAAGACGGCCGGCAGATGGCCAAAGGCCTGCGCGCCGATGATCAGTCCGGGCACGATCTTGTCGCAGACCCCCAGAAACACAGCCGCGTCATAGGTGTTGTGGCTGAGAGCCACGCCCGTCGCCAGCGCGATCACATCGCGCGAGAACAGCGACAGCTCCATCCCCGCCTCGCCTTGCGTTACGCCGTCGCACATGGCGGGAACCCCACCTGCGACCTGCGCTGTGCCACCTGCCGAGCGGATCGCCTGACGGATCAGCTCGGGATAGCGCTCGAACGGTTGGTGGGCCGAGAGCATGTCGTTATAGGCGGTGACGATGCCGAGGTTCCCAGCCGTACCGGTCGCCATCGAGTTCTGATCTTCACCCGCACCGGCATAAGCATGCGCCTGACCGCTACAGGACAGATGCCCACGGGCGGGGCCTTTGGATTTGGCCTGTTCCATCCGCTCAAGATGCGGGCCGCGCAGGTCAGCGCTGCGGTCGATGATGCGTTTGGTGACGTCGGAAATAACTGTATTGACCATGATTACCCTCCGATCTGACGCCAGCGGCGTCCATCGCGATGCATCAGCATCAATGCTTCTTCGGGCCCTGAACTGCCCTGATCGTATTTTGCGGGCTTGTCGCCACGCTCTTCCCAGCCGCGAATAATGGGATCAACCCAGGCCCAGGCGGCCTCGGCCTCATCGCCGCGCATGAACAGGGTCTGATCGCCGCGGATCACATCCATGATGAGGCGTTCATAGGCGTCGGGCGATTGCGCACCATCGCCCAGCGCATCGGCAAAGCTCATGTCGAGCGCCACGTCAGATAGACGGAACCCGCCCTGCCCCGGTTCCTTGATCGTGGTGCGCAGAGTGATGCCCTCGTCCGGCTGCAGACGGATCACCAGCACATTGCCGTGCAGAGGCCCAACGTTGGGAAAAATCGTATGCGGTGGGTCGCGGAAAAACACCGCTATCTCTGACTCGCGAGCCCTCAGGCGTTTGCCGGTGCGCAGGTAGAACGGCACGCCCGCCCAGCGCCAGTTACCGATATGAGCCTTGAGCGCAATGAAGCTTTCGGTGCGGCTGGCAGGATCCCCGACATGATCGAGGTAACCGTCGCCCCCCTTGTCTGTGCGATACTGACCGCGTGCGATATCCTTCGGCTCGACCGGCTCCAGCGCTTCGATCACCTTGACCTTCTCATCTCGTACCGCGTTGGGCGCGAATTTCGAAGGCGGCTCCATCGCGGTCAGACAGAGAAGCTGCACCAGATGGTTCTGAATCATATCCCGCATCGCGCCGGATTGGTCGTAGTATGCACCGCGCCCCTCGACACCGACAGTCTCGGCCACAGTGATCTGCACGTGATCGACATGGGTCGCGTTCCACAGCGGCTCGAACAGCGAATTGGCAAAGCGCAGCGCCATCAGGTTTTGTACGGTTTCCTTACCCAAGTAGTGGTCGATCCGGTAGATTTGATGCTCTTCGAAACAGGCGCGTAGCCCCTCGTTTAGTGCCTTGGCCGAGGCCAGATCATGACCGAAGGGCTTTTCCACCACGATCCGACTGTCAGGCGTGGCAAGCCCGTGATCATTCAGACGCTGTGCAATGCCTGAGAACAGGCTGGGACCCACAGACAGATAAAAAGCCCGCACCACGTCAGGCCTCAAGGCTTTGGCCAGATCAGACCAGCCCGCATCGCCCAGCGCATCCACCGGCACATAGTCAACATGCGTCAGAAATCGATCCAGAGTGTCCTTGTCGTAGCTTGGCGCGAATTTGTCCATCGACGCGCGCAACTGGTCACGAAACCCGTTACTGTCCATATCGGACCGGGCGGTCCCGATGATCCGCGCATCCTCCGGCATTTGGCCCATTTCAAACCGGTGATACAGCCCTGGCAAGATCTTGCGCTGCGCCAGATCGCCCGTCGCGCCAAACAGCACGAGGTCGAACGGGTCTACCGGGATGACGCGTGAAACCATGATCAGCTTCCTTTTGTGCTTCCTGCCTCAAGAAGCAGAATCTCAGTCGCGATGGGTGTCGCTGGTGCGACCACGAATGTTATCGCTAACATTTCCACGGTTGGATACGGAACCTTGAAATAAAAATCAAGCCCGGAATCCCCAATAGGCCGACTGATGGGTCACGTTTGAGACCGCAACCACTCCATAACCGCCGGGCGCACGGATTGCTCACCGCGATGACGTGCATCCGCGATGATCTTGCGGACGTCCTGCAGGTTCGATCTCAGCAACAGGCTTTTGACTGGGCCGATCGAAGCCGGACGCATGGACAAGGTGCGGATACCCATCGCAGCCAGACACAGTGCCTCAACTGGGCGACCGGCATCCTCACCACAGAAACTCAGCGGCGTATCCGAGATGTTGCAACGCTCTACGATCCGTTCGATGAAGCTGAGGAAACTGACGTTCAACGTGTCATATCGACGGCGCACCAGCTCGTTTTCACGGTCGGCGGCAAAGAAGAACTGTTTCAGGTCGTTGCCCCCGATCGAGATGAAATCCACCTCGTCAAAGAACTTTTGCGGTGAGAACGCCAGCGACGGCGTTTCCAGCATCGCCCCCACTTCGAGCGTTTCCGGCAGGATATGGCCAAGACGCTTTTCACGCTCGATGGTTTTGTTGACCTCCCATCGGGCCTCGCGGAACTCCTCGGCCTGCGCAACGAAGGGGAACATGATGGTCAGTGGGCGGCCATTGGCGGCGCGCAACAGGGCCTGCAACTGCATCCGCATCACGCCGCGCTTATCCAGACCAACGCGGATCGCACGCCAGCCCAGCGCCGGGTTCGGTTCCGCCACGTGCTTCATGTAGGGCAGAACCTTGTCAGACCCGATATCGAGGGTCCGGAACACAACGCGCTTTTCTCCGGCCGCGTCCAGAACCCGCTGGTATTGGGTCACCAGCTCAGACCGTTTCGGCATCTGGTTGCGGATCAGGAATTGCAGCTCGGTCCGGAACAAGCCAACCCCTTCCGCGCCCGAGTTCCCGAGCGAGGGCAGATCGGCCATCAGGCCTGCGTTCATCGCCATGTTGATCCGCGCGCCATCCTGCGTAACCGTCGGCGTCTCCCGGATCGAGGCATAGCGTTCCTGCGCCTTGGCCTGCATCGCGATCTTGTCGCGAAACGCGCTGACCACCGAGTCTTCGGGACGCAGATGGACAACGCCATTGTCCCCATCGACCAGAATGTGGTCGCCGTTCAGAGCTTCGGTCGTGATCCGCCCGACATGCACGACCAAGGGGATCGCCAATGCGCGGGCAACAATCGTGGCGTGGCTACCCACCGAGCCTTCCTCGAGCACGATCCCCTTCAGGGACCGGCCATATTCCAACAGGTCTCCGGGGCCGATGTTGCGGGCGATGAGGATCGGATCGGGCGGCAGATCGGCGCTGTCAGTCTTGCCCTGCCCCGTCAGGATGCGCAGCAAGCGATTGCTGAGGTCATCCAGATCCGCCAGCCGTTCCCGCAAATAGGGATCGGTCACCTGCCCCATACGGGCACGGGCCTGCGATTGCTCTTTCTCGACCGCGGCCTCCGCGCTGAGGCCGAGGGCGATGTCTTCCTCCATCCGCCGCATCCAGCCCTTGGAATTGGCGAACATGCGGTAGGCTTCCAGAACTTTCAGCTGCTCTTTGTCGCCGTTCTGCGAGATTTCGAGCATCTTGTCGACGCCGACACGCAGCTCCTCGACCGCCTCATTCAACCGCTCGCTTTCACGGTGCGGGTCTTCGGCAATCGGGTTGGTCACGACGACGCGCGGCTCATGCAGCCAGACATGCCCTTCGGCAGACCCTTCCTGCGCCGGACCGCCAGTCAATTGCACCGATTGCTGGTGCAAGGGAGAAAGGGCCGCGCCTTCGCCAACGAACGCGCCCAGTTCGGCCATCTCAGCCAGAACCATCGCGACGACTTCCAGCGCATAGATCTCATCCGCGGAGAATTCACGCGCGTCACGGGACTGCACCACCAGAACGCCCAGTTTCTGACCGAGCCGCTGTACCGGCACCCCGAGGAATGAGGAAAAGCGCTCCTCGCCCGTTTCCGGCATGAACCGGAAGCCTTTGGCCGCGGGCGCATCCGCCGTGTTCACAACCTTGCCGGATTTGGCCACCCGGCCCACGAGACCTTCGCCCAGACGCATCCGTGTCTGGTGGACGGCTTCGGGCGATAGGCCCTCGGTCGCGCAAAGCTCAAGGGTTTCTTCGTCACGGAACAGGTAGATCGAGCAGACCTCGCAACGAATGCTATCGGCAATCAACTGCGTGATGCGGTCGAGACGCTCCTGACCGGCCGCCTCGCTCGCCATTTCCTCGCGCAGCCGAACCAGCAGCTTGCGGGATTCTGTTTCCGTACCGTCCGCCATGGCCCAACCCAATTAGTGCGTCAGGCGAAACCTTTGGCCGATGAGCTTAGGCCGCCTTGTCCAGTTCAAAGGCATCATGCAGTGCCTGAACAGCAAGTTCCATGTATTTCCTGTCGACAAGGACGGAAATTTTGATCTCGGAGGTTGTAATGACCTTGATGTTGATCCCCTCATCCGAGAGAACCTTGAACATCTTGGCCGCAACACCCGATTGCGAGCGCATGCCGATGCCCACAACCGAAACCTTGCAGACGTCTTCGTCGGCCACCAGCTCGGCATAGTTCAGCTCACCCGCATCCTTGATCGCCAGCAGCGCTTTTTCGGCGCGCGCAACCTGATCGGTTGGGCACGAGAAGGTCATATCCGTGCGCCCCTCATCCGAGATGTTCTGGACGATCATATCCACATTCACGCCCTCATCGCTGAGCGCGGTGAAGATGATCGAGGCGATGCCGGGGCGGTCGGCCACGGAAACGACGGTCATCTTGGCTTCGTCACGGGAATAGGCCACACCGGCCACAACATTGGATTCCATGATATCCTCCTCGTCGCAGACCAGCGTACCGGCCTCGTCGGATTGTTCTTCGAAACTTGAAAGAACGCGCAGTTTCACCTTATAGCGCATCGCCAGCTCGACCGAGCGGGTTTGCAGCACTTTCGCGCCTAGCGACGCCAGTTCGAGCATTTCCTCGAACGAAATCCGATCCAGCTTGCGTGCCTTTTCGCAGATACGCGGGTCGGTCGTGTAGACGCCATCGACATCAGTGTAGATATCACAGCGCTCGGCCTCGAACGCGGCAGCAAAGGCCACAGCAGTCGTGTCCGAACCGCCACGGCCCAGCGTCGTGATCCGGCCTTCGGGGCTGATGCCCTGGAAACCGGCAACCACGGCCACTCTCATGCCTTCGCCGAACTTCTGGTTCAGGTTTTCGGTCGGAATTTCCTCGATCCGGGCCGTGGAATGCGCTCCATTGGTCAGCAGCGGCACTTGCCAGCCCTGCCAGCTGCGCGCCGGAATTTCCATCTCCTGCAACGTCAGCGCCATCAGACCCGCAGTGACGTTTTCGCCAGACGACACCACAGCATCATACTCGCGGGCGTCGAACAGCGGCGAGGTCTCGTTCACCCACCCCACCAATTCGTTGGTTTTGCCGGACATTGCCGAGACGATGACAATGACGTCATAGCCCTTTGCCACCTCAACGCCGATGCGTTTCGCCGCGCGGCGGATGCGGTCAAGATTGGCAACCGATGTGCCACCGAATTTCATCACGAGTACGGGCATGGGGGCAAGTGTCTCCGCGCCTTGGATTTAAAGTCCCGAGCCTCATATGCGAGGGGGACACCAAGAGCAAGGGGCGCTGCATAACAGATATTGCGTCAAGGGGCCGCTTTACTTTCCGAAAACGCAATGTCAGCCTAGCGCTAAAGCAATTCCAAGAGGTTATTCATGCTTCGTTTCGCAACCGTCCTTGCCGTGATCGCATCCCCAGCCCTGTCCCAGCAGGCCAGCGTGGCTGGCACCGATGGACAGAACGCGCTGGGTACGGTTCCCTGCGCCGGCAGAGCCGGAGATCCGCTGCAAAGCTGCAATGCCGAACTGCGCCGCCGCGATGATGGCACCGCAACATTGGCCGTAATGTTGCCCGGCGGTGATGTTCGCAGAATTTACTTCACCGATGGCATTCCGGATTCCAGCAGCTCGCCCTCACCGATCAACCATGAAGTTCGGGGCGATATCATGGTGATCTTCATCGAACCCGGTGAGGTCTATGAACTGCCCAAGGCCGCGCTGAGCACTCAGTAAGCGTGGGGTTTGCCATCATAGGTTTCAAAACAACCTGTGTTGTCCAGCGACAGCGCGTCGAAACGCTTCATCAGGCCAGCGACGGCCTGATCCACATGGATGTCCGCCGCTGAGCCACCCATGTCGGTCTTCACCCAACCGGGGTGATAAATGCCCACTGCAATCCCATCCGCCTTTAAGTCGGCCGCCAGATTACGCCCCAAATTCAACGCCGCCGCCTTGGAGGCGCGGTAGATGTAGCTGCCGCCCGGCGCGCGGGTGTGCGAGGCCATCTGAGACGACATGATCGCAATTTGCCCCCCTGCCGCGCGCAGATTGGGCAGCAAAGATTGAACGGTCAGGAAAACGCCGGTGACATTGGCCGCAAAACTCTGCGCCCACATCTCGGCGGGGTAGTCATCAATGCCGTGACCTTTGTCCAAATAAACGCCGGCATTGCAAATCAACAGGTCGACCGGCTGCCCTTTTAGCTGGTCCACCATCGCCGCTTGCTGCGCCGGATCGGCTACGTCCAACTGAATCTCGGCGCTGCCATCCCGCGCAGTTCCCGTAACCTTACGACCCTGCGCGCGATACCGCTCCGCCAGAGCCCATCCAATTCCCCGATTGGCTCCGGTAATCACGATATGCATGGGTCAGTTTGTCTTTCTGCTGGGAATAAAAGGAAGTGGCGCAACCGGTACCCCGTCTTCGATCAGGGATTTCGCCTCATCCGGTTTCACTTCGCCATAGATCGAGCGCTCGGGTGCCTCGCCCAGATGCATCTTGCGCGCCTCCGAGGCGAAGTCATGGCCCACATAGTCCGAGTTTTCTTCGACCTTGCGGCGCAGTTCGGCCAAGACACGTTCAACTTCAGTAGGGTTGCTGGTCACGTTGATATCATCCGACGACGGTTTTGGCATTTGCGCCGTCTTCTGGGCATCCCGCGCAGGCCGGACACGCGGAGTCATGATTGCCTTTTCAACATGCGCACATCCACATACCGCGCATGTCACCATGCCCGAGGCTGCCAGCTTGTCGTAGGCTTCGGCAGATTGGAACCAGCTGTCGAAACTATGGCCCTTGCTGCACTTCAACGCGTATTGAATCATGGTCCTTCCAGAATGTCGGTTGGCGAATAGATACCGACCGAAACTCCAATATCAAGTCTCTCAGTATTAAGTTTAGTGTATCCGGGGCGCGAATTTGCGCAAAACAGCGGCAAGATCGGGCGAGTTGACTTTCGATGCGGCCTTTTGAAGCGTACACCATTTGCGTTTCCGCTGCCCTGTCTCGGGAAACTGATTCTGAACCTGATCCACATGCAGCGGGTAAACGTCCACCACGCAAAGAACCGGTCCACGCTTGGTGCAGGTTTTGGCCATCGAGAACTGGCCAAGCTTGACCGGCACACATGTGCCAATCACACCCGCCTCTTCCCACGCCTCCTGAGCCGCGGTTTCCGAGGCGCTTAACCCATCAATCAGCCACCCTTTCGGGATGATCCAGCGCTGCGCCCTACGGGAGGTGATCAACAGAACCTCAGGACGACCCCGCGCCAGCCGATAGCACAACGCGGCTGCCTGAGGCAGGACCGGTACCTGCCCCACATCGAGGCCTAGACTGGACGCCCGAGAAACTTTCATCGCGCCGCACTCACTTTCGCATCAGATCAGTGCCTATATACCGCGTCTTCTGTTAAGCTTTTATATCGCGGCCTGTTAAACTTAGTATACCACATGATGCGGCAGCGACCAAATTTAACCGCTACATACGCGCGCTGAGCCTGCGAACCAGAACATCGTGCGAGATATCCGCGTCCATCGCCAACCGGCGCAAACCAAAGTGAACATGGGCGATCTGCTGGTAGTAGCGGGTGTAGATGTAGTTCGTCCCGCCCCCGGCAAGCGCCCCCAGAACCGGTACGGATTGCGCCGCCAGTTTCTGACCCAACACAACCGAGAGCTTTGGCGCCACAGCCGCAATCAGTTTGTGCATGGCAGGACCTGTCAGCGTGAGGCGCACGGAAAAGAACCCCAGATCCGCTCCGTCATCGTGTGACAACGGACCCGCTGCCGCCAACACCCGAACACAGTCGAATTTCACGTTTTCTTCAGCCGGATCAAAGCCTTCGCGCGCTGCCGCGCCCTGGATTGAGCGCAACAGCATGGCCGTGGTCGCTGGCAGCTCAACCAAAGCGGTAGACACGCCACCCAATCCGCCCGCAGCGCCCATCGCCGTTGTCACGGCAGTGTTCACCCAAGGGGCCTGATCGGGCACGATCTGCCGCGAACCTTGTGCCGCCTGCATCGCCATCCAAAGGGCTTGTTCGGTCGCTCCGGTCAAGCCGTCGCGCAGGGGTTCGGGCAGTTGGTCCAGCAGGGATTCCGCCGACCCGCCCAAAGCGTTGAGCAGTTTGACACCCGCCCCACCGGCCGAGCGGTAGTGTTTCGCCAAGCGATCCAATTCCGCATCCGCGTCGACACTGTCGATCAGTATAACATCCTGCATCCGAACCCTCCGTTCCTTGAAAGATCGGTATTTCGGCGCGGTGTTTCAATAGCTCAGCGCGTCCAGCGGGTTACGGCTCCGGTAATATTGTCCCACTTTCCGGGGCTCAGAGCCATGCCCAAAACACGCTCTGGGTTGGTTGGCGGCGGCATCTCAACCCCCGTCAACGGCGTGAACCCAAAACGGGCGTAATAGGGCGCGTCGCCGACCAGCATGACCCGGTCCCACCCCTTTTCCCGCCCCGTTTCAACGCCGGAATGGATGAGGTAGCCGCCAAGCCCCTCGCCCTGATGCGTGGGGTGAACTGCAACAGGACCCAATAGCAAGGCGTCATGATCGCCAACATGAACAGGCCAGAACCGGATCGCTCCGGCCAGTATTCCTTGCCCGTCACGCGCAACCAAAGACAAACCCGCCACCGGAGGTACATCATCGCGCAAACGGTAAGAGGAAAGCGCCTCGCGCCCCGGCGCAAAGCACAGATCATAGAGGGCTTCGACCTCCCACCAATCCTGCGGCTCTTCCGGCCTGATCGCGAATTGCTGCACGCCTGCCCTCTTTTCCTAGCTGGCAATCGCCCTAGCACTTCGTTACGCCTTGGGCAAACGCTTGGAGACCATATGTTCTATCGCCCCGAAGACGGCCACGGCCTGCCGCACAATCCGTTCAACGCCATCATCACCCCGCGCCCCATCGGATGGATTTCGTCGCGCGACGCAAATGGGATCAACAACCTGGCCCCCTACTCATTCTTCAACGGGGTTGCCTACACCCCGCCACAGGTGATGTTTGCCACAACCGGAACCAAGCACGACCAGGACGGCGGCAAGGACAGCATCGCCAATATTGAGGCAACGGGCGTATTCTGCGTGAACATCGTAGCCTTTGCCCACCGGGATGCGATGAACGCCAGTTCAGCCGGACTGCCAAAGGAAACCGACGAATTTGCCCATGCCGGCCTGACGGCGGTCGAGTGCGAAACCATCGCTTGCTCACGCGTTGCAGATGCGCCTGCTGCGCTGGAGTGCAAGCTGACCGAGATCACGACCCTACCCGGTGAGGCAAACCGCGTTGTCTTTGGCGAAGTGACCGGGGTCCATCTGCGTGACGATTGCCTGAAGGATGGCAAATTCGACGTGACAACCTTCCAGCCTTTGGCGCGGCTTGGCTACCGAGACTATGCAGTTGTCACCGAGTTGTTCTCATTGAATAGGCCTGATGATTGAGGCCTGTCCTTAGGGGGCGCTGCCCCCACCGCCCTGCGGGCGACTCCCCCGAGATATTTCTAGCCAGATGAAGCAGAGGGATCCTTCATTCATCTGGCCAAAGAATACCTCGGAGCGCGAGGCAGAGCCTCGCAAATGATTCAGTGGCCGCCCAGGATGCCGGTACGGACCGAATAGTCCACGGCTAAGCCGTAATCCGGGTCATCGTCGCTATCGACCATCAAGTGGCCCGCTTTGTTCAGCAGCTTGTGGCAGTCGTGGCTAAGATGGCGCAGCATCACACGTTTGCCCGCAGCCTCGTATTTTGCAGCGACGTTTTCGATGGCCTGCAGGGCGGATTGATCGACCACGCGGCTTTCGGCGAAATCCACAATGACCACGTCGGGATCGTTCGGAACGTCGAACAGTTCGACAAATCCGTCTGACGAGCCAAAGAACAACGGCCCCTGAATTTCATAGACTTTCGCGCCCTTTTCCGTCTCAGAGTCGCGGGTGACAGCATGGATACGTTTGGCGTTGTTCCAGGCGTAGGCCAGGGCCGAAACGATCACGCCGACGACAACCGCAACCGCAAGGTCTTCCATCACAGTAACGACAGTCACCAGAACAATCACGAAGGCGTCCATCAAAGGCACCTTGCGCATGATCTTAAATGAGTTCCAGGCGAAGGTCCCGATCACTACCATGAACATTACGCCAACCAACGCAGCCAGCGGGATTTGCTCGATCAGCGGCGAGGCGAACAAGATGAAGATCAGAAGGAACAGGGCAGCCGCGATACCCGCGATTCGGGTGCGGCCGCCGGACTTCACGTTGATCATCGACTGACCGATCATGGCGCAGCCACCCATGCCTCCGAAGAAGCCGGTGGCGACGTTCGCGACACCCTGCGCGATGCATTCCTGCGAGGCACCACCGCGTTTGTTCGTGATCTCGCCCACAAGGTTCAGAGTCAGCAGCGATTCAATCAGGCCAATTGCGGCCAGAATGACCGCATAGGGCAGGATGATCTCAAGCGTTTCAAAGTTCAGCGGCACCATCGGGATGTGGAAGGCAGGCAAGCCCCCCTCGATCGAGGCCAGATCACCGACACGCGGCACATCCAGACCAAAGCCGATCACCAGCGCTGCAACGACCAGAATACCCGCCAGAGGGGCCGGAATGATACGCGTGATCCGCGGCATGACCCAAATAACCGCCATGGTCAGCGCGACGAGGCCCAACATGGTATAGAGCTGTACGCCCGAGAGCCACTCGCCCCCGCTCATCCCGTGGCCGGTGTTTTCCATGGTTCCGGGGACTTTGAACTGGCCCATCTGCGCCAGGAAGATAACAATCGCCAGTCCGTTCACAAACCCCAGCATCACCGGATGCGGTACAAGGCGAATGAAACGCCCCCAATGCATCGCACCAGCTATTACTTGCAGAATGCCCATCAAAACCACGGTTGCGAACAAGTACTCGACCCCGTGCTGCGCGACCAGAGCCACCATCACGACCGCCAGCGCGCCCGTCGCGCCCGAAATCATGCCGGGGCGGCCTCCGATCAACGCGGTGATCAGGCCGACCATGAAGGCCGCGTAGAGACCGACCAGAGGATGCACGCCCGCGACAAAGGCAAAGGCCACAGCCTCGGGCACCAGCGCCAGGGCAACGGTCAAACCTGACAGCAGCTCAATCCGCAGGCGCGATACGGTCAGACCCTCATCAGGCACCCAACGGAGATCGGGCTTGGCAATACGGTTGGCAAAGCTTGCCAGCATGGCTCGGGGCATGGGACGGTCCTGTGGGTCTTTGTGTTCGCGCGAAAGGGGGCCTTTTACCTGTCAAAGCACCCAAGAGATACCGCGCTCAGCGGGACCCTGATATGCGTCAATCGCATAGCTTAACAACACAACTCGCGACGAAATGGTGCAAATGGCTGAGACCACTTGCCAATTTCGCCTGTGACCCGCAGAGTTTGCCCGCATGAATCGAGCAGCGGAGACCCAACGTGACCCAAACAAAAATTGCCGTCATCGGCGGATCAGGCATTTACGACATCGACGGGCTGGAAAATGCAGAGTGGGTCCGGGTTGATACGCCTTGGGGGGCGCCCTCCGATCAGGTTCTGACCGGATCATTGGATGGTGTCGATATGGTGTTCCTACCCCGCCATGGGCGCGGACACATCCATTCACCGACCGAAGTGCCCTATCGCGCCAATATCGACGCTCTGAAGCGGCTGGGGGTGACGGACGTGATCTCGGTCTCGGCCTGTGGGTCGTTCCGCGAGCATATGGCACCGGGTGATTTCGTGATTGTGGATCAGTTCATCGACCGCACATTTGCACGCGAGAAAAGCTTTTTCGGAACCGGCTGCGTGGCCCATGTCAGCTTGGCGCATCCGACCTGCCCGCGCTTGTCGAATGCCTGCGAAGAGGCCGGATTGGCCGCTGGCATCACCGTGCATCACGGCGGCACCTATCTGGCGATGGAGGGGCCGCAGTTTTCGACCCTGGCCGAGTCCAAGATGTACCGCGAACAGTGGGGCTGCGATGTGATCGGCATGACCAATATGCCTGAGGCGAAACTCGCCCGCGAGGCCGAGCTTTGCTATGCCTCGGTCGCGATGGTCACCGACTATGACAGCTGGCACCCCGATCATGGCGAGGTCGACGTGACCTCGATTATCGCAACCCTGACTGGGAACGCCGAAAAGGGCCGGGCTTTGGTCAAAGGGCTGCCAGGCTTGCTGGGCCCGATCCGCACGCCCTGCCCGCATGGGTGTGACCGGGCTCTGGACCACGCGATCCTGACGGCCCCGGAAAATCGTGACCTGACCGTTCTGGCAAAATTGGACGCGGTGGCGGGCAGGGTTCTGTAGCCTTACAGTTGGGGTAGATTGTCTTGCACCGTCTGCCACAAGCCATGCGTCCAGAGATCATTGTGGGTGCCACCGTCAATCATGAACAACTGCGCCGCGCCTCCGGCGGAAAGCGCTGTTGCGTGATGCGGCGGGACCACGACGTCCTCGGTGCCGTGGAAGATCAGTGTCGGCACCTCTATCTGGCCGACTATGTCGCGGGTGGCGAACTTGTCGTGCATGAGAAGTGAGACGGGCAGCCAAGGATAGCGCTCGGCCGCGACATCAACGGTTGCGGTAAACGGTGCCTCCAAAACCAGCAGCTCCGCGTCGGGGCGCTGCGCGGCAACAGCCGCTGCGACGCCGGTTCCAAGGCTCTGACCGTGGAGCACAACGGGTTGGCCCTGCGCACTTAGTTGGTCATAGAGGGCCAGACCGTCAGCGACGAAAGCGGCCTCGGATGGGGTGCCATCGCTGCCGGGGAACCCGCGATAACTTGGCGCGAGCAGACCGAAGCCGCTGTTCAGTATTTCGCGCAGCCGGTCGGCGCGATCCCCAAGATTGCCGCTTTGCCCGTGGAAAAACAGAACGGTCGGCGCACCCTCAGCCACTGCAGGCGCGGACCAGACCGCCAGGTCGGTGCCATCCGGCATGGGCAGCGACAGGACCTCGACATCCGCCAAACCGACCGCGCTGGGTTCAGGCAACATGCCGGATGGTTTGAACAGCATATCGCGCTGATTCACATACATATAAACCACGGCCAACACATAGAGCACCGCGATCACCGCGATCAGCACAAACGCGCCTTTTCTCAGCCGCGCTGTGTTGTCGTGCGTCATTTTCTGAGTCTGCTCCATCGGGGCCTCCGTTCATCCGTCTTATCAGTCTGGGCATCGATGCGCGGGATTCAAGAGAGATGTATCAGGCTTAATCCGACCTTTAGAATTTCTTGGCGAGGCTGAAACCGCTTGACGCCTGCCCAGTGTGAGGGCTTGCTGCGAGGCGAACAGGAACAGGATAACCCATGTCTTTAGAACTCTGGCTGGCTTTCGTGGCCACATCGACCGCGTTGCTGCTGATCCCCGGACCGACCGTGCTGCTGGTTCTCAGCTATGCGCTATCAAAAGGGCGCAGCGTGGCGGTTGCCTCGGCCACCGGGGTTGCCGTTGGTGATCTTGTCGCGATGACAGCGTCTCTGCTGGGTTTGGGCGCTTTAGTTCTGGCCTCTGCCACGTTGTTTTCTGTGTTGAAGTGGATCGGGGCCGCCTATCTGGTCTGGTTGGGCATCAAACTGTTGCGCAGCGCGCCATCGGGTGGGTTGAACCCGGTTGAAACAGGGCGTGATGTTACCGCTCGCGGGGTTTTCGGACATGCGGCAGCAGTTACCGCCCTGAACCCGAAATCAATCGCATTTTTCATCGCCTTCGTCCCGCAGTTCCTGCGCCCAGCCGAACCCCTGGGCCCTCAATTCGCGATCCTGATTGCGACCTTCGTGGGCCTCGCCTGGCTGAACGCGCTGGCTTACGCGCTTCTGGCCGATCGACTGCGGCTCATGATCGGGCGCGCTGGCGTGATCAACGCAATGACACGGTTCGGAGGGCTGGCTCTGATCGGAATGGGCGTTGCGACGGCTGTTCTACGGCGGCCCGCCTAGTCGTCTGCGTTTTCTTTCATGAACCCGCGGATAAAGCGGCGGATTTCGCGTGCAGCTGACGTGTCCAGCTCTTTGCACAATTCGACAAAGGCATCACGTTCGTCCTTGTCCAGACGCAACACCAACTGACTGTTTTTCTTGGTAGAACCCTTACCGTCTTTCTTCGCCACGCGCCTTAATCCCGCAAACTACTTGATTCTCTCCGCGATGCAATGTATATACATAGCATATAGGATGTAGATATCGGGCACCTAACAACAAAAAAAGGATTTTGGCAATGAACCTTCATGCGGCTCAAGCATTTCTTTTGAGAGACCAGCGCAATTGGCGCAAACCTCACCTGTCGTGGCTGCCCGCCACGCTGTACCGGTACTTCGGGTTATCAAAGGCCGTTCCGAACCGGCGCAGATAGGAGCAGGCGGCATTCTATCCTTGCAAGGTTGACGCCAATGGGCCAAACACCCCGCGTGTTCTGATGCCAAAGGGGTGCCACATGTCCAGAAACAACTCGGTCAAGGATTACATCCGAACCATCGTCGATTTCCCTCATGAAGGGATCATGTTTCGCGACGTCACCACCCTGTTTGCCGATCCTCGCGGATTTCGCATGGCCATCGACCAGATGCTGCACCCCTATGCGGGCGAGCGGATCGATAAGGTCGTCGGGCTTGAAGCGCGCGGTTTTATTCTGGGCGGCGCTATTGCACACCAGTTGAGCGTCGGTTTTGTTCCCATCCGCAAAAAGGGCAAGCTGCCCGGCACCACGATCAGCCAAGACTACAAGTTGGAATATGGCGAGGCGATCGTCGAGATCCACGATGACGCCATCCAAGCCGGCGAAAAGGTCTTGGTCGTCGATGACCTGCTGGCAACTGGCGGCACCGCTGGCGCTGGCATCAAACTGATCGAACGGTTGGGGGGCGAGATCATCTCTTGCGCGTTTATTGTGGACCTCCCGGAACTGGGCGGGCGCAAAGTGCTTGAGGATATGGGCATGGATGTTCATGTCCTATGTGAATTCGAAGGCCTGTGAGCCGAAAAAACTCACATATTATTGTATTGAAATTTGAAACAGCGTTGGCTTAGCGCTGTTTCGCGACTGTTCAAGGCAATTCTTTGCGCAAAACGCGTGATCCGTATGCGCAGATCGCCGTATCCCGATTGATGCTGCTTGAAGCATTTCTAATTTGGGAGACCACAAAATGTTCCGCAAACTTGCAGTCGCTAGCGTCGCAACGATCCTGTTGGGCACATCCGCAATGGCAGACGGTCATGGCAAAGACATCGTCGATACCGCCGTCTCAGCCGGTAGCTTTGAAACTCTCGTCGCCGCCGTTCAGGCCGCCGAACTGGTTGACACGCTGAAAGGCGAAGGTCCGTTCACCGTGTTCGCCCCTACGGATGAAGCGTTCGCAGCTCTGCCTGAAGGCACAGTGGCCGACCTGCTGAAGCCCGAAAACAAAGACCAGTTGGTCGCCGTGCTGACCTACCATGTGGTGCCGGGCAAAGTGATGTCGGGCGATCTGTCTGACGACATGACCGCAGCCACGGTACAGGGCGGCGATATCACGATTGATCTGGACTCTGGCGTGATGGTGAATGACGCCAACGTTGTTCAGGCCGATATCGAGACATCAAACGGCGTGATCCACGTGATCGACAAAGTCATTCTGCCCGCGTCGTAAAGCAATCAGACACGGTCCGGACTGCTCGGGCCGTGTCTACGCCTTCAGGATCGCTCCGGGATTCATAATTCCTTTTGGGTCCAACGCAGCCTTGATCCCTCGCATTGCCTGAAGTTTGACGGGATCGCCATAGCGCTCCAGATCATCTACTTTCAACCGCCCCACCCCGTGTTCCGCGCTGACCGAGCCGTCAAACGCGTGAACCAGATCGTGAATCGCGCTCTTCACCGCTTTGCGCTGATCCTCAAAGGCATCGCGGCTGTGGCCCTTGGGCGGGAAGACGTTGTAGTGAAGGTTGCCATCGCCCAAATGCCCGAAACAGTTGATACGGAACGGACTTAACGCGCCGATCACCTCGGCACCTTGCCGAATGAATTCGGGGATGGTCGAGATCGGGACAGATATATCATGGCTCGAAACGGACCCGATCAGGCGGTTGGCCTCAGGGATACGCTCACGAACAGCCCACAGCGCGCGGCGCTGCGCCTCGCTCTGGGCAATCACGCCATCTTTGACAAGGCCCCGAGGCTCCGCAGCGGCGAATATTGCCTCCAAACGCTCAGACGCGGTCTGCCCGGCTGCCAATCCAAGTTCGATCAGTACGCTCCAATCGGGCGGAGTATCGAATGGCTGGCGCACATCGGGCAACACCTCGGTCAGGAAATCCAACCCCTGCCGGTGGATCAGTTCAAACGAACTGACCGTCTCGCCCACCAAATCGCGCGTAAGGGCCAGCAGGTCGATCGCGGCCTCGGGCGAGGTCACCTGAAACATCGCCGTTCCAACCTCAGCCGGACGTGGAAACAGCTTCAGCGAAGCTGCGGTGATAATCCCAAGGGTCCCCTCGGACCCGATCAACAGATTGCGCAGATCATAGCCCGTGTTGTCTTTTCTCAACCGGCTCAGGCCATGCCAAATTTCACCGCTGGGCAACACCGCCTCAAGCCCAAGGCACAGATCACGCGCATTGCCATATCGCAGCACATTGACGCCCCCGGCATTGGTCGCCAGATTGCCACCGATCCGACACGATCCCTGCGCGGCCAGAGACAGGGGAAACAGCCTTTCCGCCGCCTCTGCTGCGGCATGCACGTCCTCAAGAACGGCCCCGGCCTCGGCAATCAACACGTTTTCAGTTGGATAAACCGCGCGAATGGCGGTCATACGCTCCAGCGAGATCAACAAAGGTGCCGGACCAGAGGTCATGACCTGACCGCCGACCAAGCCCGTGCCGCCGCCATAGGGCACAACCGGCACGCGCACATCCGAGGCAAGCCGTACTAGCGCCGCCACGTCCTGCGCGTTACGCGGCAGGGCTAACAGCCCAATTTCGCCCGCAAATCGGTTGCGCGGCTCTTCCAGGTAACGTTCAGAAACCGGACGCAACACATCATCGCCCAATTCAGCGCGAATGGCGTCAGCAAGCTTGGCATCTGCGGGGTTCAAATCCATACGCCTTCCTTGCCCAACATGCGCGCGACCGGCAAGCCTTATTCTAGATCGATCAGATATTGCGGCTCTAGCACGACAACTGTGGGCCGATCCGGCAAACTGCGCAGCGAGACGGTCAGCTCTGACACACCTTCGCGTACAACCGGGAAGTCATTGCGAATATCGACGAGAAAGCGATCCAGCGAGAAACCGGAGAACCAATGCATGGGAATAATCACCGAGCTTTTCAGCCGCTTGAGAACTGAGATCATCTCGGGCAGCGGCATGGTCGTCCCGCCATCCACGGCTGCCATCACAACATCCAGACGCCCCAAAGCAGCAAACTGTTCGTCCGAGGGCACGTGATGCAAATGCCCCAAGTGACCGATGCACAGCCCTTCAACCTCGAACACGAAAATCGAGTTCCCCTTCTCCTCGACCCCACCATAGGACGACCGGATATCGGTCGAGACATTGCGCACCAGCATCTCGCCCAGATCCAGATGATGGTCGATCCCCTGCCCGAACTCACCCCACCCTGGCAGCACATGGGGAATGGCCGGGTCCGGATGCGCCGTCCAATGCGTACTGTGTGCGTGGTTCATCGTCACGACATCGGGGATCAGATCAGCGCTGCCGATGAACCCGGTGAAATCCGTGACCGCGTTCAGCCCACCCGCAGTCTGGATTAGAAAGGACGCATGCGCGACATAGCTGATCCGCACCGAAAACTCCGGCACCGGGTCCTGCCACGCGGCTTTTTGCAGATATTCAATCCCAGGTGCTGCGTCGGCGATGGCAATGCAATGGCTCGGCCGCCGCTCCTGCGCAGCAGCCGCACCCGAGAGAAATATCAATACAGCCACAATCCAGCGCATAGAGGGGAGTGTAGCGCATCACACCGCCAAGTCATGCCCCTTGTTCATCTGGCCAAAAATATCCCGGGGGAGGCGCGGCTTGCCGTGACGGGGGCAGAGCCCCTTAGCCTGCGTCCGTCCTGCCCCGCCGGTCCGACCGCAAGCTGGCGTAAAGAACATGCGTCCGCCACCGCCCGTTGATCTGCAGATATGACTGCGCCACGCCTTCGTACTTAAAACCCGAGCTTTCCAGCAGCCCGCGAGAGGGTTTGTTTTCAGGCAAGCAGGCCGCCTCAATCCGGCTGAGGTCCAGACGGGTGAACGCGTGATGAACGACTGCGCCGATGGCCTCGCGCATATAGCCGTTGCGCGCAAAACTCTGACCAGTCCAATAGCCCAGCGTTCCAGCCTGCGCAGGGCCGCGGCGGATGTTGTCCAGCGTGATTGCCCCCACCAGCACGTCGTCTGAACGGCGGAACAGAAACAACGGTATTGCGGTTCCGCTAGCGACTGAGCGCTGCGCCCAGTAGACCCGGTTGGTGAAAGACTTGCGGCTTAAATGATCCTGCGCCCAGATCGGCTCCCAAGGGGTAAGGTACTCCTCTGAGGCGCGGCGCAGAGCGGCCCATTCGTTGAAGTCGGAATGCACAGGCGGGCGCAGCCTCAGCCGCGCGGTTTCAAGTTTCAGCTTGCGCCTGCCCAACAGCATCACGCCACACGCCTCTCCTGCAAATCTGCCAGCGTTGGCGCGCCCGAAACCGGACCGTATAGCGCCAAAGCGGCCGGGGCCTGAACGGCCATACGTTCGGCGAAGGCCCGGACATCCTCGGTACTGACCGCATCAATTTTGGCGACGGCATCCTCAAGTGAAGGTACCCGTCCCCAGATCTGCACCAGACGCGCCAAACGCTCAGCCCGGTTTGAGGGGCTTTCCAGACCCATCAGCATCCCGGCTTTCATCTGCGCACGAGCACGAGCGACCTCTTCTTCGCTCATGTCTTCGGCAGCGCGCTTCATCTCGTCTATCGTGATGGTTGCAAGCTCGGCGACCTGATCGGCAGACGTACCCGCGTAAATCGTGGTTGTCCCGGTATCCGCGTAGGCCCCAGTCTGCGCGAAGATCGTGTAGCAGAGCCCGCGCGACTCGCGCACCTCCTGGAACAAGCGCGAGGACATGCCGCCGCCCAACGCTGTCGAATAGATCTGAGCGGTATAGATCTCATCGTCGCGATAACCGGGGCTTTCCAGCGCCAGAGCAAAATGCGCCTGCTCCAGATCTTTTTCTTGCCGCGCCTCACCGCCAGTGAAGCGGGCAGCTTCCGGGATCAGGCCCTTGCGCGGTTGCAAGTGGCCAAACATCTCTTCGGCCATTTTCATCAGCGCGTCGTGATCCACAGCACCCGCCGCAGACAGGATCATTTGCTCAGGGCCATAATGCTCAGCCACGAAGCCGGAAAGATCCTCTCGCGAGAAGGAACTCACCCGCTCGGTCGGCCCAAGAATGGTGCGGCCGAGTGGCTGATCGTGATAGCTTTGTTCCTGCAGCCAGTCGAAAATCACATCGTCGGGCGTATCGTAAGCCTGCCCGATTTCCTGCAGGATCACGCCACGTTCAACCTCAATCTCGCGCGGATCAAAAACCGGGTTCAGAACGATGTCGCCGATCACATCCATCGCCAGCGCCACGTCGTCTTTCAGGACGCGCGCGTAATAGGCCGTCACCTCGCGCGAGGTATAGGCGTTGATATAGCCACCCACATCCTCGATCGCCTCTGCGATTTGCAGCGAAGAACGCCGCTCGGTTCCCTTGAACGCCATATGCTCAAGGAAATGCGCGATCCCGTTCTGTTCGATCCGCTCATGCCGCCCGCCGGCGGTCACCCAGATGCCGATGGCTGCCGATTGCAGCCCCGGCATATGTTCACTGATGATACGAAAGCCGTTCTTCAGCTGGTCTTGTCTGACTGTCACTCAGCGATATGCCTTCTGATATGATCCTCAAGGGCACCCAGATCATTGGCAATCCGCGTCACCCGTTCCGGACGTTCATACAGATCAGACATGCGGGATGGAAGAGGAGGATGTTCCCCGCTCGCCTTCTCGACCGCTGCCGGGAATTTCGCCGGGTGTGCGGTGGCCAGAGTGATCATCGGCACATCCACCGCGCGGTGATCCTCGGCCACTTTGATGCCGATGGCCGAATGCGGGCAGACCAGCTCGGCGCTGTGGGCCAGAGTGTGTTTGATCGTCTCAAGCGTCTCATCCTCGGACACGCGGCCCGAATCAAAGCTCTCGCGCAGGGCCTCCATCGCGCCTTGGCTGACGTTGAAGCCGCCGGATTTCAGCTCATCCATCAACTGAGCGACCGCGCTGCCATCCTCGCCATAGGCATAGTACAGGGCGCGTTCGAAGTTTGAGCTGACCTGAATGTCCATCGACGGGCTGATCGAGGGGATGGTCTCGCCTTTGAAATAGCCCTCACCCGATAGACAGCGGTGCAGAATGTCGTTCTGGTTGGTCGCCACGACCAAACGGTCGATCGGCAAACCCATACGTTTGGCCAGATAGCCTGCGAAGATGTCCCCGAAATTGCCGGTGGGCACGGTGAAGCTGACTTTGCGATGCGGCGCGCCAAGGCTGACAGCCGCCGAGAAGTAGTACACGATCTGCGCCAGAACGCGGGCAAAGTTGATCGAGTTTACGCCCGCCAATTTGACCTCATCCCGGAAGTCGAAATCGTTGAACATATCCTTCAGTGCGGCCTGACAATCGTCAAAGTCACCATCCACGGCGAGCGCATGGACATTGCTGTCCGCTGGCGTCGTCATCTGGCGGCGCTGCACCTCGGACACCCGTCCATGCGGATAGAGGATGAACACATCCACCGCATCCAGCCCCCGGAATGCCTCAATCGCGGCCGAGCCGGTATCGCCACTGGTCGCGCCAACGATGGTCACGCGGTCATTGCGGCGTTTCAGGGCCACCTGGAATAGCTGGCCGATCAACTGCATGGCGAAGTCCTTGAAGGCCAGAGTGGGCCCGTGGAACAGTTCCAACAGGAAGTGGTTTTCGTTCAATTGCTTCAAAGGCGCGCGGGCGTCGTGGCCGAAGACTTCATAGGCGCGGGCGATGATCTGTTTGAACTCATCCTCTGCGAAGGACCCGCTAACATAGGGCCACATCACGCGGAACGCGATCTCCTCGTAGGAAAGCCCGGCCATGGCGGCGATCTCATCATGGCTGAGCGTTGGGATTTCTGCGGGTAGGTACAAGCCACCGTCACGGGCCAGTCCAGTCAGCATCGCCTCTTCAAAGCTCAGTTCAGGCGCTTGGTCACGGGTCGAGATGTATTTCATTGCGAGTCACTCTCAGAAGGGGCGCGATTGCGCCACAGGAAGTATCCGGTCATCGCGGCCCAGACGAGGGCCAGTCCAAACCATGTGATTGCATATTGCAGGTGGTCATTGGGAATTCCGGCCGAGTCGACCGGCAGCGGCGTCACGCCCGGATCGGTCTGAGACCGGGCGATCAGCAGAATCGGCTCAGCCCCCAGCGCGGCAGCCAGATTGGGCACGTCGCGGGCGAACCAGATGTTGCTGTCGATATCGGCCTCAGGCGTATAGCTGTCGATCTCATCGGGCCAATGCAGGTTGCCTGTCACCTCCATCGGGCCGGTCGAACGGTCGGTCTGTTTGGCCGTTGTGGGGACAAACCCCCGGTCCACCAGAATGGTGCGATCTTGGGTGCTGAACGACTGGATGATGCGATACCCGGCTCCGACCTGCTTAACCGAGACCAGAACGTGGATCTCACCCGGCTCCATATCACCCGAAATCGTCACGGGCAGGTATTTGTCTTCATCCTCTGACACCTGTTGCGGCAGCGGAACTGGTTCGGCGGCGATGCGGCTGTCAATCTCGGACAGGATCTCTTGCTTCCACGCCAGACGCTGGACCTGCCACGTACCAAGCCACAGCAAGACGCCCAAACCGGCGAGACTGAAGATCAGCAGAAACAGAGTGCGGCGCATGGCAGGACTATCGCTCGTTGCAGGAACCGGCGTCTTGTTAAGGGGGGCAAGCACGGGAATGCAACCACGCAATTGTATGGGGCGCAATCTTGCCCTCGAAAATGCGAAAAAGCCGCCCCTAAGAGCGGCTTTTGCAGTTCAAAAACCAGTGTCGCTTAGAACAGCGGCGCCTGTCCCCAGATGTAGACTGCGAAGAACAGGAACAGCCAGACCACGTCGACGAAGTGCCAATACCATGCTGCCGCCTCGAAACCGACGTGTTTCTCGGGGGTGAAGTCCCCTTTCAGCGCACGGATCAGACAGACTGTCAGGAAAATCGTACCGATGACCACATGGAAGCCGTGGAAACCGGTTGCCATGAAGAAGTTCGAGTAAAACTGGTCACCGCCAAACTGCCAGTCCTCATGAGCGAGCAGTTCGTAATATTCAAACGCCTGAAGCGCCGTGAACAGGATACCCAGCACGATACCGATGGCCAGACCGTTGATCAGCGCCTTGCGGTCGTTGTCGTGAACCAGAGCATGGTGCGCCCAAGTGATCGCACAGCCGGATAGCAGCAGGACCAGGGTGTTGATCAGCGGCAGGTGGAACGGATCAACCGCGTGGATATCCGGCTGGATGTATTCGGTGCCGGCATAGTCGTACATCGGGTACATGCGATGTTTGAAGAACGACCAGAACCAGGCGAAGAAGAACATCACCTCGGACATCACAAACAGGATGAAGCCATAGCGCAGGCCGATGCGCACAACCGGCGTGTGGTCGCCCTGACGGCTTTCCACGACAACTTCGGACCACCAGGCGAACATGGTGTAAAGCACGGCAACGAGACCGGCCCAGAACAACCACGGCGTCACACCGTGCATCCAAAGGACGGCTCCGAACAGCATCACAAAGCCACCGACAGCGCCGATCAGCGGCCAGATCGACGGGGCCAGAATGTGATAATCATGGTTTTTTGCGTGTGCCATCAGCGTCCCTCACCTAAAGGCGTTAGTTCGTGTTTGTGTCTTCCTGCGTTTCAAGGGCGGCATAGCCCTCGGGCAGGTCAATTTCGTAGAATGTATACGACAGAGTAATCGTATGCACATATTTCGCTTCGAGGTCTTCGACCATTTCCGGATCAACAAAGAAGCTGACCGGCATCTCTACCCGCTCACCGGGTTGCAGAACCTGCTCTTCAAAGCAGAAACAGGCAATCTTCTGGAAATACCCACCTGCCGAGTACGGCGCGACGTTGTAGGACGCCTGTCCGGCAATCGGGCGATCGGTCGGGTTGTAGGCCTCGTAAAAGGCCAGCCCGGTTTCACCGATGCGAACCTCCATCTCGCGTTCGACTGGTTTGAACTCCCACGCCATGTCCTTGGCTTTGGACGCGTCGAAACGGACCGTCACTTTGCGGTCGAGGATATCATCAGGCGCGGCTTCGGCGACGCCGGTGGTGCCCCCGAACCCGGTGACACGACAGAACCAGTCGTAAAACGGCACAGCCGCCCAGGCGAGGCTACCCATCAGGACAACAACACCCACGGTTTGCACAACAGTTTTCTGAGGACCGGACAGAGCCATCAGTTTTGCACCTCCTGCACGGGTTGTCCCAGGCTGGTGCCCGAGACCTTGACGATTGTGAGGCCGAAGATGATCACGATGAAGGCCGCAAGTGTCAGGCCAACACCCAGATTTCGGCTGAAACGACGTTCGTGAATTTCGTGGCTTTTGCGCAGGCTCATCACCACCCTCCCAAGCCGTAGGGTTTCAGCAGTGCCTCAACCAGAATCGCGCCAAAATGAAGGAACAGGTACAGCAGAGACAACTTGAAAAAGCTCCGCTCGACCTTGAAATTGTCTGCTTCCGCGTCGTCTTCGGTACGGCGCGAGATCTGCCATGCGCCGCGCAGGAACAGGGCGTTCAGAACCAAGGCCACCGCCAGATAGATCGGTCCACCGATGTCTGAGAACGCGGTGCCAACGGCCAAAACAGCCAGAAGGCCGGTGTAAACGAGAATATGCTTACGGGTCGCGCGACGACCATGGGTCACGGTCAACATGGGCACGCCCGCATCGTCATAGTCCGAGCGCATGAATAGCGCCAGCGCCCAAAAATGCGGAGGCGTCCACATGAAAGTCAGAGCGAACATCAACCATGGCTCAAGCGTCATCGACCCGGTTGCGGCAACCCAGCCGATCACCGGAGGGAACGCCCCTGCCGCGCCGCCAATCACGATGTTCTGCGGCGTCGAGCGCTTCAGCCACATCGTGTAGACCACAACGTAGAAGAAAATGGTGAAACCCAGAAACGCGCCGGCGAACCAATTGGTCGCAAGGCCCAGCATGATAACCGACAGGCCGGACAGCGCCAAACCCAGCGACAGCGCCTCGCCTTCCTGTACCTTACCAGCGGGAATCGGGCGGCCTTTGGTCCGCGTCATAACCCGGTCGATATCCGCATCCCACCACATGTTCAGTGCGCCTGACGCGCCGCCACCGATGGCGATGAACAGGATCGCGCAGAAGCCCACGAAAGGATGCACCGACACCGGAGCGGCCAGCAAACCGACCAGAGCCGTAAACACGACCAGAGACATCACGCGCGGCTTCAGCAGGGCGAAATAATCGCCAAAGCTGGCCTCATCCGCGTATGCCTTGGCGGTCGATGTGCTGGCATTGATGCTTGCGTCGGTCATCTCGGGTCCTTTTGGGGCGAAAGCTGCGCGGTTTCGCGCGCAGCTAACGAGTATTCTAAGGCGCGAACGCCCAGTCTACGCTCAGTTCGAGGCCACCTGGAAGTTCTGCGGCGTGCCCGCATATTCTTCGATCGCGCCATTCAGCCACTGTTCGTAGGCCTCTTCGCTGACCACTTTTACGGTGATCGGCATATACGCGTGGTCCTTACCGCAAAGCTCGGAGCACTGGCCGAAATAGACGCCCTCTTTATCAGCTTCGAACCACAGCTCGGCCAGACGACCGGGAACGCCGTCCTGCTTCACACCGAAGGACGGGATCGTCCACGAATGGATCACGTCAGATGCGGTAACCTGCATCACGATGACCTTGCCGACCGGAACCACAACGGCGGTATCGGTGGCCAGCAGCCATTCGTCGTCGCTATAGCCCGCATCAGCCAGTTTGGCGCGCATGGCGTCATCCAGAACGAAGGGGGTCACATCCGCGTCTGCAGGGCGTGCGCCTTCATCCAGCGTGGCGGGGTGGCCAAGCAGGTAGCTGTCGAATGCGAAATCGTGATCAACATATTCGTAGGTCCAGTACCACTGGTTGCCGACCACTTTGATAACCACGTCACCTTCGGGGATTTCCTGCTGCTTGAACAGAACCGGCAAAGAGAAAGCGCCGATGAACACCAGAATCAGGATCGGACCCAAAGTCCACGCGATTTCAACCGGGGTATAGTGCGAGAACCGCGCCGGTGTCGGGTTGGCGCGTTGATTGTAGCGCACGATGCAGTAAACCAGCAGCGCAGCAACAAACAGGCAGATCACGGTGATGATCACCAGAATCATCGCGTCCAGCCTGTGAATCCCGTCTGCAAGGCTGGTCGCTGCGGGTTGAAAGCCCATTCCACCGTCAACCGGCTTGCCAATTATCTCAAGCTCCTGAGCCATGGCGGGAAGGCTGGAGAGGGCCGTAGCAAGCCCGGAAAGCATCAAAGCATTCTTCATGTCTTGTCCTGATCGTTTGATCTTTGCGTCTCTGGCGAAAAGGTATGAATCGGTGAAACCACACCCGTTGTCTTTGGCCGCGTTAAAAACCATATTCCTGCGGGTAGATAAAGCAAAATGCTTGCGTCAAACAGACGCTATTTTTGATCTGGATCAAACCGGAAAGGTCACAACCCATGACTCAGGCCCCGTTTCGCCCTTTTGAAAGCGCTCTTCCGCATGATGAAGCACTCTCCATTTTGCAATCGGCGACCGCCGGGGCCGAGGACGGAGAATTGTTTGTCGAACGGCGGAAATCCGAGTCTCTGGTCTTTGACGATGGTCGGTTGAAGACCGCATCCTACGATGCGTCCGAGGGATTCGGGCTGCGGGCCGTTCAGGGCGAAGTAGCGGGCTATGCACATTCGACAGACGTTTCGATTCCCGCGTTGAAACGCGCGTCCGAGACCGCTCGGCTGGCCGTTGGCGACGGAGGGGGCACCTTGGCCGAGGCCCCTATGGCAACAAACAAACGCCTCTATACCGATGAAGATCCCATCGAAACCGCCAGCTTTCCGGTCAAAGTCGAGACCCTACGCGAGATCGACGCCTTCACGCGTGATCTGGACCCCCGCGTCGTGCAAGTCAGCGCGACCATCGCCGCCGCGGTGCAAGAGGTCGAGATCCTGCGCCCCGACGGTGTGCTGGTGCGCGACGTGCGCCCGATGACTCGGGTCAATGTCTCAGTCATCGTCGATCAGAATGGCCGCCGTGAAAGCGGCTCGGCGGGCGGTGGTGGCCGTGTGGGTCTGAGCGGGCTGATTGATCCCGCCGACTGGCAGAACAAGGCGCGTGAGGCCTTACGGATCGCACTGGTCAACCTCGAAGCTGTCCCTGCCCCTGCCGGAGTGATGGAGGTCGCCTTAGGCCCCGGCTGGCCGGGCATCCTGCTGCACGAGGCCATTGGGCACGGGCTGGAAGGGGATTTCAATCGCAAGGGCAGCTCGGCCTTTGCAGGTCTGATGGGACAGCAAATTGCCTCCAAGGGCGTGACCGTAGTGGACGATGGCACGATTGCTGACCGGCGCGGCTCGATCACTGTGGATGACGAGGGAACGCCAAGCTCTCGGACCGTATTGATCGAGGACGGTATCCTGACTGGGTACATGCAAGACCGCCAGAACGCACGCCTGATGGGCGTCGCCCCTACCGGCAATGGACGACGGCAAAGCTACGCGCACAAACCGATGCCGCGCATGACCAATACGGTGATGCTGGGCGGCGATTCCGACCCAGCCGCTCTGGTTGCTGATATCAAGGACGGTATCTGGGCCGTGGGTTTCGGTGGCGGTCAGGTCGACATCACCAACGGTAAATTCGTCTTTTCCTGTACCGAGGCCTACCGGGTCGAAAACGGCAAGATCGGCGCTCCGGTCAAAGGCGCGACGCTGATCGGGGATGGACCCTCTGCGCTAAACCGCATCCGAGGACTGGGCAACGACATGGCGCTGGATCCGGGAATGGGAACCTGCGGCAAGGATGGTCAATGGGTGCCCGTGGGTGTTGGCCAACCGACAGTTCTGATGGACGGACTGACCGTCGGAGGCTCTGCTGCCTGAGTCGGAATCACCTGAAGTTGGAAAGGCACAGGGTTAACGCTGCGCCTTTTTGCCAGAGGGGCCGAGGTCAATTGGAAATTCAACCCACGCATCTTAGTGAGGCTTTTGTTTATATAGTTCATATAGTTAGCGGCGTTCCCCAAGGAACTCACTAAGAAAATTGCATCTAATTTTCGACGATTTACAGGCTGTTAACCCCGACACCCGTAAACCAGTTCTGCAATCAGGCGGAGCATCGGATGACCGAGGAGCAGCATTCTTCCAATCACCCCCCACTCCCACCCACCACGGAAGAGGATCGGTTTTCGTGGCTCCGCCTATTGCGCTCACGCAAGGTTGGTCCGGCGACGTTTCGTCGGCTGCTAAGCGAACATGGCTCAGCGCAGAACGCGCTGGCCGCGCTGCATGAAATGGCACGCGCTGCCGGAATAAAAGGGTATGAAATCTGCCCCCCCGGCGTGATTGAGGCGGAACTCAAGGCCGCACAAGCCGCCAAAGCGCGGCTTGTGTGCCTTGGGTCCACAGATTTTCCAAAAGCTTTGCAGGATGTATCTGACGCGCCGCCGCTTCTATGGGCGGTTGGCGATCTTTCCATGCTGCAAAAACCCGCAATCGCGATGGTGGGCGCGCGTAATTGTTCCTCACTTGGCGCGCGCATGGCCCGTGGTCTGGCGAAAGAACTCGGGGATCTCGGTCATGTTATTGTCTCTGGTCTTGCCCGAGGGATCGACACTTCGTCCCACCTGGCCTCGCTTGACACCGGCACTATCGCCGTGATGGCCGGAGGGGTCGATGTCATCTACCCTGCCGAAAACACGGATCTGGCGCTTAAGATCGGCGAGGCCGGTCTGCGCCTGTCAGAGCAACCTATGGGAATGACGCCACAAGCCCGCAACTTTCCGCGCCGCAACCGGATCATTTCAGGATTGGCGCAAGCGGTCGTGGTGGTTGAGGCCGCGGCTAAGTCAGGCAGCCTGATCACTGCAAGGGACGCGCTGGACCAAGGGCGCGAGGTCCTCGCCGTTCCCGGCCATCCGTTCGATGCACGGGCCTCTGGCTGCAATTTGTTGATTCGGGACGGCGCGACCTTGATCCGGTCTGCGGAAGATGTGATCGAAGCCCTGCCCAAGGGAGAAAACCGCGCCCAAACGCGCGATGAGCCCCCTGCTCCGCCCACACCGACACCCGCTGCTGCGCTACACGATCAAATCCTGCAACGACTCGGCCCTTCCCCCATCGCTGAAGACCAACTGCTGCGCGATATTGCGGCTTCGGCCGGTGATCTTGGACCCGCTTTGGTAGATCTGGAACTTGAGGGCCGAATCCAGCGTCAACCCGGTGGGCTTTTGTCGCTAGCAAGCTGAAATGGACGTATCGCAACGCGGCACCCCTATTAGGCTTCGCCTGCCCCAAAGGCATATAGGGCGCTGAAATCTAGGGATTTTTCACGCTGCAAAAGGAACGCATTGACATTCCGGCCTTGCCCCACACATTTTGCACGACCATAACAGGCGCCCTATTCGTCGAGCGAGGTTTCCCCTTAAATGCCCGTAGTTGTTGTAGAATCTCCGGCCAAAGCAAAAACAATCAATAAGTATCTCGGCCCAGACTACACGGTTCTGGCCTCCTATGGCCATGTGCGGGACCTGCCGCCCAAGGACGGATCAGTCGATACCGACCATGAATTCGAGATGAAGTGGGAGGTCGGCAACGACAGCAAAAAGCACGTCAAGGCGATTGCCGATGCGCTGAAAGAAGACAACGCCCTGATCCTCGCAACCGACCCCGATCGCGAGGGTGAAGCGATAAGTTGGCACTTGCAGGAAGCGCTGACCAAGCGGCGCTCGATCAAGAAAGATACCCCAGTTAGCCGCGTGACCTTCAACGCGATCACCAAAGAGGCCGTCACCCAGGCGATGCAGAACCCGCGCGAGGTCGACATGCCGCTGGTCGAGGCCTATCTGGCCCGCCGCGCGCTGGACTATCTGGTGGGCTTCAACCTGTCGCCGGTTCTGTGGCGTAAATTGCCCGGCGCGAAATCGGCAGGCCGCGTCCAATCTGTCTGCCTGCGGCTGATCGTCGAACGCGAGATGGAGATCGAGGCCTTTAAGCCGGTTGAATACTGGTCGGTCAAGGCCCTGTTCGAAACACCACGCGGTCAGACCTACGAGGCGCGCCTGGTCACCTATGCCGGCAAAAAGCTGGACAAGCACGATCTGAAAGACGCGACGCAGGCAGAGCTGGCTGTTCAGGCCATCACCAGCCGCGCGCTAAGCGTGACCTCGGTCGAGGCGAAACCTGCGGCACGCAACCCCAGCGCGCCCTTCATGACCTCGACCCTGCAACAGGAGGCCAGCCGCAAGTTCGGTATGGGTGCGCGGCACGCGATGCAGGTGGCGCAACGCCTCTATGAGGCGGGCTACATCACTTATATGCGAACCGACGGCATTGACATGGCCCCCGAAGCGGTGGCCGCCACCCGCGACGCCATTTCGGACCGTTTTGGCGCAGAATATGTGCCGGACAGCCCGCGCATCTACAAGAACAAGGCCAAGAACGCGCAGGAAGCGCACGAATGTATCCGCCCGACGGACATGACGCGCGATGCAAAAGAACTGAAAGTGACCGATGAAGATCAGCGCAAGCTCTACGATCTGATCTGGAAGCGCACGATTGCTTGCCAGATGGCTGCTGCACGCCTGGAACGCACAACCGTTGAAATCGGCAGCGACGACGCTCAGGTCGGCCTGCGCGCGACCGGTCAGGTGGTGTTGTTTGACGGCTTTATGCGCGTCTACGAAGAGGGCCGTGACGATGTGGCAGATGACGATGAAAAGCGCCTGCCTCAGATCATGCAGGGCGATCCGGCGCGGTTTGCCAAGGACTCTCTGATTGGCCAATTCGAAAAGGCGACCGGTGAGGCTCAGGTCACAGAAGGTGCAAAAACCGCGAAAGAAGCGATTCTGTCGGAAAACGAAGCCGTTCTGGCGCTGCAACACCACACTCAACCGCCTCCGCGCTACACCGAGGCCACATTGGTCAAGCGGATGGAGGAACTGGGGATCGGCCGTCCTTCCACTTATGCCTCGATCGTGACCACGATTCAGGACCGCGAATATGTGCGCAAAGACAAGAACCGCCTGATCCCCGAAGAAAAGGGCCGGATCGTTACGATCTTTCTGCTGAACTTCTTCCGCCAATACGTGGGCTATGAGTTCACAGCGAATCTGGAAGAAGAACTGGACGACGTCAGCGCCGGCGATCGCGACTACAAGGATTTGCTGGGCAAGTTCTGGCGCGATTTCTCGGCCGCGATTGGCGAAACGTCTGAACTGCGCATCTCGGAAGTGCTGGACAAGCTGGACGAAGCGCTGGCCCCGCAACTGTATCCGCCTCGTGAGGACGGGTCGGACCCGCGCATTTGCCCGAAATGTGGGACGGGGCAACTGCATCTCAAAACCTCTCGTACCGGCGGGTTCGTTGGCTGCGGCAACTATCCCGAATGCACCTATACTCGCCCCATCGCGGGCGAAGGGGCCGAAGGGGATGAGCGTCTTCTCGGTGAGGATGCAGGCGATGAGATCTGGCTGAAATCCGGCCGGTTCGGTCCCTATGTCCAGCGCGGAGAGCCGACGCCCGAGAACAAGAAACCCCCGCGCGCCTCTCTGCCCCGTGGGTGGAGCAAGGATGACATGGACCTGGAGAAGGCCCTGACCCTGCTGTCCCTGCCCCGCCAAATCGGTGAACACCCCGAAGGCGGTATTATCAGCTCGAACTTCGGTCGGTTCGGGCCGTATATCATGCACCAACTGCCGGAAGAGGCGAAACCAGTCTACGTCAATGTCAAAGACCCCAATGACGTGTTCGAGATCGGCATGAACCGCGCGGTCGAGATGCTGGCAGAAAAACGCGCCAATCCGGGACGTGGTCGGCGCGCGGCGGCAGCCCCCCTTAAAGAGCTGGGCGAACACCCTGATGGTGGTGCCATGCAGGTTCTTGATGGGCGCTATGGGCCTTATGTGAAGTGGGAAAAGGTCAACGCCACCATTCCCAAGGACATTAAGCCCGAAGATGTGACGCAGGAAATGGCCATCGAACTGGTCAATGAACGCGCCGCCAAGAAAGGCACGAAGAAAAAGGCAGCCCCAAAGAAGAAGGCTGCTGCCAAGAAAACAACGAAGAAAACGGCAAGCTAGGGTTGGATAGGTAGAAATACCACCAGCCCCTTGGATTCGTTGACTTCCCCCTGACGCGGCGGCACAACCTGCCCATCACCATGTCATTGGGGGAGTTTTCCATGAAGAAAATCTATGCCAATGCCTCTGACGCGCTCGACGGAGTGCTTTCGGATGGCATGATGATCGCGGCGGGCGGTTTCGGCCTGTGCGGCATCCCAGAACTGCTGCTTGAGGCGATCAAGGAATCGGGTGCTCAGAACCTGACCTTTGCGTCAAACAATGCAGGCGTCGACGAGTTCGGTATCGGCATCCTGCTGCAAACCAAGCAGGTCAAGAAAATGATCAGCTCATACGTCGGCGAAAACGCGGAATTCATGCGTCAGTACCTGGCCGGAGAGCTTGAGCTGGAATTCAATCCACAGGGCACTCTGGCCGAGCGGATGCGCGCAGGTGGCGCAGGCATCCCCGGCTTCTATACCAAAACCGGCGTGGGCACTGTGATCGCCGAGGGCAAGGAACACAAAGACTTCAACGGCGAGACCTACATTCTGGAAGAAGGCATCTTTGCCGATCTGGCCATTGTCAAAGCCTGGAAGGCCGATGACACCGGCAACCTGATCTTCCGCAAGACCGCCCGGAACTTCAACGTGCCTGCCGCGACCTGCGGCAAGATCTGCATCGCCGAAGTCGAAGAGATTGTCCCCCGCGGCTCAATGGACCCGGATGCGATCCACCTGCCGGGCATCTATGTGCATCGGATCATTCAAGGCGATCACGAAAAGCGCATTGAACAGCGCACCACCCGTAAGAAGGAGGAAGCATAATGCCTTGGGATCGAAACCAGATGGCCGCCCGTGCGGCGCAAGAGCTTGAAGACGGCATGTATGTGAACCTCGGCATCGGTATTCCGACGCTGGTGGCAAACTATGTGGGCGACAAGGACATCACCCTGCAATCCGAGAACGGCATGCTGGGCATGGGCCCTTTCCCGTTCGAAGGCGAAGAAGACCCTGACCTGATCAACGCGGGCAAGCAGACCATCACCGAGCTTTCACGTACCGCCTATTTCGACAGCGCCACCTCTTTCGCGATGATCCGGGGCGGCAAGATTGCTGCGGCGGTTCTGGGCGCGATGGAAGTAGATGAAGAAGGTGACCTTGCCAACTGGATGATTCCCGGTGTTCTGGTCAAAGGCATGGGCGGAGCGATGGATCTTGTGGCGGGTGTCGGCCGCGTGATCGTAGTGATGGATCACACCAACAAACACGGCAAATCCAAGCTGCTGAAAAAGTGCACCCTCCCGCTGACAGGGAAAAAGGTTGTGAATCGCATCATCACCAACCTCGGGGTTCTGGATGTGGTCGAAGGCGGTCTGAAGATCGTCGAGATCGCAGAAGGCGTCACCGAAGACGAGATCCGCGCCGCAACTGAGGCGAACATCGTCAACTAAACAAAGATCAGGGCCTGCTGCGACAAGCAGGCCCTAGTTCAGCGTCTGGAATACGCACCCATCCGAGGCATAGACCGGCGGCGTTGCGCAGAGAGCACGCGCGACCTGAAAAGCCGCGAGCACCTTGGGCACGTAGTCCCGCGTCTCTGCATAGGGCGGCACACCGCTGTGTTTGCGAACGGCCCCCTCACCGGCATTATACCCGGCAAGCGCCAATATCGGGTCATTGTCGAACTCACCCATCAGCCAATCCAGGTATTTGACCCCACCCGAGATATTCTGAGAGGGCTGGAAGCTGTCCTGCACGCCAAACCGCTCGGCGGTAGCTGGCATCAGCTGCATCAATCCTTGTGCCCCGGCTGAGCTGACCGCGTCGGCCCGTCCAGCTGATTCCACCGAGATGACCGCCAGCACGAGCGCAGGTGAAACATTGGTGCCAATGGTCGAGCGTAGGATATCGCGCCCTTGGTTGTTCACGATACCCTGCAGGGTCTGCAAACGGGGTGTCGAGACGCTTGTAGCGGCCAGGGCGTTGATCGCCGAATCTAGCCTACCTGGTCCGGCTTGTGCCAGTTCGGGCGAGATTTTCTCCCAAAACGCTTTATACGCGCCTTTCGGCGGCGCCTTGGACGCAACTTTGGGCGTGGTCGACGGCGGCACTTTGGCACGTTTGATGATATCGGGGACCACAAGCTCTGATCCCGTGCTCGGGGCCGAGGGTCTGGATGCATGTTCTTCGGCCGAAATCTGGATGTTGATCTTTGGCCGCTGACCCGGCTGGGGCGCCTTGATCCTTTTATAGACACCACGCGGTTCGACCTCATCGGCGCGTACAGTGTCTGGCGTGCATACCAGAAACGCCAATACGCCGGCGCATGTAACTGCGTCCCGGAGATTCATTTGCCTGCCTCATGTTTTCGTTTTGATTGATTTGAACCCCGAATCTTCGCGTAAGGCCAGAAAAACCAAGCAAATTGGGGCAGTTTCGCCTCATTTGCCGCAAATTTGCATCGCTCTGAGGGTGTCTCAAAAAACCAAGATCATTTTTAAATTTTTATTTTCAATAACTTACCAATTTGATGACCAAAAAGTTAAGCCTCGAGCAAAATTTTCCCTGTTTGGCCCAATTCCTGCCACGCACAACAGGCAAACATAGATGCATACCGAGACGATCGGGAGCGGACTGAGAGAGAAAGCTCTGAAAGACGCCGAGGTTTAGACCACTTTTTTTGATCCTTTAGGAGGGACGTAACATGATCAAGTTCATCAAGAACTTCCGCAAAGACGAAGACGGCGCAGTAACAGTTGACTGGGTTGTTCTGACCGCAGCAGTCATCGGCCTGGGCACCGTTGCTTACACCCAGATTTCGGGTGGCGCAGTTGGCCTGGCAACAGACGTCAACACCGCTCTGTCGGGCGCAACCATCAGCACCGGTACAAACAGCGGTACCGCAGGTGGTATCACCGCAGCAGGCACAAGCAACTAATTCAAGACGTTTTAGTCTTCGAAATCGAGCGTCGCGACGTCCTTCGTCGCGACGTTTTCTTTTTCCAACACTCCATTTCATTGGAAACCATTAAAGAACGCTTCAGGTGTCTTACGCACGACAAACGCGCCCTCCCTATTTCGACGCTAATGTAAAACAAGCAGAAAATGCGGCATAAAAATCACTTTTCCGCCCAACTCACGCCATTGCGGCGCAGCTACAATAGTGAAAGTTGCCGATCGGGACACCTGTGAATGTTCTCTCGCAAGGCAAAGCCATGACTCGACGGCCTTAATAGGTGTATGATGAAAAAGATACTTGGAACATTTAAGACCTCAGAAGAAGGTGCGGTCACCGTCGACTGGGTCGTTTTGACCGCGTTGATCATAGGCCTGGCAACGCTTCTTTATTTTGCAATTTCAACCGCAACCGTCGGCCTGAGCGGGAACACGAACACGGCCCTTAGCAGTTCTGTCGTCAGCACCGGCACATCGGCAGGTGGCAGTGGCGGTTTTACCACTGCTGGTACCGCAGGCGGCAACTGACCGCACCAAACACGGCAAGACGTCTAAGCCAGACAATCGCCATCAAAGGATGGCGATTTTGTTTGTTTTGTATGGCTTGTTGGGATGGTTGTTTGCAAACAGATACAGGCGTGTCCCGACCTCAAAAATCTGCACGAAAAGTCTGATTTGTCCCACATTTCGACACAATTAGCCCTTACCCATACAATGAACAAATTTGATCCTCTGGTTTTTGGAAGCAAAGCCAGACAGAAATATGAGGTGGATGTATGCGAGCGGTATTCGGACTTGTCCTTATTGTTGGGCTAGCTCTGGCTGGCGGCGCTGTCTACATGGCGCGGAACTATATCGCTGCCTATCAGGACGAACTCGCCCGTGAGCGACAAGCTGCGGCAGCAGCGTTAGAGGCAGCTGCAGCAGAAAACGCGGCTATCGAAGTGATTCCAACCGTAAGTGTCGTTGTATCAAACCGAACCCTGAAATACGGAGAGCGTCTGGTAGAAGACGACGTGCGCGTCGTTGATTGGCCAGAAAACGCGATCCCAGAAGGCAGCTTCACCGATCTGGCTGTTCTGTTCCCTGAGGCTGCTGGTAAAGACCGTTTTGTTCTTCGCACGATGGAAAAAGACGAAGCACTAATGGAAGTTAAAGTCACCCAACCCGGCGAAGGGGCAGGTCTAACGTCTCAATTGGACAAAGGCATGCGCGCTTTCGCGATTCGGGTTGACGTGGCTTCGGGCGTTTCCGGCTTCTTGCGCCCTGGGGACTTTGTCGACGTCTACTGGACCGGTTCGCGTCGCGGGACTACCGCCGAAGCGAACGGCGAGATCACTCGCTTGATTCAGCCCCGAGTTGAACTGATCGCCATTGACCAAATCGCAGGCACAGATGTAACCGGAACGACAATCGCGCGTACGATCACCGTTGCGGTCACACGTGAACAGGTTGCAGTGCTCACTCAGGCGCAGAACACAGGTCGCCTTACGCTTGCCCTTGTCGGAATCGAAGACGAAACCGTGTCATCCGAAGTTATTGAGATCGACCAACGCGCTTTGCTCGGGGTTGTCGAGGAAGAAGCTGCCCCGGTCCCAGAACGCGTAGAACAACCGGTGTGTAAAACTCGAATCCGTCGCGGCGGCAGTGACATAGCAGATGACGTAATCGCCTGCACAAACTGACGCCTATTCAGGACCTTACACCTGCTGAGCCGCGCATTAAGCGCGGCTCGTTTCATTCTTATGTTGCCAATTGCCCACATAAGGAAACTTCCGGAAACCCTTGATTATTGCAATAAATTCCGTTTTCGCGCAGAGTTTCGCCTATAGGGCATAAGACCCATAAAAACGAGGCGTGATCGGAGAGGCAGGTCACATGAAAATACGTTCCTGGATCAGCGCAACCCTGCTGGGGTTGTCGCTCGTTGTAAGCCCAGTCGGCGATGCCGCTTGGGCCGAAACTCTTCGCGTGGTGAAGAAGGGCACAGTGGAAACGCTGGAAGTACCTGTAAACCGCGCGATCGTTGTTGAAAGTGAAGAGCCGTTTGCCGAACTGAGTATCGCGAATGCCGGCATTGCTGACATCTCGTCGCTTTCAGATCGCACGATTTATGTTTTGGGTAAGGCGCCTGGTCTGACGACGCTTACTCTGTTCGATGGCGCGGGCATGCTTCTGGCCAATGTTAGGGTGCGCGTAGCCCCAGACATTACAGAGTTCAAAGAACGCCTGCGGCAGATTCTGCCTAGTGAGCAAATCGAAGTGCGCACAGCCAATGATGGAATCGTTTTGTCCGGGACAGTCTCGGGCTCAGCCAAACTTGCGCGTGCTCTGGAACTGGCGGAACGCTATGCCCCGGATCGGGTGTCAAACCTGATGTCGGTTGGCGGCGTTCAGCAAGTCATGCTGAAGGTGCGCTTTGCGGAAATGAACCGCTCGGTTGCGAAAAACCTGTCGACATCGCTTGGCTTTGGCGGCGGTGACGTTACAGCGGGTTTCAACACCCTCAACACTCAGGGTGCGTTGAGTAATGCTCTGGCAAACAACATTCCGATTTCGCAATCCAATACTGGTGCAATTCTGTTCGGTTTTGGCGCCGGATCAACACAAGTGCGACTGCTGATTGAAGCCCTTGAAACCAAGGGATTGGCACGTACTTTGGCAGAACCGAACCTGTCCGCCCTTTCGGGTCAGCAGGCGACCTTCCTCGCAGGTGGTGAAGTCCCAATTCCAGTTCCTCAGGATGACGGTGTTGTCGCCATCGAATACCGTGCGTTCGGTGTTGAAATCGATTTCATTCCGCGCGTGGTCGACGGTGATCTTATCAACCTGGAACTTGGCACAGCGGTATCGAGCATTGATGAGTCTTCGGACTTTACGATCAACGGCGACTCGGTTCCAAGCTTCATTACCCGCCAGACCTCAACAACCATTGAACTACGCGACGGTGAAAGCTTTGCGATCGCGGGCCTCATTCAGGATGACTTCGCAGATCTGAGCAATCAGGTGCCATGGTTGGGCGACGTTCCTGTTCTGGGCACCTTGTTCCGGAGCGCACAATACCAGCGTGAACAGAGTGAGTTGGTTATCATCATCACCGCGCATCTGGTCACGCCGACCCGTGGGGAAACACTTGCTTTGCCGACAGATCGAGTAAAACCCCCCAGCGAGTTTGACCTGTTTATCAACGGTCGCGTCGCTCGGACCGAGCGCGCAGGCGCAGGTGGCGCATCGGAAGTGGCCAAGCAAGATTTTGGCAGTTCCTATGGCTATATTCTGGATTGATGAGGAGGTTAGGACCAATGAAAACGTTGATACTCACCTTAGGTCTTTCGGTCGCAGTTACCGCATGTACACGCGAAGCCGGGTATGAAATTGATGCGGGTACCTTTGGCAATGCGACGCTGAATAACTCACAGGTCATGAACGGCGAACTGACATACGCTCAGATTCTGAGCCGTCGGTTCGCCTCTGAAGTGCCTAGCCAGGTGAACTTTGCCTTCAACAGCTCACAACTGGATGCATCGGCCCAGCGAATTCTGTTGCAGCAGGCGGATTGGATCAAACAATTCCCCGAAGCACGTTTTCGTGTTTATGGCCACACGGACGCAGTTGGCTCCGCCAGCTACAACAAGAGCCTTGGCTTGCGTCGGGCACAGGCTGTTGTGTCCTTCTTTGCCCAACAGGGAATCTCGCGGTCTCGACTAGAGGCGGTGGTTTCTTTCGGCAAAACGCGTCCGCTGGTTGCAACAACGAATCGCGACCGCCGGAATCGCCGGACGGTGACCGAGGTTTCGGGCTTTGTGGATCGCGTACCGCAGACGCTGGATGGCAAGTACGCCGATATCATCTACCGCGAATACGTCGAAAGCGCGACTTCGATATCAGCTATCCAAGAGGTCGAAGCCACAGGCGGCGACAGTGGTGGATAATCCCATCTGAACGGGCGACATCGTCGCCCGTTTCCCTACAATTGGTTCTTTTGCG
Source organism: Ruegeria sp. CK3 (assembly GCF_056536565.1). Classification (NCBI taxonomy): domain Bacteria; kingdom Pseudomonadati; phylum Pseudomonadota; class Alphaproteobacteria; order Rhodobacterales; family Roseobacteraceae; genus Ruegeria; species Ruegeria sp. CK3. The sequence goes on from NZ_JBQFPV010000008.1 coordinate 149,645, forward strand.
CCAAATTCTCGCCCAACTTCCAAGCAACATTGTGAACAATAGGGTGACCTGCGGGCAAAATTGACCGCATTGGGGCGACAGCAAATCTACCCGAGCGTACACGTTCGCATGAAATGCCAAGCCCTCTCTACGAGGATTGTGTATATGAGTAGCGCGACGCCGCAAGACAACGACTCGGGAATTCTGGCCTGCACTATCAGCCGGGATGTCCAGAACTTTGATCTATTGATCGAAGACATGGAAACCATTCTGGGTGAACGTTGGGGCGATCTTGGCTTTGCCGAAGCTCTCGCGTTTTTCAGCCAACCCGAAGCGGAAACACTGGAATTCGTTGCCCTGGCCATTGATGGTGAAGATGAAGACAACCTCTCGCTGATGGGCGAAATCATCACCCAGGCAAAAGACAAGAAGATCAAAGTGGTGCTTATTGCCGAGGACGTGACCCCCGCCTCGCTACACCAGCTTCTGCGCAAAGGCGCGGATGAGTTCGTCCCCTACCCGCTTCCCGAAGGCGAACTGAGCGAAGCGATCGAGCGTATGAACAAGCCCGATCCTGTCGTTGCAGCACAAGCAGCCGCTGCCTCTCTGACCAGTGGCGAATCAAAAGAAGGCGCTCTGTTCGTTGTACAAGGTTTGGCGGGCGGCGTTGGTTCCACGACACTGGCTGTGAATCTGGCTTGGGAACTTGCCACGATCTCGGACAAGGACGCGCCTTCTGTATGTCTGATCGACCTGGATCTGCAATACGGCACGGTCTCGACCTATCTGGACCTGCCACGCCGTGAAACCGTTTTCGAGATGCTGTCCGATACAGCGTCAATGGATGATGAGGTCTTCTCGCAAGCCCTTCAAAGCTATGAAGAAAAAATGCAGGTTTTGACTGCTCCATCCGATATGGTGCCGTTGGATCTGATCACGCCCGAAGACATCCAGCGCGTGATAGATACGGCGCGCAAACATTTCGACTATGTGATCGTGGACATGCCCAAGACATTGGTTTTGTGGTCAGAAACCGTTCTTCAAGCTGCACATGTCTATTTCGCCATGATCGAGTTGGACATGCGCTCGGCTCAGAACGCATTGCGTCTGAAACGCGCCTTGCAGGCCGAAGAGCTGCCGTTCAACAAATTGCGCTTCGCCCTAAATCGGGCCCCCAAGTTCACCGATCTAAACGGCAAGGGGCGCATCAAACGTATGGGCGAAAGCCTCGGAATTTCAATCGACCTGCAATTGCCCGATGGGGGCAAGCCGGTGATGCAAAGCGGCGATCATGGCCTGCCATTGGCCAGTTCAGCCGCTAAAAACCCGCTGCGCCGCGAAATTGCAAAGCTAGCAAAATCGCTCCACAGCCTCGGCAGCAACGACGCCGAGGCCGCATAACACAACCCCAAGGGAAGAGCCGCCATGTTTTCCAGATATAAGAAAGCGTCTGATGCGCAGCCGGTCGAGACTCCGGCCAAAGCGCCCGAAGCGGCCCCTGCAGCGCCAACGGCAACAGCTGTTGCACGCAAGCCCGTTCAGAAGAAAGCTGGCGAGGTTACGAGCGCCGACCGCGACCGCAAACGGAAAGAGCGCCTGAGTGAGATCAAGATTGAACTGCACCGGGAGCTACTTGAAAACCTGAACCTCGCCGCCCTTGAAAACGCGGGTGAGGCCGAGCTTCGCACCGAGATCAGCGCTATCGCCAGCGAGGTTCTGGAAGCCAAAAGCATCGTTTTGAACCGAGACGATCGCACTCAGCTGAACAAAGAGCTTTATGACGAGGTCACAGGCCTCGGCCCGCTTGAAACCTTGCTGCGCGACGAAACGGTCAACGATATTCTAGTGAACGGCCCGCAACAGATTTTTGTCGAACGTGCGGGTAAACTGGAACTCAGCGACATTACATTCAAAGACGAAAAACACCTGATGCGGATCATCGACAAAATCGTGTCCGCTGTGGGTCGTCGTGTTGATGAATCCAACCCTTATGTTGACGCCCGTCTGGCCGATGGCTCGCGTTTCAACGCGATGGTCCCTCCGATCGCTGTTGATGGCTCGCTGGTCTCGATTCGTAAGTTCAAAAAAGACAAGCTAGGTATCGATGATCTGGTCAATTTCGGTGCGTTCACCGAAGAAATGGCCGCCTATCTTCAAGCCGCCGTTTCGACACGCCTGAATATCATCGTCTCGGGCGGTACGGGTTCCGGTAAAACCACCACTCTGAACGCGCTTTCGAGCTTTATTGACGACGCTGAACGTATCTTGACCATCGAGGATACGGCGGAACTTCAACTGCAGCAGACTCACGTTGGCCGTATGGAAAGCCGTCCGCCAAACGTTGAGGGAAAAGGTGAGGTCAGCCCCCGCGACTGTCTGAAAAACGCCCTGCGGATGCGTCCCGACCGCATCATCGTGGGTGAGACTCGTGGCGCCGAGGTGATCGACATGCTGCAGGCCATGAACACCGGCCACGACGGCTCGATGACCACAATCCACGCAAACTCGGCAAGGGATGGTATCTCGCGTCTCGAGAACATGATCGCGATGGCGGGGATCGAAATGCCGATCAAGGCGGTTCGCAGCCAGATCTCAAGCGCTGTGAACCTGATCGTGCAGGCCAGTCGTTTGCAGGATGGCTCGCGTCGCATGACCTCGATCACCGAAATTACCGGGATGGAAGGCGATGTGATTTCGATGCAAGAAATCTTTCGTTTCCAACGCGTTGGCTTGACACCCGATAACAAAATCATTGGTCATTTCACCGCCACTGGCGTGCGCAGCCACTATTCCGAGCGCTTCCGCCTGTGGGGCTTTGACCTGCCCTCGTCCATCTACGACCCAACCACAATGTAGGAGATTACGACATGCAATTGCCTATGGAGGCTCTCATCTATGTCGCCATCTTCGTGGGTGTCCTTGCCCTGGTAGAAGGCATCTATCTTGTGGCGTTCGGCAAATCCATCAGCCTGAACAGCCGGGTCAACCGTCGTCTGGACATGCTCGACAAGGGCGCGGGCCGCGAGCAAGTTCTGGAACAGCTGCGCAAGGAAATGCAGCAGCATATGAAAACGCAGAGCATCCCTCTGTATTCGCTACTTGCTGACAAGGCCCAAAAGGCTGCCATCGCGTTTACGCCAAGACAACTGATCATGATCATGGGTCTTGTTTCGGCTGCGGCTTTTGTAGCTCTGAGTATTGGTACGGCAACAGATACGGTCTTGCGCACAGCTATTTCTATTGCCATCGGCGTCGGCGCTGTTTTCATGTGGGTCAGCAGAAAAGCCAATAAACGCATGAGCATGATCGAAGAGCAGCTTCCCGACGCGGTTGAGCTGATGGTCCGCTCGCTGCGGGTCGGTAACCCTTTCGTATCTTCGGTTCAGATCGCGGCGAACGAGGTTCAGGATCCCCTTGGGACCGAACTGGGCATCATCGCCGATGAATGCGCCTATGGTCGAGATGTGGGCGAGGCGCTCAAAGACATGGCCGAGCGTTTGGACATGCAGGATTTGCGCTTTCTCGCGGTCGCAGTCGGTATTCAGCAACAGTCAGGTGGTAACCTAGCTGAAATTTTGGCCGGCCTGGCACAGGTGATCCGCGCCCGTTTCCGCTTATTCCGCAGGGTCAAGGCAATCACCGCCGAGGCGCAATGGTCCGGAAAGTTCCTGTCGGGGTTCCCAGTAGCGTGCCTCGTCTTCATTCTGGTCAAAGACCCCGGCTATTATGACGAAGTTCTGGATCACCCGTGGTTCATACCGCTGTGTTTCTTTGTCGGCATCATGCTGACACTGAACCTGATCGTCATGAAGATCATTACCAACATCAAGGTTTGAGGTCAGTTCAATGGAATTCCTAACCTCCATCAACAATGTCCTAACGCAACACCTTGGTGAGTTCGGCCCTCTGATCGTGGTCGGTGTACTTGGTTTCGTGTTGATTGCCGTAGCCGTTCTGCTGATGCTGAACCAGCCAGAAGATCCACTAAAGAAGCTGCAACGCAGCACGACGGCTCCGCGGAAAGAGAAAAAACCCAAAAAAGACCAACTGCGAAACGGCGGGCGGAATGAACAGCTCGAGAAATTCGCCACCTTTCTAGAGCCCAAAAGTGAAGAAGAACTTTCCGCTGTTCAATTGACAATGCGGCAGGCTGGCTACCAGTCGAAAGATGCCGTTCGTTTCTATCACTTTGCGCAGTTCGCGCTTGGCATACTAGGCATTTTGTTCGGAGTGCTGTGGGTAACGGTGTTCTCAGGCGGTCAGGAATTCACCGGAACTCAATTGTTGATCCGCGTTCTGATCCCCGGCGCGATTGGCTACTATATCCCCAAGTATTGGATCACACGCCGCGTTGAGGAGCGGAAACAGGCCATCACAGCGGCCTTTCCGGACACGTTGGACTTGATGTTGGTCTGTGTCGAAGCTGGCCAATCCCTGGATCAGGCTATCGTTCGAGTGGCGTCGGAAATGAAAAGCTCCTACCCCGAGATTTCTCAGGAATTCGAGGTTGTGGCATACGAGATGAAAGCCGGTAAAGACAAAGACACGGTCCTGCGTGATTTCGGAACCCGCTGCGGTGTTCAAGATGTAAGGGCGTTTGTGACCGTGATGATCCAGTCGGCGACATTCGGTACTTCCATCGCCGAAGCCCTGCGGGTTTATGCCGGTGAAATGCGTGACAAACGCGTGATGCGCGCGGAAGAAGCGGCTAACAAGTTGCCTACCAAGATGACTCTGGTCACAATGATGCTGACGGTACCGCCGTTGCTGGTTATTCTGGTCGGACCGTCTGCAGGTGTGATTGCGGAATTCGGAAAGTGAAGTAGCTTCGATGCAACCAGAAAAAGGCTGTGCCTTGCGTAGGCTTCGCCGAAGTTTTCAGGCCATCATGGTTTTCGCCATGGTGGCCTCTTGCACGGAAGGGAGCCTGTCGGATGACCTCGATGCGCCGGGCATAGATCCGACGGGACAGGCCGAAGACAACATCACCGTAGGAAACCGCCTGATGGCCGCCGGAGAATATGAGCTGGCCCTCGACAGCTTTACCCGCGCCGCGCTGGAACAGGGGATGACGCCGCAGGTTCTGACCTCATTGGGAACGGCAAATCTGGGGCTGCGTCGTTTGGGGCAGGCAGAAACCCTTCTGCGCCGCGCGGTCGAGGATGACACGGACTGGCCCATCGCCTGGAACAATTTGGGTGTCCTGCTGATGGAAACGCGACAATACCCCGAAGCGGAACAGGTGTTTCGACGGGCGTTTGCCTTGGACAATGGCGAAAGTGACGCAATCCGCGACAATCTTCGCTTAGCTATCGCAAAAATGGAAAATCCTGTTAATAATACTGACCAAGAACAAGAATATACGCTGGAGCAGCTAGGCGACGGGCAATTTTCGCTACGCAAAATCCAGTAACCGAGGCAAGAGCAGTAAAAGGACGCAAAAATGCGCCAACAATTCTTGATTCCGTCACTCGTGGTCACTGGGTTGATCCTGTCCGCCTGTGCAAAAGAAACCGAAGAGGAAAAGGTCGAACGTACATTTCAGGAAGTGAACGTCATTGACGAAACCAACCTGAACGACGTTCTTCTGACCGCAGCCGACCCCAACGAGGCGGTCACCTATTTCCATAACGCAGCCGCCAAGAACCCCGACCGGATCGATCTGCAGCGCGGGCTTGCGATTTCGCTGGGTCGCGCCAAACGCTCGACCGAAGCTGCCGCCGCGTGGAAACGCGTGACGACCATGAACGGTGCCAATGCGGCCGACCGGGTCGAATACGCGGATGCGCTGGTGCGCAATGGGGATTGGAACACAGCCCACACCGTTTTGAACTCGGTCCCGCCGACTCATGAGTCGTTCAAGCGCTACCGGCTTGAAGCCGTCGTCGCGGATTCCCGCAAGGAATGGAAACGCGCCGATCACTTCTATGAAACGGCCGTGGGCCTGACCACGCGCCCGGGTGGTGTGATGAACAACTGGGGCTATTCCAAGTTGACCCGTGGACAATATGCCGAGGCCGAACGCCTGTTCACCGAAGCCGTCCGCCAGGACAAGAGCCTGTTTACAGCCAAGAACAATCTGGTTCTGGCCCGGTCGGCGCAGGGGAATTACAGCCTACCAGTGGTGCCCATGACACAGGTTGAGCGCGCCCGGCTGTTGAACACGATGGCAATTTCCGCGGTGAAACAAGGGGATACGGCAACCGGCAAGAACCTCCTCCGCGAAGCGATTGCGACCCATCCCCAGCATTTCGATGAAGCCGTCCGCTCGCTTCGCGCACTTGAGGAAAGCTGACACATGGCAATACCGGCCTATGTGGCAGCTTGGTTTCTGCCCTTTGTGCTGCCGATCTGCTTTTACGTCGCGTTCACGGATATGCGTGAAATGAAGATCAAGAACCACGCCGTCACGGCGCTGGTTCTGGTCTATATCGTCGTTGGACTGTTTGTGCTGCCTCCGTGGTCAACGGGGCTGATCGCTGGCAAGATCGGGCCGCTCGATATCGCATTGCCGATCTATGTCTGGCAATTTCTGCACGTCTTCATCATTCTCCTTGCCGGTATCATCCTGAACGCCGCTGGAGCGATGGGCGCGGGCGATGCCAAGTTTCTGGCCGCCGCCGCTCCGTTCATCTGGTTCGCAGATGTGATTCTGCTCATGGCCATTCTGATGGCCTGTACTTTGGGGGCCGTAGCGACCCACCGTTTGGCGAAGCACACAAGGCTGCGCACGATTGCCCCACATTGGGAAAGCTGGGACAAGGGCAAAAAGTTCCCGATGGGGCTGGCCCTGTCCGGTTCGCTTGCCATGTATCTGATTCTTGGGACTGTTCTCGGATCGTAAACTATCATCTGCGCGCCTTGTCCCTGCCTTGGTCCCGCCACAAAGCTGCGCCAGATTTCACACAACTGGCCCGCTTTGGGGCCTTTGGTGTGACATCAGAACAGACGAGTCCCGCTCATGAATATGCAGACCTCCGCAGTTATGGCGCCCCCTGCCCCGAAGGGCCTGGGTGAAATGCAGCTCCCGCTGGTGATGATGCGGGACATTTTGCTGAAGACGATATTTCGCAAGAACGCCAGCACCGTGACCGAAGTGGCCGAGGCCATCTGCCTGCCCGGTTCTGTCACGCAGGAACTGATCGACATTGCGCGTGACCAAAAACTGCTTGAGGCCACAGGCACTCTGAACGCCAATAGTGGCAATGAAATGGGCTATCAGCTGACCGACGCTGGCAAGGCCCGTGCGTTGGACGCGCTCAGCCAGTCGGAGTATTTCGGTGCGATGCCCGTACCACTGGATGTGTATCGCGAGCAGGTCAAACGCCAGTCGATCCGCAATATTCAGGTTACCCGGGACCAGCTGACCAATGCGATGGGCCATCTGGTGCTGCCCGACAGCCTGCTGGATCACCTCGGCCCCGCGGTCAGTGCAGGCCGTTCGATCCTGATGTATGGCCCTCCGGGGAACGGTAAATCCTCGATCTCGAACGGTATTCGGGATGCGTTGGGTGACAATGTCTATGTCCCCTACGCTATCGAATATGCCGGTCAGGTGATCACCGTCTATGACCCGATCGTACATACCGCGATTGAGCAGGAGCCTGACGACCCCAACAGCCTGCGCCGCCGCAAGAGGTTCGATTCGCGCTATGTTCAGTGCGAACGCCCAACCGTGGTGACCGGTGGTGAACTGTCGCTCAGCATGCTGGACTTGGTCTACAACCCCACCGCGCGGACCTATCAGGCCCCGCTGCAGCTGAAATCGACCGGTGGCATCTTCATCGTGGACGACCTTGGACGACAGGCCGAACCCCCTCAGGCCCTCGTCAACCGCTGGATTGTTCCGCTGGAAGAGAACAAGGATATTCTCGGTCTGCAATCGGGTGAAAAGTTCGAAGTCCCCTTCGACACGCTGGTGATCTTCTCGACCAACTTCCACCCGAATGAGATCTTCGACCAAGCGGCCCTGCGCCGGATCTTCTTCAAGATCAAGATTGATGGCCCGAACCAAGAAAACTTCCTGAAGATCTTCGCAATGGTCGCCCGCAAACGCGGCATGCCGCTGGATGAGGCCGCGTTGGTGCATCTGTTGAAGGTGAAATACCCGACCATCGACAACATCTATGCGAACTACCAGCCGATCTTCCTGATCGACCAGATGATCTCGATCTGTGAGTTCGAGGGCATTCCGTATCAGATGAGCCCCGACCTGATCGACCGCGCCTGGGCCAACATGTTCGTCAAGGACGAGAAAATCGTCAAATAACGCCGTGCCATTTTCGGGATGACAGGGGTAGTCTGCGCATATGACGCAGATTCCCGCCCGGATCGGCACTTGGTTCAGCACCAAGGGCTGGACCATCCACCCACATCAGCAGGACATGTTCGACCGGGCGCAAGACCCGGCCACTTTGCTGATTGCGCCCACGGGCGGCGGCAAAACGATGGCGGGGTTCCTGCCCTCATTGGCGGAACTGGCGGACGGTAAGCATAGCGGGCTGCACACGATCTACGTCTCGCCCCTCAAGGCCCTTGCAGCGGACATCAAACGGAACCTGCGCACGCCCGTGGAAGAGATCGGGTTGCCCATCCGCATTGAGGACCGCACCGGCGATACCTCGGCCACGCAGAAAAAACGACAGCGCGCTGACCCGCCGCATATCCTACTCACCACACCCGAGAGTCTTGCTCTACTGACCTCATATGAGGACGCTCCGCGCATGTTTGATGGGGTGCAGCGTGTGATCGTCGATGAAATCCACGCGTTGGCCGAAAGCAAACGCGGGGATCAACTGATGCTGGCGCTGGCGCGGCTTCAGACTCTGTGCCCGAACATGCGCCGTGTGGGCTTGTCGGCCACGGTCGAGGACCCTCAAGCCATTGCCCGCTTTCTGGCCCGTCACCCCGATCAGTGTCACATCATTCAAGCCGATCCCGGCCCCGATCCCGACATCGCGATGCTGGAAACTGCAGAGATGCCGCCATGGTCGGGTGGAGGCGCGGCCTATGCGATCCCGGCGGTGCTGGACCAAATTCGCCGACACAAAACGACTCTGGTCTTCCACAACACCCGCGCGCAGGCCGAAATTTTCTTTCACAATCTGTGGCTTGCAAACGAGGACAGCCTGCCCATCGGAATCCATCACGGCAGTCTGGATCGCCAGCAACGCGAGAGGGTCGAGGCCGCCATGGTCCGAGGTGATCTGCGCGCCATCGTCTGCACCGGCTCTCTCGATTTAGGCATCGACTGGGGTGACGTTGATCTGGTCATCCAGATCGGCGCGCCCAAGAACGTCAAGCGGCTGGTGCAGCGAATCGGTCGGGCAAATCACCGCTACAACGCGCCGTCCAAAGCCTTGCTGGTCCCTGCCAATAGGTTTGAGGTGGTCGAATGCGTGGCCGCCCTTGAGGCCGCAAAAGCCCATGAACTGGACGGAGAGCCGCGCGGTGCCGGCCCCCGAGACGTGCTGTGCCAACATATCCTGATCGCAGCCTCTGCGGGGCCATTCAATGCAGATGCACTGTTTACCGAGATGACCTCGGCCGGGCCGTTCGCGCAATTGACACGGCCCGAGTTTGACGACTGCCTCGATTTCTGCGCGACCGGCGGCTATGCCCTCCGAGCCTACGACCGATGGCAACGGTTGCAGCAACGCGCCGACGGTTTGTGGCAGCTAAGGGACCCCCGCGCTGCGGCCCGGATTCGGATGAACCTCGGCACAATTCAGGACAGCGATACCCTGAAAGTCCGCCTGAAGCGCAACCGGGGCGGTAAGCCACTGGGCGAGGTGGAGGAGGCTTTTGCAGCCACTTTGACCCCCGGCGACACCTTCCTGATCGGCGGTCAGATCGTGCGCTACGAAGGCCTGCGCGAGCTCGTGGTCGAAGTCAGCCGCCGTGCCGACAAGACGCCCAAAATCGCCACTTTTGCGGGGACCAAGTTCGCCACCTCAACGCAGCTGAGCGACCGTATCCTGCGCATGTTCGCGCAGACCGACTGGCCTCAGCTGCCGCAACACACGGCCGACTGGTTGAAGTTGCAGCGGCATGTCTCTCGCCTGCCCCAACGCAACCGCCTGCTGGTCGAGAGCTTTCCCAGCGACGGGCGCGAGCATATTTGTGTCTACGGCTTCGCCGGACGCAATGCGCAACAAACCTTGGGCCTACTCCTCACCAAACGCATGGAGGAAACAGGCCTTGCCCCTCTCGGATTTGTTGCGACCGACTACGCGACCCTGATCTGGGGCTTGGATGCAGTGACCGATCCGACGCCTCTGTTTCGGATCGATGCGCTGCGCGGCGGGTTGGACACATGGCTGGCTGGGAATGCCGTCATGAAGCGCACCTTTCGCGCCTCGGCCACCATCGCGGGCCTGATCGAGCGCAACACCGGCGGGCAACGCAAAAGCGGGCGGCAAGCCACGTTTTCGTCAGATATCCTGTACGACACGCTGCTGAAATACGACCCTAACCACCTTTTGATGCAGATCACCCGAGAAGAAGCGATGCGCGGCCTCGTCGATTTTGGCCGGATCGAGGCTATGGTGGAACGGATTGGCGACCGCATTGATCTGGTTCGGCTGGACCGAGTATCGCCTCTGGCCGCGCCCTTGTTCCTTGAAGTTGGCAAAGTTCCGGTCAAAGGGGCCGCCGAAGAACGCTTGCTGGCAGAAGAAAGCGCGCGATTGCTGCAGGCGGCTGGGCTGGATACGCTCTGATCCACCTTGCGCAGGCGCGCAAAACGCGCGAAGAACGTTCCATGAACAAGGTTGAATTTTCCTTTGCAGGGCAAAACCTGAGCGCCCTAACCTCAGGCGCATTGTGGTGGCCCGAGCGGCAATTGCTGTGCGTCTCCGACCTACATCTTGGCAAGTCCGAACGCATGGCCCGGCGCGGTGGCGCGGTCCTACCGCCCTATGACAGTCAGGACACGTTGGACAGGTTGGCCAACGATTTGGAGCGTACGGGCGCCGCGACCGTGATCTGCTTGGGGGACAGCTTTGATGATCTGGATGCCTCCCTGTCGCTGCCCGGCCCCGAGAGGCTGCGTATTGCAACCCTGCAAGCCGGGCGTCGCTGGATCTGGATCGAGGGCAATCACGACCCCGGCCCGGTAGAGCTCGGCGGCGCGCATTTGGCCGAGTGGACCTGCGACGCGCTCACCTTTCGCCATATCGCGCAGTCCGAGGCAAAAGGCGAGATTTCGGGTCACTATCACCCAAAGGCCACGCTGCGCGCGCGTGGCCGCAGCATTACACGCCCGGCTTTTCTGTTCGATTCAAATCGTCTGATCCTGCCAGCCTTTGGCACCTACACAGGCGGGTTGCGCAGCTCGGATCAGGTTCTGACCGATTTGATGGAGCCAAAGGCGCTGGCAATCCTGACGGGTTCTAAACCGCAGATGATCCCGATGCCTCGCTAAGAAGGTCGAGCGTCGTGCAGCGCCTCAGATCAGGCCGTCCTCTTCCAGCATCGGCCGGTACTTACGGCTGACCGGAACAAGATTGCCATTAACGAGACGCAGGAAGACCTTGCCCCCGGACCGCTCAACACCCGCCACGGCCTCATCGCACACCCAATGCGACCGGTGCGAGCAATGGCCCGCAACAGGCTCCATCTCCTCTATGGCATCGGTAAAGCGTGAGCGGATCGTAAAAGTCCCCTCGGATGTAACGACGTCTACATTGTGGTCGCGCACGGTCAGACGGTAGAACTCACCGTGAAAACTCTCGGGCAAACGGCGCGCGAGCCGGGGCATAGTCTTTGGCTCAGGCTCGGCTTCGACCTTGCCATCGTGCCATTCGGCCCGACGCACCAGCAACAGGCCTGTCGCAAACAATATCCCGTAACTGGCAACAGTCACCATCTCAGGCGCCATATGACCACCCCAAGTGAACAGCAACCATGCCAAAAGCCAGAGGGTCGGAGTGAACATCGCAAGAATCACAACCGCATATGCCAGGTCGCGCGCGGGCAGTTGCTCCAGTATCTGATGTCGTTCAATCACATTCCGCGCGGCCCAAATGGCGGCCAAAGCCAAAACCAAAACGCCGAACCAGAACAGCAAACGCAGGGGAAAAGGCAAATCCGCAGCCAAAAAAGGTGGAAATACGTAGGCCAGCAAAGGCAAGAAAACGACGCCAGCGACCACCCGCTGTGGGGTACAATGAGAACGCAATCGCGCGAGGTTTAACTTCATACTTACAGAACAGCGGCCCAAGACCCAGTCAGGACATCTTGGACGGTCACGATGTTTACTCGGCAACTGACTGGGAAATAACGGATATCATGAATTGTGATCCTGTAAAACACAATTCATGCATAGGTTTGGGCGCAGGCCGCTGATCCGGCCGGCGTCTCGTCAGGGTCGGACCGCACAGAACGGTCCGACGAAGTCGTGGATCAGGCTGTCAGGCCTTCGGGCTCTGGCAGGCCGTTGGCGCGGCAGCACGCGGTCAGAGTGTTGGCCAGCAGGCAGGCGATGGTCATCGGACCCACTCCACCCGGAACCGGAGTGATCTCGCCCGCACGCTCAGCGGCACTGGCGTAGTCGACATCACCGACCAGCTTGTTCTTGCCGTCGCGCTCGATGCGGTTGATGCCCACGTCGATCACGGTCGCGCCTTCTTTGATCCAGTCACCCGGAACCATCTCAGGGCGGCCTACAGCTGCGACAACGATGTCAGCGCGGCGCACGACGTCCGGCAAGTCCTTGGTGCGCGAATGCGCGATGGTTACGGTGCAGCTGTCACCCAGCAGCAGTTGAGCCATCGGCTTGCCCACGATATTCGAGCGGCCAATCACAACCGCATCCATACCCGACAGCGAACCGTGATAGTCGCGCAGCATCATCAGGCAGCCTAGGGGGGTGCAGGGAACCATCGACTTCTGACCGGTACCCAGCAGGCCCACATTCGAGATGTGGAAGCCATCAACGTCCTTGGCCGGATCGATCGAGTTGATCACCAGGTCTTCGTTCAGGTGCTTGGGCAGAGGCAGCTGCACCAGAATACCGTGAACCGCAGGATCGTTGTTCAGCTTGTCGATCAGCGCCAAAAGGTCCTCTTCCGAGGTTTCTGCGTCCAGCTTGTGCTCGTAGGAGTTCATGCCGACCTCAACGGTCTGTTTACCCTTTGAGCGCACATAAACCTGGCTTGCAGGGTCTTCGCCCACCAGAACCACTGCCAGACCGGGCGTGATGCCGTTTTCTTCTTTCAGCTTTGCAACCTGATCGGCCACTTGCGCGCGCACTTTCGCCGCAAAGGCTTTGCCGTCGATAACCTGGGCTACCATCCTGTGATCCCTTCTTTCCAAAAACGGATCGGGCGCAGAGCGCCCGGGTGTTCAGTCAGGGCCAATCACGCGCTCTTCGCGGGCAATCGACCAGTCAATCAAAATGCGCCAGAGCTTTTCAGCCAGATCCGGGTCCATCCCCAACTGATCCGAGCTTGCGCGCACACGTTGCACCACCTCTTCGACACGGTCCGGGATGCGGGCCGGAAGGCCTTCGCCTGGCTTCAACTGCGAGGCGCGATCAATGTATTCCGCGCGCGTCACCAACATCTCGATCAGTTGGCGGTCCAGCTTGTCGATCTGAACGCGCAAGTCCTGCATCGTCTCACAGTCTTGCGGCGGTGTCAGAGTGGGCATCGTGATCTCCTCATGGCCCGGGGTGTAATCCCCGGACCACGAGATGGTTCAAAAATCGGCTTAGAACAAGCCCTCAATCTGACCTTCTTCGTTGAGACGGATTGTCTCAGCGGCAGGTTTGCGCGGCAGACCCGGCATGGTCATGATCTCACCGCAGACAACCACGATGAAGCCAGCACCAGCGGACAGGCGAACTTCACGTACCGGAACCGAGTGGCCAGTAGGCGCGCCACGCAGGGTCGGGTCGGTCGAGAACGAGTACTGGGTTTTTGCCATGCAGACCGGCAGGTTGCCATATCCGGCGGCTTCCCATTCCTTCAGCTGGTTGCGGATCTTATTGTCTGCCAGAACCTCGTCCGCACGGTAGATGCGCTTGGCGATGGTTTCGACTTTCTCGAACAGAGGCATGTCGTCAGGGTAGATCGGCGAGAAGTTCGCGGTGCCACCTTCAACGATTTCAACAACTTTCTCAGCCAGAGGCGCCGAGCCTTCGGAGCCCAGTTCCCAGTGACGCGACAGAACCGCTTCTACACCGTGATCGGCGCAGTAGCTCTTTACCGCTTCAACTTCGGCGTCGGTGTCGGTGACGAAGTGGTTGATGGCGACAACAACCGGCACACCGAAGGACTTCACGTTCTCGATGTGACGGCCGAGGTTGGCACAACCAGACCGAACCGCGTCGACGTTTTCGGCACCCAGATCGGCTTTGGCAACGCCGCCGTTCATCTTCATCGCGCGCACGGTGGCAACCAGAACAACGGCCGACGGTGCGATGCCGGCTTTGCGGCACTTAATGTTCATGAACTTTTCGGCACCCAGGTCGGCGCCAAAGCCCGCTTCGGTCACGACGTAGTCAGCAACTTTCAGAGCGGTTTTGGTCGCGATGACCGAGTTACAGCCGTGTGCGATATTCGCGAACGGGCCGCCGTGGACGAAGGCCGGGTTGTTTTCCAGCGTCTGCACTAGGTTCGGCTGCATTGCGTCCTTCAGCAGAACGGTCATTGCGCCTTCTGCCTTGATGTCGCGACAGTAAACCGGGGTCTTGTCGCGGCGGTACGCAACGATGATGTCGCCCAGACGCTTTTCCAGGTCTTTCAGGTCGTTTGCCAGGCACAGGATCGCCATAACTTCGGACGCAACGGTGATGTCAAAGCCTGCTTCACGCGGGAAGCCGTTCGACACGCCACCCAGCGAGGCAGTGATCTGACGCAGAGCGCGGTCGTTCATGTCGACCACACGGCGCCATGCGACGCGACGGACGTCGATTTCAGCTTCGTTGCCCCAGTAGATGTGGTTGTCGATCATCGCAGACAGCAGCGAGTGCGCCGAAGTGATCGCGTGGAAGTCACCTGTGAAGTGCAGGTTCATCTCTTCCATCGGAACAACCTGCGCGTAACCGCCACCAGCAGCGCCGCCCTTCATGCCGAAGTTCGGGCCAAGCGAAGCTTCACGGATACAGATCATCGCGTTTTTGCCGATGCGGTTCAGGCCATCGCCTAGACCCACGGTGGTGGTCGTCTTGCCTTCACCCGCAGGGGTCGGGTTGATCGCGGTGACCAGGATCAGCTTGCCATCTTCACGGTCTTGAACCGAGTTGATGAAGTCCTGGCTGACCTTCGCTTTGTCGTGGCCGTAAGGCAGCAGATCGGCAGATTCGATACCGATCTTTGCGCCGATTTCCTGAATCGGCTTCTTGTTCGCTTCGCGCGCGATTTCGATGTCAGATTTGTAGCTCATTGGGCAGGGTCCCTGATTGAATGCCGTGCAAAACCGACGCGGCGCGTCGGTGCTGTCAAACCCATACAGTTGCATACCCAAGCAGTGGCTAAAGATTCCGACATATTCGTGCCGCGAAACGGCGTCGCTCAATTTCAAGCGTTTCCAATCGGAAACGAATGAGCGCTATGGCTGCCAGAGCGGCTGATCGGGAACAAACAGCTTCAAACGATCGCCGATATGCAGAGCTCCGGGCCGTTCGACCCATCCCGTGATCCCCCGCCGCCCCTGCGCGGCCGGTTTGAAGGCGGCACCGTAGCCGCTGTGATCCACCTCGATCTCACGTCCGGGTAGGACACAAGGTGCGTTTTCCAAATCGACGGTAATCGTCAAATCCGCCTCGGACCGAAGGCGCGAAGACGGCGGGATATGGGAAAAATCAGGGATGCCCTTCAACACGATTGAAGCTCCCAGGTAAGTCGGATCAAGATGGTCCAGCTCCATCGCGGCGGCAATCTCCGACAGCTCCTCGGCTGACAGAACCGACACCTGACGGACATTCCGAATCTCGATTCCTTTCGGGTAGACATTGCTGACACGCACGCATGAAGCACGGTTGAGCCCCTCGTGCCGTTCGCCCTGCACCCCGACAAAGCCAAATTCCAACGTCTCAACGGGCTCAGCGCGCAGCGACTGACCGGCCGGGACGCGCCCCAACCAGACGACCTCGGCAGAGTATTCGGTTTCACGCAGGAACGCCATGGGGTTTTCCTTCTTCATCCATTTGCCCGCATAATGACCAGCAGGTGGCGGATGAAAAGAAAAAACCCGAGGTCTGGACCTCGGGTTTCTCTTGTTTATGCGGTTGGCTCCGGCTCCATCCCACCTTCGGGCGGAGACTTTTTGGGTTTGGTCTTAGGAATGGCCGTGACGCTGGGCGCGCTGCCCTGATCCGGGCTGTCGCCCTCGTCATCGCCTTCGGTCGGCGCATCGCCATTCATGACCCGCTTGATCTCGTCGCCGGTCAGGGTTTCGTATTCCAACAGGCCCTGCGCCAGGCGCTCCCATTCCTCACTCTTGTCGGTCAGGATCTGGTGGGCGCGCTCATAGCCCTGTTGGATCAGGCGCTTCACCTCTTCCTCGATCAGCTCTTTGGTATGGGCAGAGACCGAGAAACCAGCGGTGTTGCCCGAATACCCCTCATGGGCTTCGGCATAGTCGATATTGCCGACCTTGTCCGACATACCCCAGCGCATCACCATGGCGCGCGCCAGTTGGCTGGCCTGCATGATGTCACCCGCCGGGCCGTTCGAGACATGGTCTTCGCCATATTTGATGACTTCGGCCGCTTTGCCCGCCATGGTCATGGCCAGCTTTTGCTCACACTCATCACGGTGATAGTTCAGGCGATCCATTTCCGGCAGCGAGACAACCATACCCAGCGCGCCACCGCGCGGAATGATCGTTGCCTTGTAAACCGGGTCGCACATCGGCAGTTCCAGACCAACAACGGCGTGGCCGGCCTCGTGATACGCGGTCTTTTCCTTCTGATCCTGGGTCAGCACCATCGAGCGGCGCTCAGCCCCCATCATCACCTTGTCCTTGGCGTTCTCGAAGTCCTCCATGGTGACAAAGCGGCGGCCCACACGGGCGGCCATCAGCGCGGCCTCGTTCACAAGGTTCGCCAGATCGGCACCCGAAAAGCCCGGAGTACCTCGCGCGATGATGCGCAGGTCAACATCAGGGCCCAGAGGCGTCTTGCGCGCATGCACGCCCAAGATCTTCTCGCGGCCTTTGATGTCGGGGTTCCCAACAGTCACGTTCCGGTCGAAACGGCCGGGACGCAGCAGAGCCGGGTCCAGAACGTCTTTGCGGTTGGTCGCGGCCAAAATGATCACACCTTCGTTGGCCTCAAACCCGTCCATCTCGACCAGCAATTGGTTGAGGGTCTGCTCGCGCTCATCATTACCACCGCCATAGCCGGCACCACGATGGCGACCAACAGCGTCAATTTCGTCGATAAACACGATACAAGGCGCGTTCTTTTTGGCTTGCTCGAACATGTCACGGACACGGCTCGCACCGACACCCACGAACATCTCAACGAAGTCAGAGCCTGAGATGGTGAAGAACGGCACGCCCGCCTCACCCGCAATCGCACGGGCCAGCAGCGTTTTACCAGTACCCGGAGGGCCAACCAGCAAAGCGCCCTTCGGGATCTTACCGCCGAGGCGCGAGAATTTCTGCGGGTTGCGCAGGAACTCGACGATCTCTTCCAACTCTTCCTTGGCTTCGTCGATGCCAGCAACGTCATCAAAGGTCACGCGGCCGTGCTTTTCGGTCAGCATCTTGGCCTTGGATTTGCCAAAACCCATCGCGCCGCCTTTGCCGCCACCCTGCATCCGGTTCATGAAGTAGACCCAAACGCCGATCAGCAGCAGGAAGGGCAGCAGAGTGATCAGGAAAGATTGGAAGCCTGATTGCTGCTGCTTGACCGCTTCGACCGGGATCTGTTCGTCGATCAACAGTTTCGTGACCTCGGCGTCACCGGGTTTGATCGTGGTGTAATTCGCGCCGCTTTGTGTCGTGTAGCGAATTTGCTCACCATCCAGCGTGACGTTCTTGACCTCACCGCTTTGAACGGCGCTGACAAAGTCGGAATAGGTGCGTTCATTGCCCTGAAGTGTCCCGCCCGGTCCGCTGAACAGGTTGAACAGTGCAAGGATCAGCAGGAACAGAACGACCCAGAAGGCGATATTACGAGCGTTGCCCAAGGAAATTCTCCTAAAAGATTTCGGCAGACAAGGACCTGCCGGGTTGCTTCTTAAAATAGAGAGGATTGGCTGAGGTTCAATGCGATAAAAAAGATGCGTGAAACTCAGGCCAAGCAGGGGCCAGATCAGCGCGCCAGCCATTGGCGAATCCGGCTAGGGGTGCGGCCTCAAGAGTGTCGCCTCTCCAAACCGCTGGGGACGCTTGCAAAGCAAGCCGTGGACGCCCCGTGGCACGCCAGTCCGGCAATATCTGCAGCCCGTTTTCACCCAAAGCCCGAATCTCGGTCCCCGGAATATCGGGGCCGGACAGCACCCAGCGCGCGTCCCATGTACCCGTGATTTTCGCGGTCAGGTCGTCAACCGCGTTGAATTCCCTGCAGATCCACTGTTTTTCCGCCTTAGAAAACAGCAAACAGCCCCCAATTGCGCCAGAACCCCCATTCAGAATAGCCTGCAACGCCTGATCCACAGTCGATTGGCGCGGCGGATAGCCGGGGCCTGCGATCCATGAAACAGCGCCGACCAGAACCCGTCGGCGGATTTCTTCGGGCAGCGCGGCAAAGCCGTCGCGATCCAGCACAACGGACCCGGCATCGACAGTGGCAACCCGTTGGGCGGAGTCCTGCGCATAGCGTTCCAGCGCCTCACGCGCTTGTGTGAGGTTGTCGGCGACGCGCGTCAGGGTTTCGGCCGAAATACCAAGCGGCTTTAGATCAGACATGGCTTGCCGCGCCTTGATCCGGTCAAAGCGGGTGTCCTGATTCGAGGGGTCCTCGACCCACTGCGCGCCGATCTCGGTCAAATAGGACCGCAGCCTGTCTCGAGTGATCCCTAGCATAGGGCGCAACAGGTCGATCCCATCGTGGGTTCGACTGCTTGGCATACCCGACAGTCCCGTCACCCCGGCCGAACGGGCCAGTCGCATAAGAAGTGTTTCGGCCTGATCATCCGCCGTATGACCCAACGCAATCGCGCTGATGTCGTTGCGCTTTGCCCACTCAGTCAGCAAGGCATACCGCGCCTGCCGGGCGTGATCTTGCAGATTGCCTGCACCGTCCCACCCCTGCCAATGCAAGGTATCATGAGGCATACCCAGCGTGGCGGCCTGTTTTGCAACCGTTCGGGCCTCATCCGCCGACTCGGCGCGCAAACCGTGGTCGACCGTGGCGGCGAACAGTTCCACCCCCTCATCCGACGCAATGCGGTGCAAAAGGTGCATCAGGGCAACCGAGTCCCCTCCGCCCGAGACCGCGATGCCCAGACGCTCCGGCAAACGTTCAGGCAACCGGGCGCGCAGATCGGATGTCAGTGTGTCGAGTGGCGGGGTCAAGAACACCCCAAGGAGGCCATTTCCTGCACCGCACTTGAGGCTTGACCCGAGGACGGGAAGCGCACGCCAACCTCGGACAAGGTGATGCAGGCTTGATCGGTCTGGCCCAAACGGCCCAAAGCTGCGCCAAGTTCGAACAGAGCTTCGGGCGCCACGGCACCTTCGGAATCTCCGGTGAAGCTGGCGAGGAATGCACGCGCGGCCTCGCGCGTATCCCCGAGCCCTTCGAGCGCTTTACCGCGGTTCAAATGCGCCTCGGGTGCAAGCGGGCTACCGGGATATGAAGTGTCAAATTGTGCGAACATCGTGGCAGCAGTCTGGAAATCACCATCGGCCAGCGCCTGCGACGCATCGTCAAAATCCGCTCGCTCGCCAACGGCCAGCTCGCCCTGGTCCGAAGTGTTCGGCTCCGTCGGCGCGGGTGTTACCGCAGCGGTGGATTCCCCTTCACCACCCAAAGTCGAGGTCTCACCCAGTGTCGATAGATCGCCGCCTTCCAGCTCAACCAGACGGAACTCAAGATCGCCGATCCGGTTGGTGCCGTCGGTCACGATGTTCTGGACACGCTGGTTCAGTTGCTCGGTCTGACGGGTCAGGCGCTGCAGCTCGGCCTCTATCGCATCGACCCGTTCAAGGATCGAGCTTCCGGACAGGTTCGGCGCGGGAGAGCCGGTGGTCGAAAACTCACGCTTAAGGCGCTGTATCTCGACATGAAGCACCGTCAGCTCCTGCCGGATATCCGCCAGGGTCTGCTGATCCTGTGCTTGCGCCACGCCCGCTGTTGCCACAACTGCGGCCAGAACACATCCTGCAACTCTCATCGTCTTACCCCAAGGTTGAACCGGTCAGCACCGTCACCGCACGGCGGTTTTTGGAATAGCAGTCCTCGGTGCTGCAAATCTCGATCGGGCGTTCCTTGCCAAAGCTGACGGTCGTCAGACGGTTGCCCGCCACGCCACGCGAAATCAGGTATTCGCGCGCCGCATTAGCCCGACGTGCGCCCAGCGCAAGGTTGTACTCCCGCGTGCCCTGCTCATCCGCGTGACCTTCGATGGTTGCCACGTAATCCGGGTTGGCCAGCAACCATTCCGCCTGCCCTTGCAGAACCGTCTGCGCCTGCGGCGATAGAGTGGACTGATCGACCGCGAACAAAACACGATCCCCGACCGTCTGCTGGAAATACGCGGGCGAGCGCGGATCACTAGGAGAACCCGCGACGATCGAGCCGCTACCACCTGCGCCGCTGCCACCCAAAGCCGAAGGATCATTGTTTGTACAGGCCGCGACCACGCTCAGCGCGCCCAAGGCCAGGATTTTGCCCAATACGTTCATCTCAAGTGCCTCGTTGTTTTGTTTGTTGCCGCCTGTCTATCACAGCGACTGTTTCTTGTGAACTTTGCCGCGCATTGGCGGCGATCAATTCTGCAATGGCCCCCAGGACGGGTCGCTGCCGCCATCCGGCGTGCGCACGGGGCGCAGGTTTCGACCCGAGATATCCACGGAATAGAGCGTCGCCCGACCGCTTGCGCCCTGTGTTTCGCGGGTGAACATGATGACGCGGCCGTTTGGCGACCACGTCGGGCCTTCGTCGAGGAAGGACGATGTTAGCAGGCGTTCCTCGCTGCCGTCGGTGCGCATTACGCCGATATGGAACCGACCTTTGTTCTGCTTGGTGAAGGCAATCAGATCACCACGCGGCGACCAGACCGGGGTACCATACCGTCCCTGACCAAAGCTGATCCGCGTCGCCTCACCCCCGTTGGCGGGCATGACATATAGCTGCGGCGTGCCTGAACGGTCGCTTTCAAATACGATCTGGCTGCCATCCGGCGAATAGCTGGGCGCGGTTTCGATCGCAGGCGTGTTGGTCAGGCGTGTACTCTGACCCGAGGCCAGATCCATCCGCCACAGATCGGTGTTGCCACCCTGAATCAGCGAATACACAATCGACCGCCCGTCCGGCGAAAAACGCGGAGAAAAGCTCATAGTGCCGTCCTGGGTCCGCAGCTCGCGCCGCTGCACACGACCGACATCCAGAATATAGATCCGCGGGCTACCGCTTTCGTAGCTGGTATAGAGCAGTTGCTCGCCAGTCGGGGAAAAGCGCGGGGCCAGAACGATGGCAGCGCTATCCGTCATGTACTGAACGTTGGCCCCATCATAATCCATGATTGCCAAACGCTTGAGGCGCTGGTTCTTCGGGCCGCTTTCTGAAACGAACGCAACGCGACTATCAAAATAGGCGCCTTCACCGGTGATACGGCTGTAAACCTGATCTGCAACTTTATGCGCCATGCGCCGCCAGCCATCCGTGGTGCCCGCCAGCTGCAGACCGTTCCCAAGCTCTTGTCCAGAAAACACGTCCCAGACCCGGAACCGAACCGTCAGCCGCTTGCCCGAGACATTCACCGCCCCTGTCACCAAAGCCTGCGCGTTGATCGCTTTCCAGTCGGCAAACTGGACCGGAGCGTCAAAGCTGCTGACTCGGCTGATGAATGCGTCCGAGGAGATTTCGCGGAACAACCCCGTTCCGGTCAGATCCGCCGCAACAACACGCGAGATATCGTTAGCGAACTGCGTCGCCGCCGGGCCGTCGGGCACGAAGTTGGGAACTGCAAAGGGCATCGGCTCGATGATGCCTTCGTCGATTTCCAACCGCAGGGGGCTGTTCTGAGCGTAAACCGGAGCTGACACCAAGGTCAGCCCAAGAAAGAGGCTGGTCAGAAGTTTCATCATTTGATCCGCATCCTCTCGGGATTGAATGTAATCTCAATATCCTGCCAGTGATCGTATTTGTCAGCAGGCAGATCATATCCACGCGCGCCACAGCGCAAAATTGCGCGTCGGGCCGCCTGATAGGCTTGATTTTCGGCACCCGAAGCACCGCCAGAGCTGTTCAGCAACCGAATGCTCTCGCTGATAATCGTGCCATCACGATTGAGCGAGAACGCAACCGTCACCACCACGTTCAGCGCATCGGTCGACAGCGATCCGACATTCCAGCACCGCGATACGGCAACGCGCATCGCGTCCTTTTCACCGCTGGTCAGCGGTGGGCCGGAGGGTTCAGTTCCACCCGCCAATGCCTCGGACAATGCGTCATTGATGGCGTCGCTATTGTCCGGCGCAGGCGTTGGTGTGGGGGTTTCCGGGGCCGGTTCCGGGGTTTCCGCGACCTCAGGCGCGGGTTCAGGGCGGTTGGGCCGCACACGCGGACGTGGCGAGGTCAGAGGTGCTGGCTCGTCGGTCTCTTCGGCCTCAGTCACGATCTCGGGCGCGGCTTCTTCAGGGGCCGTCTGATCTTGTTGCTCTTGCTGCGTCTTAGCGCCCTCGTCCAGTGAGACCGGGGGCGTTTCCACCTCATCCGGTTCAGCCTCGGGCGGAGGCGGCGCGATGGCCTCGGGGGCGACACGCTCAGCCGGGCTGGGTTGGGCTTCAGGTCCCGGCGGCACCGGCAAGGCGGCCGTTTCCGGTTCCATCAATGTCGGAGGTTCTTCGGGCAACTCAGGTTCAGGCGGAACCTCGACCGTTTCGGGGATAGTTTCGGGCTCCGGCTCTGCGGGCGTCACGGGCTCGGGGCGCGGCTGTTCTTCCGGGGTCACCTCAGGGGTGCTGACCTCAGGCTCTGGCGCCTCGGGTTGCTCCAGAGTACCCGGAGACTCCGGCAGCTCAGGCGCATCGCGCTGCGCGGTGAGCGCTGCGAATTGCTCAGCCGAAATCACGGAAACATCCTGCACTTGTGTCGGCAGCGGCTCGGACCGGAAGGTGCCGCCGAACAACGCCCAGCCGATCAGGCTGACATGCGCAATCGCTGAAATCTTGGTGCCGGTATCCACCGCGCGACCCCACCTTTACCCATCGTCCAGCGTCGGCCCGCCGGTATCCGTCACCAGACCCACATTCGAAAACCCGCCCGCATTCAACGCGCCCATAACCTGCATCACCTGCGCGTAGGGGATCGCCCCATCCGCCCGCAGGAAGACACGATCACTGCTGCGTTCTGCCGCGATGGCGCGCAGCCGTCCAATCAGCTCTTCGCGCGCGATGTCCGTAGTCTGGATCTGAATACGGCCATCGGCGGTCAGCGTGACGGTCAGCGGTTCCTCACTATCGCCAGGCAAAGCGCTTGCGGCAGTCTTGGGCAGATCGACCGGCACACCAACGGTCAGCAGAGGTGCTGCGACCATGAAGATGATCAAGAGCACCAGCATGACGTCGACAAACGGCGTGACGTTGATCTCAGCCATAGGCTGAGCGCGACCGCGCCGCCGTCCGCGCCTGCGTCCGTTCCCGCCCGAGCTTTGCTGAACCGCCGCACCCATCGCTTAGCTGTCCAACTGGCGCGACAGGATGGTGGCGAATTCATCGGCAAAGGCCTCATAGCCTCCAACGATCCGGTCACTATCCGCGCTAAGCTTGTTGTAGAAAATCACCGCCGGGATCGCGGCCAACAGCCCCAAACCAGTAGCCAACAGCGCCTCGGCAATGCCGGGGGCAACAACGGCAAGGTTGGTATTCTGCTGCTCGGCAATCTCGATAAAGGCGTTCATGATGCCCCAGACTGTGCCGAACAGACCAATGAACGGAGCGGTTGAGCCGACGGTCGCCAGGATCGGCAGACCTTTCTGCAGTGTCTCCGCCTCTTTCGCGATTGCCACATCCATGGACCGGTCGATCCGAGCCGTCGCCCCGGCGATCAAACCGCCATCCGTACGGTGCGACCTGCGCCATTCGATCATGCCGGCCGCAAAAATCTTCTCGGAACTGCCATCGGGCTGCGAGCCGATCTGCTCAAACAACTCATCCAGAGGGTTCCCGGACCAAAAACTCTCATCAAATTTCTGCGCCTCACGCCGGGCCGCACGGTAGTTGATGAGTTTCTGGATAATGATGCCCCAGGACCAGATCGACGCCGCGATCAACATCAGCATCACCAGTTTTACGATAAAGGTCGCGCGGGAATACAGCCCCCACATGGAGAAATCGATCTCCTGCGCCAGCGCCAGCGTTTCAGCTTCCATGAACCTGCTCTTTTTTGCCTGATGGCCGTTTGTTTGGCCTTGTTTTGCCAAACGCTAACGCAGTTGGGGTTGAAAAGCCAACAGAACCACCCCCGGCTGCGAAAATGTTACATCAATGCGCGAATCTCTGCCGGGAGGCGGATCGGCTTTCCGTCTTTGTTGATGCAAACCGCCGTGACCGAAGCGCGGAAAATATCGGTATCACCCCGTTTCACCAGTTGCGCCATGGTCAGGCGCACGCCGGAAATCTCGGTCACTTCTGTTTCGACGATCAATTCGTCATCAAACTTGGCGGGCGACAGGTAGTCCGCCTCGACCCGCCGTACGACCCAAACGATCCCCTCATCCCGCATAGCATTCTGGTCATTGCCCAAACGGCGCACCCAGTCCGAGCGCGCCCGTTCGATATAACGCAGGTAGTTCGCGTGATAGACGACACCGCCCATGTCGGTATCCTCATAGTAAACGCGAACCGGAAAGATGTGCTTCATTGCGGCGGCTCCAACCGGGCAAACAGGCGTAGCGCGTGCGAGGCGTCCTGCGCCGCCCCCGGCAAGATCGGATCGTAAGCGGCCCGGATCAGGCCTGCAATATCCGGGCGCAGGATCGTCGCCTCACCCGCCACAGCCAGAGGCGATTGCTTTCGAAACGCCGTATCCGACCAGAGCAGAATGGTCTGCACCACTTGACTGAGCGCCAGAGTCTCGGCCGGGACTTTGGACAATTCTTTATCCATGCGCAGAAACACAAAGGCTGCGCGGATCGCGCCATCTTCTTCGAACCGGAAGATGCGGTACTGATTGGCATCCGCCGCAACCAGACGCTCTACCAAAGGTGCCAGATCGGGGACAAGACGATCCAGATCCGGAACCTCCAGCAGTTCCTGCCAGTCACGGAAAAAAAAGACCATGCAATTGGCACCCAGCTCTGGGTCCGTTTCGGCCATCTTGTGACCGGCCAGTGTCACCACCGCCTCGAACGCGCCTTTGACGGTTGCCAGCGTCTCATCCTCGACACCGAAAACGATCGGTACGATAGGGCGACCCCACCGCGCAAACAGGAACTCTCCGCTTTCGCGCGTAAACAGCGCCTCGATCTCGTCCGGTGTCACGCCCAGCCTTTCATCTTTTTAAAAATGCTCTCACTGAAGGCTTAAAATCTCTGGGTGCTGCCTTCAACCAAACAGATCGCTCTGACCCTTTGGTGCCGCCATGCCCAAATGCGTCCACGCCTTCTGCGCCAGCATCCGCCCGCGTGGCGTGCGTTGTATCAGTCCTTGCTGCAGCAAATATGGTTCGATCACTTCCTCAAGCGAGTCGCGACTTTCCGACAAGGCCGCCGACATCGTCTCAATCCCAACAGGACCACCGCCATAGTTCTCTGCGACCAGTTTCAGATACCGGCGATCGGCTCCGTCCAACCCGAGATGGTCCACGCCCAAGCGTGTCAGCGCGCCATCGGCCAATTCTCGTGTAATCCGCCCGTCGCCTTCGACGATAGCAAAGTCCACCACTCGCCTCAGCAAACGGCCTGCGATCCGAGGCGTCCCACGCGACCGGCGCGCAATCTCACGCGCGCCGTCATCATCCGCAGGCGCACCCAGTTTGCGCGCGTTGCGGGTAACGATCTCGTGCAACTCATCGACCGTGTAGAACTGCAACCGGGTCGGGATACCAAAACGGTCGCGCAGCGGCGTGGTCAACAGGCCCATCCGCGTGGTGGCTCCAACCAGCGTAAACGGCTGCAACTCAATTCGAACAGTTCGCGCCGCTGGACCTTCGCCAATCACCAGATCGAGTTCGAAATCCTCCATCGCAGGATAGAGAACTTCCTCAACCGCCGGGTTCAAGCGATGGATTTCGTCAATAAACAACACATCCCGCGCTTCCAGATTGGTCAGGATCGCTGCCAAGTCGCCCGCCTTCGCCAGAACCGGACCAGAGGTCATACGGAAGTTCACGCCCAACTCGCGCGCCATGATCTGCGCCAACGTGGTTTTCCCCAAACCCGGGGGACCATGGAACAGCGTATGATCCATCGCCTCACCGCGCTGCTTGGCGGATTGGATGAAGATGCGCAGGTTTGCACGCACCTCGGCCTGACCGATGAACTCATCCAGCCCCTGCGGACGAAGGGCACGGTCATTGTCCTCTGGCAGAGGGTCCGGCCGCAGCGTAGGATCGGCGTCTACCATTCAATCACCCTTTCGGAGCCAGCAGCTTGAGCGCCGCGCGGATCAATTCAGCCTCACCCGCGTCGGGCAGATTGGCAGCCGCCTCCGCCACGGCCGAGGCCGCCTCGGATGGGCCATACCCCAGATTCGACAAGGCCGACAACGCCCCCGCCGAGGCCGCCGCCGACCCCGAGGCCGGTTTTGCGGTCCGTTTCGATGCTGGCTGCGGCTCGACGGTTTCAACAACTTCCAACGCTGGGCCGTCCATCGCCTCGGTCACGGTGCCGCCCATCGCCATAACGCCCGGAGCCTTGTCCTTCAGGTCCAGCACGATGCGCTGAGCGGTCTTCGGACCGACCCCCTTGGCAGCCTTCACCGCGCCCCAATCGCCCAGAGCAATCGCGCGGCTTACCCCATCCGGTCCCAACGCGCTGAGAATGGCCAGCGAGACCTTGGCCCCAACGCCCTGAACCGAACACAGCAGTCGATGCCATTCCTTCTCGATCAAGGAGAGAAACCCGTAAAGCTGCATCAGATCTTCACGCACGACCATGTCAGTATAAATTGAGACCGCCTCACCCACGCCCGGCAACGCAGCCATGGTCCGGTCAGAGCAGTAGACGATGTAGCCCACGCCCCGCACGTCGATCAGGATGTGGTCTGCGGCGCGGTAGTCCAGACGCCCTGTCAGTTTGCCGATCATGCCCTCACCTCTTTCACACGCGGCTGTTGTGTCTTGCCGTAATACGCATGACAGATCGCGATCGCCAATGCATCCGCCGCATCCGCACCCTTGGGCAAACACCCTGGCAGCTGCAGCTTGACCATGTGCAGGACCTGCTCTTTCTCGGCATGCCCAACGCCAACGACGGTTTTCTTGACCCGGTTCGGAGCGTATTCCCCCACAGGCAGCCCGGCCTGCGCCAGCGTCAGCAAGGCCACGCCACGCGCCTGACCGAGTTTGAGCGTCCCGGCACCATCCTTGTTCACGAAAGTCTGCTCAATCGCAGCTTGGTCGGGCCTGTATTCGGCGATGACCTCGACAATCTGATTGTGCAGAGAAAGCAGTCGCTCACCCAGATCATCCCCGTCAGATTTGCACAAACCGTTCGAAACGTGGCTCAACCGACTGCCATTTGATTCGATGACGCCCCATCCCATGGTCCTAAGACCCGGATCAATGCCCAGAATTCGCATGCTTCGCCTCAGCCCGCTCGGGTTTTGTGATCTTTTTTCAACGGATAGCACGAAGCGTGAACATTTTCCAAGCGAATTGACCCTAAGTCTGAAAACGACACGGCAATCCTGCGCGCGACACAAAGGGCGGTTTGCGACTTCGGAAAGTCTGAAATCGACACTTTTATGAACCCGTTTTAACCATGTTTTTAAGGTGCCTACAGAATCAGCAAGCGTTGCAAAAACTGCATAGGACACATGCAAAAAACGCTATTGCGCGGGCAAATCTTCGACACTAGATGCCGCTCAGATCGCAAGATCAAATGTTCACACAAACCAGAAGGAAACAGGATATGGCTGCACTGGACTCGACCCGCATCGCCACCACTGGCTCATTCGGCCTCGTTGGCCGTATCGGCGCATTTTTCACATCGGTTGCACATGCCGCCGTCGATTGGAATGACGCCCGCGTAACACGCAACGTGCTGACCGGTCTGAGCGACCGCGAACTGGATGATATCGGCCTGTGCCGCGGCGACATCGACGTGATCGCCGAAGGCCGCCGGTAAAACGACCCCCTCACGATACGCCCCTTTCTCCTCCCTGTAGGGGCGCAAAGAAACACCGCGAGCCGAAAGGCCGCGGTGTTTTCTGTTTCAGCTTGTGCTTAGTAGAGAACTTTGTTGAGCTGAACCGAGAGGAACTGTGAAACCGGGTCGATCTGCATGATCCAAGCGCCTGCCTGTTCGACTTGGGTGCCTTCTTTCAGGCTGTCGATGCGGTATTGATATCCTGAGGGGCCAAGGCTGGACAAAAGAAACGCCTTGAAGGCAAAAACCGCAAGCAGGGTAAACACCAATACTTTAGCCGGAACCGCTGAGCGAACCCTTTGCGGCTTCATCACCACCAAGCCATCTTTGCGCATCGTTGCGCGATAGCCTTTGCTGAGCTTCGAGTGCTTCTTGTTCAGACGCTGAACGCGCTGATCAAATTCCAGTTGTTTTCCCGCCATGGCAGCCTCCACAAAACCGCCCCCCATCAAAATGATTAAAAAAGGGTAAGCATAGATTGCGACAAAAACGTGGCGCGACTCTAGAAAACTCCTGTAAATGGCCCTGATTTAGCCCTGTTTACTTAAGATTAGCGTCGTCC
This sequence comes from Ruegeria sp. CK3, assembly GCF_056536565.1. Taxonomy (NCBI): domain Bacteria; kingdom Pseudomonadati; phylum Pseudomonadota; class Alphaproteobacteria; order Rhodobacterales; family Roseobacteraceae; genus Ruegeria; species Ruegeria sp. CK3. The sequence continues at coordinate 178,619 of NZ_JBQFPV010000008.1, forward strand.
ATTCACCAATCTCACCTCGATGATGCAGATTGAAGCCATTCTGGGAATAAACATTCACCACATCATCGGCCTGTTCGTTCAGGATTCCCGACAGGATTGCATAGCCCTCCGCCCGCAGATTCGCCGAGATTTCCGGCGACAGAGCGACCAGCGGACCCTTCAGGATGTTGGCGAAAATCAAATCATAGGGCGCGTGCGCGTTCAGGTCCGGGTGATCGAAGCCAGCGGCCTCGACACAGTGAACCTGGCCGTACATGCCATTGGCCTTCAGGTTCGCTTCGGCCACATCTACGGCAACTTGATCAATATCACTGGCGATGATGTCGCCTTCCCAGACACGCGCAGCCGCCATGGCCAGCACGGCAGTCCCACACCCGATATCGGCAACCTTGCTGGCCGAGAACCCTTCGTCCAGCAACTGATCCAGCGCCGTTAGACAGCCCAGAGTGGTTCCGTGGTGGCCGGTACCAAAGGCCATCGCGGCCTCGATCAACAGAGGGATACGGCCTTCGGGCAGTTTGTCGGCGTCGTGGCTGCCATAGACAAAGAAACGGCCCGCCTCGACAGGGGCCAGTTCACGGCGCACATGGGCGACCCAATCGGTTTCGGGCAGCTCGGACACCACAAAGGGCTTGGCCTCAAAGGCCGCGGCCAGTACGGCCAGCGCCGTCTCATCGGGGGCTTCGGTGAAGTACCCGCCAACCTCCCACAGGCCCGAGCCATCTTCGACCTCAAATACTCCAACGCCAGTGGGTTCGGGATCCAGACGCTCCATCGCTTCGCCAAGGCCTTCGGCGGGTTTCTTGCCGGTCAGCGTGGTAAGAGCGGTGAATGTGGGCATGGAGGCCTCCTGTCTGGGTCAGGACAGCGCCTAGGGCGTGGGCCCGCCAAGGTCAAGCTCTTGCGCCTATTCGGCGGGTGCCGGCGCGTATTTGGTCAGGATCGTCTCATTGCCCGGCTCAGGATGGCGCGGGATCAACAGAGACAGAGCAAGCGAGATCATCGCCATCGCCGCCGCCAGCGCAAACACTGCGCCGGGTGAGGCCACCCAAAGCAACCCAAGCAGCGCGGGCAGGAACACGGCCGCGATATGGTTGATGGTGAACGCCACAGCGGCCGTTGGTGCGATATCGGCGGGATCGGCGATTTTCTGGAAATAGGTCTTCAGAGCCAAAGCCAGCGCGAACAGTACATGGTCGATCACATAGAGTGTCGCGGCTAAAACCACGCCCCACCCAAACCAGTAGATGCCACCATAGGCTGCGAAAACGATGGCCAGCCCGGCATATTCGAAGATCAGCGTCCGACGTTCACCAAATTTGGACACCGCTTTGCCCAGCATCGGAGCCGCGGCCATATTGATCACGAGGTTGATCAGATACAGGCTGGTGAGTTCGTGCACCTCGAACCCGAATTTCTCGACCATCATGAATCCCGCAAACACCACAAAGATCTGACGGCGCGCGCCCGCCATGAATTGGAGCGCGTAATACAGCCAGTAGCGTTTGCGCAGGATCAGCTTTTTGGTCTGCGGCGTCGGCGCGTCGAATTGCGGATAGGCCAGCAGGCAAAACAGAGCCAAAAGCGCCGTCGCACCGCCTGCCATCATGAAGACGAAGTTGTAGGACAGGTCGAACCGATCCCATGTCAGGACGATCAGCCCATAGACCACTGCCGTCGCCGCCGAGCCCATTGCCACAAGCCATCCCAGAATCTGCGGTGCTCGGTCCTTTGGCAGCCATTGCAACTGCAGCGACTGGTTGACAGTCTCGTAGTAGTGAAAGCCGATCGAGCTGAAGAGTGTTACGAACAACAGCCCGCCAAGGCTTGGGAACCACGCAGTCACCGCCGTCGCCACACCCAGCATCATCAGCGAGATCATGGCCAGCACCTGTTCGCGCACAAAGATGATCACAGCGATCACGCCGACGGCCAGAAAACCCGGTATTTCCCGCACCGTGTGCAGCAAGCCGATATCCGCGCCATCGAAATTCGCCACTTCGATGACGAAGTTGTTCAACAGCGCGCTCCACCCATTGAACGCGATGGGCATAGTCAGCGCCATCATGAACAGCAGCGTGATCGGGCGACGCCAGAACGGCAGGCTTTGCGCCTCGGAAAGTGGAATGGGTTTCAACATGCGACTCCCTCTACGCCGATTTTTGCGCTTTGGCGAGAGGAGAGATCCCGCCGCACATCCGCTCTGCGCCTGTGCAGAGGTCAGTAGAAGTTCTGCGGGTCGATATCGACCGTCAGGCGGATATCCCCTTTCAGGCGTAGCGGCGCGATCCAGCGGGCGATGGCGTCCTGAATGGGGGCGCCCTTGGGGGCCTTGACCAAAAGGCGCACGCGATGCCTGCCTCGGATGCGGGCAATCGGTGCCGGGGCCGGACCAAAGACCTGACCTCCAATCTCACGCAACGGCGCATCATTGCGCGCCATCGCGTTGCCGATATCAAAGACCGGAGCGACCTCGGGACCAGAGAGCACGATCCCGGCCATGCGCCCATAGGGCGGCACACCAGCGGCTTGGCGACTGGCAGCCTCGGCCTTCCAGAAGCCTTCCTCATCACCCGACAGAATGGCCCGGATGACCGGATGCTCGGGCTGAAATGTCTGCAACAACGCCTGCCCTGGCTTATCCGCGCGCCCCGCACGCCCCGCCACCTGTCGCATCAGTTGGAACGTCCGCTCAGCCGCGCGCAAATCCGCGCCATGCAGGCTGAGATCGGCATCAATGACCCCCACCAGCGTCAGCTTGGGAAAGTTGTGCCCCTTGGCCACCAGCTGCGTGCCGATGACGATATCTGCATCGCCCTCGGCAATTTCCTCGATCTTGGCTTTCAGCGCGCGGGCCGAGCCGAACAGGTCGGAGCTGAGCATCGCGATCTTGGCCTTGGGGAAAGTCGCCTCGGCCTCTTCCGCCAGCCGTTCGATCCCCGGTCCGACCGGGGCCAGTTTCCCTTCGACCCCGCAAGAGGGGCACGTATCTGGCATTGGCTTGGTCTCGCCGCATTGATGGCACATCAGGCGCTTGAGGAATCGGTGCTCTACCATCCGCGCGTCGCAGTGATCGCAGGCGATCTGTTCCCCACAAGCCCGGCACAGTGTCACCGGTGCGTAGCCCCGGCGGTTGATGAACAGCAGTGACTGTTCACCCTTTTCGATCCGTTGCCGCACTGCCTGCCGCAAGGACGGAGAAATCCATGTCCCGGTCTGCATTTGCTCGGCCCGCATGTCGATCGGCTTCATCTCGGGCAGCACCGCCGCCCCGAAACGTGAGGTCAGGTCCAGCCGCTCATATTTGCCCGCCTCGGCATTGGCCCAGCTTTCCAACGAGGGCGTCGCGCTGGTCAGAATCACTCGCCCGCCACAAATGGCCGAGCGCAAAACCGCCATGTCCCGCGCGCTGTAGTGTACACCGTCTTCCTGTTTGTACGAGGTATCGTGTTCCTCATCGACCACAACCAAGCCCAAATCACGGAATGGCAGGAACAGGGCCGAGCGCGCGCCCACCACCAGTTGCGCATCACCCTGCCCGACCATCCGCCAGACCCGGCGGCGTTCGGTCATCGTGGCCCCTGAGTGCCACTCGGCCGGACGGGCACCAAACCGGGCCTCGACGCGGGTCAGGAATTCTGCGGTCAGTGCAATTTCGGGCAGAAGAACCAGAGCCTGCCGCCCCATGCGCAGTGCTTCGGCGACGGCATCAAGATAGACCTCAGTCTTGCCCGAACCTGTCACACCCTTCAACAGCGTTGTACCGTAGTTGCCCGTCCGCTGGCCCGCCTGCAGCCGCACCACGGCCGCCGCCTGATCCTCGGTCAGGTCTTTGCCGGGCAACTCGGGATCGAGAAAGGGATATGGCAAATCGCGCGGGCTGTCCTCTTCCCGAACAGCGCCCAGTTTAACCAAGCCTTTGACGACAGAGGTGGTTACCCCGGCCTGCTCGGCTAGTTCCTTCAAGGTGAAGGCCAGCCCGCCATATTCTTTCAACACCTCAAGCACCCGGGTGCGTGCATCGGTCATCCGGTCCGGTTCAGACGTACCCAACCGGTAGACCTTGCGCATCGAGGGCGGATCCCCCAAGCCCGGCGCGCGAGTCGCAAGCCGCAGCATCGCAGGCATCGGAGTCAGCGTGTAGTCCGCTACCTTTCCCAGAAACACCCGCATCTCGTCGCGCATGGGCGCTACCTCTAACACCCGGATTACGGACCGCGCCTTGGCCAGATCGAACCCGCCCTGCCCCGGCCCCCAGACCACGCCCAGCACCTTGCGCGGCCCCAATGGAACCTCGACAAACGCACCCAGAAAGCACCCGCCCTCGGGCGCTTTGTAGTCCAACGTCCGGTCCAGAGGCTGCGTGGTCAACACCGCAACCAGCTCTCCTTCGTCGAAAAATCCGTTAGCGCTCACAGCATATCCTATGCAGGGGGTTCCAGCAGGGGTCTCTTTGAGGTAAAGCCATCCGCGACCAAGGCCAACCCATCAAAGGACTGCCCGCATGAAATTCTTCGTAGACACTGCCGAGATCGACGCCATTGCCGAACTGAACGAACTGGGCATGGTGGACGGCGTCACCACCAACCCTTCGCTGATCCTGAAATCAGGCCGCGACATTCTGGAAGTCACCAAAGAGATCTGTGATCTGGTCGACGGCCCCGTGTCCGCCGAAGTTGTCGCCACCGAGGCCGACGACATGATCGCGGAAGGCCGCAAGCTTGCCAAGATCGCGCCAAACATCGCGGTCAAAGTACCGCTGACTTGGGCCGGTCTTAAAACCTGCAAAACCCTCAGCGACGAAGGCCAGATGGTCAACGTTACCCTGTGCTTCTCGACCAACCAGGCGCTGCTTGCTGCAAAAGCAGGCGCGACCTTCATTTCACCTTTCATTGGTCGTCTTGATGACATCAACCTCGACGGCATGGATCTGATCGCCGATATCCGTCAGGTCTATGACAACTACGGGTTTGAGACCGAAATCCTCGCCGCCTCGATCCGTACCGTGAACCACGTGACCGACAGCGCGCGCATCGGTGCCGACGTGATCACCGCACCGCCCGCCGTCATCAAGAAACTGGCCGACCACCCGCTGACGGACAAAGGCCTGGAAACCTTCTTGTCAGACTGGGCCAAAACCGGTCAGAAAATCCTCTGATCCTTTGCACGACCGCGCGGTGCGAACAGGCACCGCGCCCGGCCCAACCGTGTGGCGCTGATCTCAGATCAGCGCCACACAAGCGGGAGCGCTCCGGACACAGCGCAAAACGAAATCCACCCAGACGTGCATTTTTCCCAAGGTAATTCCGGTTGGCCGTGCTATAAGCCGCCAAAACAAAAAACGACCGGACGGGACATGAGCAGCAACCCAAAACTCGAGGACAACCTCCGAGCCGCGATTCTGGCCAAGCCTGATGCTTTGCTGGATGACAAAGATCTGATGCAGGCACTGGTGGACGCCAATGAACAGGCCCGAGGCGACAACGTCATCGACCTGCGCGGCATCGCCATGCAACGGCTCGAAGCCAGACTGGACCGCTTGGAAGACACGCACCGGTCCGTCATCGCCGCAGCCTATGAAAACCTTGCCGGGACCAATCAGGTCCACCGCGCCATTCTGCGTCTTCTGGAACCGGTCGATTTCGAAGACTTCCTGCGCGTGCTTGGCCAGGATATCGCCGAAATCCTGCGGGTCCAGCGCATCACTCTGGTGCTGGAAACCACCGCCCTTATGGACGACCCCGCGATCGACAAGCTGGGTGGCACGCTGACCGTTGTCGAACCGGGCTTTGTCGACCAATACCTCACCTATGACCGCGGCGGTCCTGCTCGCGATGTCATCTTGCGCGAAATCGATAGGCCCAACCAACGGGTATTCGGTACTCTTGCCGCTCAACTCAGGTCAGAAGCCTGCCTGAAGCTAGATCTCGGCCCCGGTCGCCTGCCCGGTCTGATTATCATGGGGGCCTCGGATCCGAGGCATTTCACGCCGCAACTTGGAACCGATCTACTGTCGTTCTTTGCTGGCGTGTTCGAACGCTCGATGCGCCACTGGCTGTCGTGAGCCTGATTTCGCCAGCTTGCCGAGACGCCCTCCAAAACTGGTTGGAGAGCCTCGGCGCGCTGGCGGGGCGGTCCCAAAACACCCAAACCGCCTATCGCGGGGATGTCATCGATTTCCTCTCGTTCATGACCCTCCACCATGGAGACCGCCAAGGCATCGCCGCGCTCGAACGCATCACCGTCTCGGACATGCGCGCCTGGATGGCCGATCAGCGCCAAAGCGGCGTGGGCGCGCGTTCGCTGGCCCGAAAACTGTCAGCCGTCAAAAGCTTCTACCGCTGGCTGGCCGAGCGTGAAGGCTTCGAGCCAACTGCCGTCCTTTCAACCCGCGCGCCGAAATTCACCAAAAAGCTCCCCCGCCCTCTGGCCGAGGACGCAGCTCGCGCCATGATTGAAACGGTTGAGTTGCAATCCAGCAATGACTGGGTCTCGGCCCGTGACGTGGCTGTTGTCACGCTGCTCTACGGCTGCGGATTGCGCATCTCCGAGGCGCTGTCTCTGACCGGTGCAGATGCCCCCCTGCCGGCAACCCTGCGCATTACAGGCAAAGGCGACAAAGAGAGGATCGTCCCTGTCCTTCCTGCCGCCCGCGAAGCGGTGGACCACTATCTCCAACTCTGCCCGCACCCGAAATCAGACAACCTTGCCCTATTTCGCGGTGTCCGGGGTGGAGCGCTCAATCCCCGCGCGATCCAAGAGGTCATGTCGAAGGCCCGCATGCAGCTCGGCCTGCCCGCGACCGCGACGCCACATGCCATGCGGCACAGTTTTGCTACGCATCTGCTCTCAGCCGGTGGGGACCTGCGCGCGATTCAAGAGCTTCTGGGCCACGCCTCTCTATCCACCACCCAGACCTACACGGCCGTCGATACTGCCCGCCTGATGGAGGTGTACAACCGCGCCCACCCAAAGGCCTGAGGTTCAAAAGCACGGCATCCTCAATGTCCTTGCAACCAAACTGTCTTTTTGCTTTGCATCTGCCCCCCACATCCTTCATGACACGGGCATGACACTTAGATTCAAAGCGCTTGCCGTTCATCTTTTCACCGCAACCGGAGCCGTTTTCGCCATGCTCGCCATGCTGGCGGCGGTGGATGAAAAATGGAGCCTGATGTACCTGTGGCTTGTGGTGTCCTTCATCGTCGACGGCATCGACGGCCCCTTGGCCCGCCACTATCACGTCAAGAAAAACGCGCCCGAGTTTGATGGTGTCCTATTGGATCTCATCATCGACTACCTGACCTATGTGTTCATACCGGCCTACGCGCTGTTCAAATCCGGCCTGATGGATGGCTGGACCGGCTGGTTTGCGATCATCGTCATAACATTCGCCAGCGCCATGTACTTTGCGGACACGCGGATGAAGACCAAGGACAACTCATTCTCCGGCTTCCCCGGATGCTGGAACATGTTCGTCATCGTAATCTTCGCGCTCGAGCCAAACTTCTGGGTCAGCCTCGTTCTGGTAACCCTTTTGGCCGTCGCAATGTTTCTGCCCCTGAAATTCGTCCACCCCGTCCGCACCGAACGCTGGCGGAGCGTGACCCTGCCCATGGCTCTGGCCTGGACCTTCTTTGCCGGTTGGGCAGCCTGGGTCGATTTCCACCCTGAAAGCTGGGCGCATTGGGGGCTTGTTGTGACCAGCCTGTATCTGGTCTTCGCAGGCATTGCGCAGCAGATCATTCCGCAACGCAAAAGCGCGGACTACAAAACGTCCTGAACCTCAAACTCGGTCCCGTTATGGGTGAAGACGTCGCCCGCCTGCAGGCCAATCATGGCCAGATAAATCGGGCTCTGGGTTGAGATACCCATATAGGTCTTGCCGTCCACATCGAACCGAGTGGTCGAGACGCAAACAACAAAACGGCGATTGTTGAACTTGATGACCGCACCGGGCTGAACCGTGTCGGTGATACCGAAATTGGTGTTCTCGATCACGTCGATCTTGGCATGATGCGCATGTACTGGCGCATCGAACGCCGCTGCAAGGTCCGCATTCTCGCGCGAGGCTGCGATATCATCCTTGTCATGCCCCTCTCGATCATCCAGTTGGGCATCTTTCAGAAAGGCGTCGTAGTGGGCCTGGGCTGTAGCCAGTTCCTGCGCCTCCAGCGACATTAGACGGTCTATGATGGCTTTCTTTTCTGCGGCGCGTTCTGCTTGGTCGGTCATTCAATGGGATCCTTCGAACTCTCCTTTTGAAACAAGGTGAGGCCCGAGACGTTGGAATGCAACAGGTTTTCACCGATCAGATCAACAGACCCGCCGCCTTTTCGTGCAGCAACAGGGCCACTTTGGTCTCAACCCCGCCGTCGCCTGAGAACCCGCCCAACCCATTGGCGGCAAGAACACGATGGCACGGAATGATGACAGGGATCGGGTTCGCCCCACAGGCCTGCCCCACCGGCTGAGGCGGCTGCCCCAGTTCCCTGGCGATATCCCCATAAGTGCGGGTCTCGCCGAGCGGGATCGCGTACATCAAATCACAAACCTGCCGCTGAAACTCGGACCCTGAAATATGATAAGGCAGATCGAACCGCTCAAGCCGCCCGTCATCATAGGCCTTCAACTGTGCCGCCGCTTCACGCAACAAAGGAGTCTCGGGCCCGTCGCTCACGCCGCCCCAGACAAGACGCGTAATCGCCCCGTCCTGTTCCTCAACCCCAAGACACCCAAACCGGGTCCGTACTGCAATCGTTGGCATGAGCCAAGGCTGCCAGTCTTTGCAGGCAAAGCGCAACCCATAACGCGCCGCGCTCGCCTTTTCTTCTGTTTAAAAATACCTCGGAGCGCGAGGCAGAGCCTCGCAAAAGACTCAGCCCACCGCACTCAAGAGGCACTTCAGTTCAGTGCTTCATCACAGCGCCCACAGACGCCCGCATGACTATGCCGTCCCACGTCGGGCAGAATCTTCCAGCAGCGCTGGCATTTGTCGCCTTCGGCCTTTTCGAATACCACACCAACGCCCTCAATCTCGGGCACGCGGAAGGCTTCGGCCGGGGCCGGGTCCTTGGAAACAGTCAGGCCCGAAGTGATGCACAGATCGTCCACATCAAACGTCGCCAACAGCGCAACAGTGTCCTGATCTTCGACATGCACGATCGGAGCAGCCTCGAGGCTTGAGCCGATCACCTTGTCCTGACGCTGAACCTCTAATGCGGCGGTCACGGCGCGGCGTACACGGCGGACCTTGGCGACAGCCTCTTCCAACTCGGCACCACGCCAATCTGCGGGTGTTTCCGGGAAATCCACCAGGTGGACCGAGCTGTCGTCGCCGGGGAACCGCTCCAACCAAACCTCTTCCATGGTGAAGACCAGAACAGGTGCCAGCCATGTGGTCAGGCGGTGGAACAGGATATCCAGCACGGTGCGCGCAGCGCGGCGACGCAGGCTGTCGCCATCGCAATACAGCGCGTCCTTGCGGACGTCGAAGTAGAAGGACGACAAATCAACCGTGGCAAAGGTGAAGACCGCGCTGAAAACGCCTTGGAAATCGAACTCTGCGTAGCCTTTTCTTACCTGCTCATCCAGATCGGCCAGACGGCTGAGGACCCAGCGTTCCAGACGCGGCATATCCTCGGGCGCGACACGGTCGGCCTCGGTGAAGTCGGCCAATGATCCCAGCATGAACCGCATTGTGTTGCGCAGACGGCGATAGCTGTCGGCGGTGCCCTTCAGGATTTCCGGCCCGATCCGCTGGTCGGCGGTATAGTCGGTTTGAGCCACCCAGAGGCGCAGGATATCGGCGCCGTATTGCTTGACGACCTCTTCCGGCACGATGGTGTTGCCCAGCGATTTGGACATCTTGTTGCCCTTGGCATCCAGCGTGAAGCCATGGGTCACCACGTTGCGGTAGGGCGCACGGCCTTTGGTCCCGCAGGCCTGCAGCATCGACGAATGGAACCAACCGCGATGCTGGTCGGTGCCTTCCATGTAGACATCGGCGATGCCATCTTCGGTGCCGTCCTCACGGTCGCGCAGAACGAAGGCATGGGTGGACCCAGAGTCGAACCACACGTCCAACACGTCGAAGACCTGATCGTAGTCATCCGGATTGGCGATGCCGTCAAGGATCTTCTCTTTGAACCCGTCAGTGTACCAGATATCCGCGCCGTCTTTCTCGAACGCCGCCTTGATGCGCGCGTTCAGATCGGCATTGCGCAGCAGGTAATCCGCGTCGGTTGGCAAAGCACCTTTCTTGGTGAAGCAGGTCAGCGGCACACCCCAGGCGCGCTGACGCGACAGAACCCAGTCCGGGCGCGCCTCGATCATCGAATACAGACGGTTACGGCCTGTCTGCGGCGTCCATTTCACCAGCTCGTCGATGGACCGCAGGGCGCGTTCGCGGATGGTGTCGCCCATCTCGCCCATGCCGTCGTCCAGCTTGCGGTCTACGGATGCAAACCACTGCGGCGTGTTGCGATAGATGATCGGAGCCTTCGAGCGCCACGAATGCGGATAGCTGTGCTTGATCTTACCACGCGCCAGCAACCCGCCAACCTCGACCAGCTTGTCGATGACCGCTTTGTTCGCGTCACCTTCACCACCCTTGCGGGACAGGATGTATTTGCCGCCAAAGAACGGCAGATCAGCGCGGAACGAGCCGTCGTCCATCACATTGTAAGTAATGACCTGCTCAAGCATGCCCAGATCGCGATAGAGTTCGAATTCCTCCATCCCGTGCGACGGCGCACAGTGGACAAAGCCGGTGCCTTCGGTATCGGTCACGAACTCAGCTGCGCGGAAGTCGCGGATGTCGTCCCATTCGCCGTTGCCGCCCTCGGCCCCGGCCAGCGGGTGGGTCAGTTGCACGCCTGCCAGCTCATCGCTGGTCACTTCACGGACGCGGGTCCACTGGTCGTCGTTCAGACGCGCGCGGCCCAGCACATCCGCGGCCAGATTGTCAGCCAGCAGGAACTTGTCACCAACGGCGGCCCAGCATTCCTCGGGCGCGCCGATGACTTCGTAGAGGCCGTAAGAGATGTCCTTGCCATACACGACCGCCTTGTTCGACGGCATGGTCCAAGGGGTCGTGGTCCAGATCACAACAAATGCGTCATTCAAATCACCGGCATTCACGACCTTGAACTTCACCCAGATGGTGAAGCTTTCCTTGTCGTGATACTCAACCTCGGCCTCGGCCAGAGCGGTCTTTTCGATGGGCGACCACATAACCGGCTTCGAACCCTGATAGAGCGTGCCGTTCATCAGGAACTTCATAAACTCGTCGGCGATCACCGCCTCGGCATGGTAGTCCATCGTGATGTAGGGATCGGGCCAGTTGCCAGTGATGCCCAGGCGCTTGAACTCTTCGCGCTGGATGTCGATCCAGCCTTCTGCGAACTTGCGGCACTCCTGACGGAAGTCGACGATGTTCACCTCGTCCTTGTTCTTGCCCTTCTTGCGGTACTGTTCCTCGATCTTCCATTCGATGGGCAGACCGTGACAGTCCCAACCGGGCACATAGCGCGCGTCGAAACCCATCATCTGATGCGACCGCACGATCATGTCCTTGATCGTCTTGTTCAGCGCGTGGCCGATATGCAGGTGACCGTTCGCGTAGGGTGGGCCGTCATGCAGGGTGAAAGGCTTACGGCCTTCTTTCTCGCGCAGGCGGTCGTAGACGCCGATCTTTTCCCAACGCTCCAGCCATGCGGGTTCGCGCTTGGGCAATCCAGCGCGCATGGGGAATTCGGTCTTGGGTAGGTTCAGCGTGTCTTTGTAGTCGGGTGTCTGGATCGTGTCGGCGCACATTGGGGGCGTCCTTTGGATGATCTGGTCGTACTAGGATCGAAGCGGTCGGTGCGAAGTCTCAAACACCTTTGCCCGGCGTCTCAGAGGGTCAGAGCGCCGGGGATATAATTCGAATAATGATGGCCATCCGGTCATACATGGAGGCGCTTATAAGCCGCCCATCCCCGATGGTCCAGAGGCTCCGCCCGATGCGACGAATGGCGCTTCATCATCGGGCTAAGGGTGAAACAACGACCCCACGAAATAGGCAATCATGGCCGCCGCACCGCCGATGGCAAACGTCTCAAGCCCCGAGCGCCACCACGGAGTCAGCGACCACCGGCTTTTCAGGGCTCCGATGGCGAAAAACACCCCCATGGTCATGCAGACAGAGAGAGTAAAAGCGTTGTCCAGAGCCAGCAAAAACGGTAGCAAGGGAACCATCCCAGCCACCAGAAAGGCCAGAAACGTGGCCATCGCAGCCTTCACGGGATGCGGATCGACGCTGCCAAGCCCATATTCGCCCTCAATCATCAGGTTGATCCAGTTTTCGCGGTCCGCGGTGATAGCCTCTGTCGCATCCTCCAACACCTGCCCAGACAAACCTTTCTGCGCAAGGATCTCGCGCACCTCATCGCGTTCGCCATCTGGGAAAAGCGCGATGTGACGCTTTTCGATGGCTCGAATTCGTTGGATATTGTCCAATTCGGCCTTGGTGCCCGAATAGTTACCAACGGCCATCGAAAACCCGTCAGCCAGTACATTTGCCAAGCCCAGAGCGACAATTACGAACGAGGACAACCCGGCACCTGCAACACCAGCAACGATCGCGAATGTGGTGACTGAGCCGTCGATGCCTCCGTACACGATATCACGCAAAACGCCCCGCCCGGGCGGGTCGCTAATTCTCTGTTCGATTTCCTGCTGGCTGTGACCGTGATCTGTCATGGCTCGCTTTCTGTCACATTCACTGTGACGAATGGCGTGCCATACCGCTTTGCGTCAGATCAAGTCTTACTGAACAGCCCCTGCAACGCCCTTTTGATCATTGTGCGGACCGACGGTTTGTGACGATCTGAGAAGGGCAAGGGTCGACACACTTCCATCGCGGCCACCCCGACGCGGGCGCTAAGGGCACCGTTCACCAACCCTTCGCCAAAGCGTCGCGACAGTTTACTGAGGACCGATCCACCCAGAACAGGCTCCAGCAGATCGTCGCCGACGGCCACCGCACCGGTCGCCACGAGATGCACGAAAACGGCGCGCGTCAGGCGCCAGCTTCCCAGAAACCCGGCCCGCCCACCATAAATCTCGGCCACCCGCCGGATCATTCGCAACGAGGCCGCAAGGGCCGTGACCACATCCGCAAGGGCCAGGGGCACCAAGGCCGTGACCGTGGCCACCCGACGGGCAGCAGCCTCAACCTCACGGCTTGCGGCGGCGTCCAACGGGGCCAGCAGTTCATCCTCGGCCAAAGCCAACAGGCCAGAGGCGTCGAATTGTTCTGACATACGTTCGGACAGCCGATCACGGCCCCATTTGGTCTCATCCCGGCCTTTGTAGAAGGCAATCAGGCGGGTCGTGACCTCGCGCGCCTTGGTCAGATCAGCATCCGCCAAGGCCTCATCCGCTGCGCGGCGCAATCCGTCAACGCGGGACAGGCGGCCAATTGCAGCCAGTTCCTGGACGGCGATGATCAGCGCAACAAGGACCAAAGCTGCGATCAAACCGGTGACAACCCAGCCCAGAATGGGCGCGCGTGCGATCAGCGAGGTCGCGAAATCCCATGCGGCGACCGAAATCGCAGCCCCGACTACCGCCAGCGCCAACCCCCAAAACCAACGCGCCAAGACCGAGGGTTTGCGGGCAGCAAATCGCGCCGCGCTTTGCATGGCCTGCCCTTGAGGTACCGTCAGATCGGGCACCGGAGGGGCCTTGGCCACGTCGGCGGCGGGTTCGTCTGTTTCGAGGTCGATCAGGACCGGGCCTTTAGCCATTCTCTGCCCCTTCACTACGCCAGACGAATTTGATGTCTGGCAGGTTTTCATCGTTGTCCGCCCCGTCGCTTCGGGCGACCTCGGCAAAGCCGTTGCGTTCATAGAACCTGCACGCGCCGGTGTTGGCCTGAAAGGCAAACAGCGTCAGCCGCGAGTGCTGCGCCTTCGCATGATCGAGCAACCGCTTGCCGATCCCCTGCCCGCGCGCAGCGGACGTCAAGTACAGTGAATGCACATCCGTTCCGTTCAGGGCCAAAAATCCAACCACTCTGTCAGAGACCTCGGCAACGGTAACCCAGCTTTGATCAATCATACGGCCGCAAAAGGCGATGGTTTCGGCACAGCTGTGGAGTTCAGGCATCCAGTCGTTTTCGCGCGAAAACCCGTGCAGGATTTCCCCGGTCGCACCGGCATCTGTGCTGCGGGCGGGGCGGAGGGTAACGGTCACAGCCGGTCTCCGATCAAAAACTGCGCGGCCCGGTCCAACCGGATATGCGGCGGGCCGTCGCCAGGGCGCAGCGTCAACTGGGCCGGAGCGAAGGACATGAAACCATAGTCGTCGCCAAGCCAAGCCTCGGCCCCGTTCCGGGCGGGTCCGAGCAGGTGGGATGGATCATCCGGCAGCTCTCCGGGGTAGAACGCGGCTTGTTTACCACTTTCCAGCAAGGTGCCCCGAACGCAGGGAAGCTCGGTTCCGTTATGGCTGCGCATCTCTTCGGTCGTTGCACGCAGCGAGGCCAGCGACAGGGCTGCCGTTTCAGCACCAGCGAAGCTCGCCCGATCCCGCGCCTCACGGGTCAGAGCCTCCATGATTGCGGTCAGGCGGGGGTGTTGCGTGTGGTGCAGGTGGTCGGCCTTGGTGGCCGCAAACAGAATGCGTTCGACCCGTTTGCCCAGCAGCAACTGGCTGAGCCACGCGTTGCGCCCCGGGCGGAAGGCCGAGAGGATATCGCCCATGGCGCGGCGCATATCCTCGACCGCTTGCGGGCCTTTGTGGATTGCGCCCAACGCATCGACCAGCACAACCTGACGGTCGATGCGTGAGAAATGATCGCGGAAAAAGGGCTTCACCACTTGAGATTTATAGGCCTCGTAGCGCCGCTCCATCTCGCGCTGCAGGGTGCGACGGCGCGAGGGTTCGGACACAGGCAAAGGCGCAAAGGTCAGAACCGGAGAGCCTGCCAGATCGCCCGGCAACAGAAAACGACCCGGCGTGCAATCGTAGAAACCAGCATCCCGCGCTGTGTTCAGATAGGTCGTGAACGCAGCGGCCAGAGCCTGCGCGGTAGGCTCGTCATGCGTTGCTGTCAGATCAGTGCCACGGGCCTGCGCCAGAAACTCGGCCGCCTCGGGACGGTTTTCGATGCGCGACAGCGTCTCCTGCGACCAGTCGGCGTAGGATTTGTCTAGCAGCGCGAGGTCCAGAAGCCACTCGCCGGGATAGTCCACGATGTCCAGATGAACGGTGCGCGGTCCCTGAAACCCTGCCAGCAATCCGGCCGGTCGCGCCTTGAACGACAGGCGCAACTCGGACACGGCGCGGGTGCTTTCGGGCCAGTGCGGCCGTGGGTCTGTGAGGTCGGACAGGTGGGATTCGTAGTCGAACCGCGGGACCGTGTCGTCCGGTTGCGGTTGCAAGTAGGCTGCGTTGATGCGCCCCTCTTGCTGCGCGACAAGGCCGCTCATGCGGCCCCGGTCCAGCAGGTTTGCCACAAGCGACGTGATAAATACCGTCTTACCGGAGCGCGCCAGGCCGGTGACGCCCAGACGGATGACCGGCTCGAAAAACGTCTCGGACACGCTGTCGCCGATGGATTCGACGCCGCGCACAAGACTGTCTGCCAGGGATGAGATGACCAAATTGTCGCCCCGCAATAATCGTTTCGCCCAAGATAGGTAGCCGCTGCCTGACATGCCAGCGCTTTCGCCCCCTTGCCCGTTCGCGCGCCGCGCGCTACCAGCGGCCCATGCCCAGATATGCTTTGAAAGTCGAATACCAAGGGGAGCCGTTTGCCGGATGGCAGCGGCAGAAAAAGTTGCCCTCGGTGCAAGGGGCCATTGAGCTCGCTCTGTCCCGCATCCAGCCGGGTGATCATACCATTGCTGCCGCCGGGCGCACCGATGCGGGTGTGCATGCGTTGGGGCAAGTGGCGCATTGCGATCTGGTCAAGGAATGGGATCCGTTCCGTCTGTCCGAGGCGTTGAACTATCACCTCAAGCCGCAGCCGGTGGCGATTGTACAGGCTGCACGGGTCGATGACGACTGGCACGCGCGCTTTACGGCGGTTGAGCGTCAATACCTGTTCCGCATTCTCATGCGCCGCGCGCCTGCGACCCACGACAAAGGGCAGGTTTGGCAGATCAACCATCCGCTGGATGTCGAGGCCATGCAGGCGGGCGCGGATATGTTGATCGGGCGGCATGATTTCACCACTTTCCGATCCTCAATCTGTCAGGCGGCCAGTCCGGTGAAAACTCTGGATGAGTTGCGGGTGGAGCAGGTGCAGGGCTTCTCTGGCCCCGAGGTGAATTTTCACGTGCGCGCGCGGTCATTCCTGCACAATCAGGTGCGCAGCTTTGTGGGAACGCTTGAACGTGTTGGCGCAGGGGCGTGGTCGCCCGAGGATGTGCGTGACGCGCTAGAGGCCGAAGATCGCGCCGCCTGCGGGCCGGTTTGCCCGCCGCAAGGGCTGTATCTGGCGCGGGTCGGTTACCCTGATCCGGTTTTCTAGATCGCTTTAAATCGCGCGCAACAACAGACCGCTGGCAATCACGACAATCACTAGCCCGGCCACCAGTTCGATGGTCGGGGCCAGTATCGAGGCAAATCGCGTGGCCGAGGCCGAGGCAAGCAAACCGCCGCGCAGTCCAAAGGACGTCCAGCCGACCAGCGTTGTGACAGTCGCGGTGCCCAGCGCCATCGCAAAGGCTCCGGCGATACCGACCATGGCGATTCCCATCTGCCAGGTCAGGATCAGCACGAACAATGCCCCAGTACAGGGGCGCGCGGCGATACCCGCGATCAGCACGAGCGCCTCACGCAATGACCCGACATTGGCGACCTCTTCCACGCTTGGACCGTGGCGATGGCCGCAATCCGAGCAGACCTCATCACGGTGATCATGATGGTGGTGGTCGTGTTCCTCATGGTGGTGGTCGTGGTGATGTTCATGGTCGTGAGAATGCCCATGCGCAGCATCGCTGCGGGACCGTCGCGCGAAACTGCGCATCCCGCGAAAAACCAGCCACAAACCAATGGCCGCGATGGCCGCATAGCTGATCGGTGCCATAACCTGCTCGGTCGTGCCCACCAGTGTCTCACGTGACAACTGGAATATCAGAACCCCGGCATAGACCAGAACAACCGCCGTTACGGCCTGCCCGAGGCTCGACAGCACACTGATCGCAGACAAGCGCCAGAACGCGACCTGACGGCCCAGACCGTAGCCTCCGATCAGGACCTTGCCGTGCCCCGGACCGATGGCATGAAAGAACCCGTAGGCGAAACAAACGGTTAGCAGAGTTGCCACCGCCTGAGGTTGTTCGGCGCGGGCCGCCCGAAGGGCACGCGCGATCTGATTCTGAAATTCCCGCTGTTCGCCAGCCGCCCAGGCGGCAAGGCTGTCAAAACCGCCACTGCCCCAGAACCATAAGAGAAGGCCAAATGCGATAGCGACGGGAACAATCAGGTATTTGGACATGAAATCAGAATCTCGGTCGCAAAGCTTTCGCCGACAAGCGGGATATCGTTTTCCTCAAGGTCGTATTCTGCATCGAGGGTCAGCAGAAAGGCCTGCATCTGCGCCAATTGGCCGTCGATATCCGGATCAATCCGTTCGAGCAGGCAAGTTGCCGGGCCAGACACTGTGACCGGGCGGGTGACGTCGTAGGCTGTGTAATAGGTTTCATCGAAGGCTTTTGCCGAAATCGCCTCGGCCGGGACAGATCCGCCTTCGACAGCGCGTAGGTGAGTTGTGACGATGCGACCATCTTCGGTCGTGGCATGCGGCTCCAACGGGCCCGACAAGGCAACCGGGGCACCGCTGGCGGTCACAACCAGATCACCGTTATAGCCTTCCATCCATTGCGCATCGAAACCGGTCAAGAACTGCTGCTCACTATCGGTCAGCGCGCCGTCACCATCCTGATCCAACCTCATGTCCTCCAGTTGCAGCAGCGAGAACAGCTCGTCATAGGCCCAGGTCACGCGGACATGAGTCAGCTGTCCGGCCTCATCCACGATGAACTCCAACCCGGTGTCGATGAAGACATGCGGGTGGGCCAAGGCCGGGATCGGCAGGCAGCAGGTCAGGAATGGGAACAACCATCGCATAAGGGCAAGATAGGCGTCGAAGTACGCATCGGCAACGCGATTTCCGGTCAAGATGCAGAAACTGGCCGACCGATCACTTGGGCGGGAACAGAACAATAGTTTGCAGGGCCGTTCCGATAGGCCCCTGCCTGTCATGCAGCACCGACTGAGACATCCCGATCCCTGAGGGCTGCCAATGTGAAATTGATTGCGAGGCCAACCAGTCCGAGGTGGGCTCCCGGTGGATGTTGATGGTCAGATCGGTGTTCATGAACCCCATTTCAGCCGTTGGGGCATTCCATGAGATTCCATTGCCGCAATCCCCCAAGGCACAGATCGATTGGATCGGAGACTGCACCTCACCCTCCAACAGGTTCGGGGTCCGCATCCACACGGTTTTCGGTCCTACTCCATGCCTGTCCCCCGCCCCGTATCTAATGTTGCTATAGTGCGCGAAACCGGGCAGGTCATGCCGCAGCTCTCCGATCGGGAAAGGGCCTTCGACCGCATCTTCGAACCGCAATGGCGGCGTTTTGACATTGGGCACAACGCCCAAGTCCCGCCGGACAACATGCATCGTGGTTGCCGTTGCGCACAGGGTGTCGTCCAGATCATGCACCGTCACCCGTGTGGTCGCGAGCGTTCTAGTATGGCGCGTGGTCTCAGCCGCCACGCGCAACCCGGCAAGGGGCAAAGGACGCAGCAAATCGACGGTCAAGCGAGTCAGCATCTTCTCGGGCCCGACCTCGGTTTCTGCCGCGCGCACGATTAGGCCGCTCACCGGCCCTGCGTGACAATGCACTTCCGACCAGGGACCGCGCGCCGGGTCATTGCCAACAAAAGCCCCGTCTTCTCGCTGATGAAAATAGGCGAGATTTTCGAAATCATAGGTAGCCATCCGGGGCGTCAGACCTTTTCCTGAGTGTATTTCCTAAGCTCCGCACGCGCGACCTGACGGCGATGTACCGCGTCCGGCCCATCGGCAAGGCGCAATGTGCGGACATGGGTCCAGGCATTGGCCAGGGGGGTATCCTGACTGATCCCCTGCGCCCCGAACATCTGCACCGCCTCGTCAATCACTTTCAGGGCGACCTGAGGCGCAATCACCTTGATCTGGCTGATCCAAGGCGCCGCCGCACGCGCGTCGCCCTGATCCATGTACCAAGCTGCCTTCAGGCATAGCAGACGGGCCATTTCAATCTCCATCCGGCATTCCGCGATGATGTCGTAATTGGCCCCAAGCTGCGCCAACTTCTTGCCGAACGCCTCACGCTGCAGCGACCGTTTGCACATCTGCTCAAGCGCGCTTTCGGCCTGCCCGATCGCGCGCATGCAGTGGTGAATGCGACCCGGTCCCAACCGACCTTGCGCGATTTCGAACCCGCGCCCTTCACCAAGCAGGATGTTTTCGGCGGGGACGCGGACGTTGGTGAACCGGATGTGCATATGCCCATGGGGTGCATCGTCGTGACCATAGACCTCCATGGGCCGCAGGATCTCGATCCCCGGTGTATCAGCTGGCACCACGATCATGGACTGGCGCTGATGCTTCGGCTGATCCTCGCCACCCGTTTTGACCATCACGATGTAAACCTTGCAGCGCGGATCTCCCGCACCCGAGGACCACCATTTCTCACCCTTGAGAACATAGTCATCCCCGTCCCGCACACAGGACATCGACACATTTGTCGCGTCAGATGAGGCCACGTCTGGCTCTGTCATCAAATAGGCCGAGCGAATCTGCCCTTCGAGCAAAGGCTTCAACCATTGCTCTTTCATCTTCTCGGTGCCGTAACGCTCGAACACCTCCATGTTTCCGGTGTCGGGGGCCGAGCAGTTGAATACCTCGGCCCCAAGGGGTGTCTTACCCATCTCTTCGGCGAAATAAGCGTATTCGACCGTTGTCAGACCAAAGCCCTTTTCGCTGTCGGTCAGCCAAAAATTCCAAAGCCCGGCGGCCTTGGCCTTGGCTTTCAACCCCTCAAGAATTTCCGCCTGACGGTCGGTATACTGCCAACGGTCGCCCTTGCCGATTTCGGCCTGATACTCCTCTTCCAGCGGCATGATCTCATCGCGGATCATATCTGCGACACGCTGCAAAAGGGCGCGGTTTTCCTCGCGCAGGCCGAATGACATGTTCATGAACGCTCCTCCGTTGCCCATCGGTTCGGGCTTTACCTTCGCCTGAAGAATGGCTTAGCTGCCCGGACCCTGTCCAGTTCCGTGACGGAACGTCACCTCCATCTATTTCCAATACATGAGGCACCCATGGCACTTTTGATCGAAACCGGCCTGTCCAACTGGATCAGCGATGCGGATTTGGCCAAAGAGGTCCTGCACCAGTCGCCCGACGCTGATGTCCGCACACCAGACACGATCGGGAATCCGACTGAAATCACCATGGTGGCGGTCAGCACGCTGCAGGATGCTCATATTGAGCGCCTGCCCAACCTCAAACTAGTGCAAAAACTGGGCGCTGGCGTGGAAACCATCGTCGGCAACCCAAAATTGCCCGATCATATCCGCGTCGCACGCCTGAGGCCGGACGCCCCGGCACAAGAAATCGCCGAGTGGTTTCTGGCCCATATCCTCCGCGCCCAGCGCCATTTGGGAGACTACGAAGCCGCCCAGCGCCAGTCTGAATGGTCGCCAAAAGCGCCGCGCATCACGTCAGACACAAAGGTCGGTGTACTGGGTCTTGGCACTATCGGTACGCGCACGGCCCTCATGCTGAACGGCCTTGGCTTTCAGGTCATGGGATGGAGCCGGTCACCCAAGCAAATTGACGGCGTGACCTGCCTACACGGTCAGGATGCCCTGCCCGAACTGCTTGGTCAGTGCGACTACGTCTGCGCCATCCTACCCTCGACCCCGCAAACCGTTGGACTGTTTGGTGCCGACATATTGGCAGCGATGAAGCCCGGCAGCCATCTGCTGAACGCAGGGCGCGGCGATCTGATCGACGAGACCGCATTGATCGCTGCATTGGACGCGGGCACGCCCGGCCATGCCGTTCTGGACGTCACCTCTCAGGAGCCTCTTCCGAAGGACAGCCCCCTTTGGCAACATCCCGGCGTAACAATCACGCCGCATGTTTCGGGCTGGCATCTGGGGGACGCGCTTGCAGACGTTGCTAGGAATTTCGAACGGCTATCCTCCGACCGGCCGCTGCTGCACGAGATCGACCGAGGCAGAGGCTATTGAAGCGAATCAGGGCGTCAGCAACCAGTTCCCACTGGCGTCCTTGCACCTGCGCGTTCGAATCTGCCGGTTCTGCTCATCTCCGCCAGGTTCAACGGAATGCTGCAACGAGACACAATTCCCCTGTACCGCAGCGATACGCACGGTGCCTTTCGAACCAGTTGCATCGTTGGTCCATGCGCGTTCTTGCCCAACGGTCGGAGCGCCGCTAGTCAACAACGCGGTCGAGGCTGCGCTCAACACTTCGAAATCCTGCGGGCTGAGGCCCATTTCCGCAATAATCCGTGACAGAGGTTTGGCCTGAACCGCCCCAACCGTCAGAACTACAGCTGCCAAAATCAAAGAAATCCGGGCTTTCATCTGTGCCTCACATGACTGAAATCAATTTGTCCTCAAGGATATACCCCAGCGCGGGCCGGGCCAAGCCCCGAGCGGTTGCACCTTCAGAAAATCCAAATTGAGCGCCTGAAACGCGCAAAGGTTCTGCGAATTTGACCCGAAAGGGTTCACAGCAGCGCCTAAATCTGGTGAAATCAGGGAAATTCTCATTTGAATGTAGGAGTTTGCATTATGACCCTGCGCCTGCCCCTTCTGGCCCTCGCCGCGGCTGCCACTTTGACCGTCGCGCCAAGCGCCCCCGCCGTCGCCAAGGAAGAGACCAAGTCGGTCGTGGTTCTCAGCCGCACATGGGCGGTGACCCAAGTCGCAGACGAGCCGGTGATCTATCGCGCCACGCGGGACAACAACAACCTCAACCCGTTCGGCCCGCCACCGCGCCTGCGGACCCTGCAGGCCATTGCTGCAATTCAGCAGGCCACTGGCTGCAGACCCATCGTGGCAAGCATGTATCAGAACATCTCGGGCCAGTTTTTCTCGCAGGTCAGCTGCAACTGAAATTGGTACAATACTTTCATTGAGGTCGCCTGAGACGCCTGCCATAGCTTGCGCATGAAACTCGCGATCAATGGATTCGGCCGTATTGGCCGCACGATCCTGCGGCAGGTTCTGGCCTTGCTGCAAGGATCGGATATTGAGTTGGTGCTGATCAACGACATCGCACCGCTTGCAACCTGTGCTTACCTGTTCAAATACGACAGCACCTTCGGCCCCTATGCCGGGGACGTCTCGGAGGGAAACAGCGCACTGGTCGTGGATGGGCAGGCCATCCCCATGACCCACAGCTCTGATCTCGCAAATATCGACCTGTCTGGCGTGGATGTCCTGCTGGACTGCACCGGCATCGCGCGGACATCCGACGTGGCACGGCGCGGATTGGCCGCCGGGGCGGGCAAAGTGCTGATCTCCGGCCCCTCTCCCGCCGCCGAGGTGACCGTGGTCCTTGGCGCCAATGAGGATCAATTGGGCGGCGCTCATGTCGTCTCGAACGCGTCCTGCACCACCAACGGGCTGGCGCCTCTGGTCCGGGTTCTGGATGACATCGGCGGGATCACTACAGGCCACATGACGACCATCCACTGCTATACAAACAGCCAACCGATGGTGGATGCCCCGCGCGGTGACCTTGCCCGCTCGCGTGCAGGCGCGCTGTCGATGGTCCCAACCACGTCAAGCGCGATCCACCTGATCGACGTCGTGCTGCCGCATCTGGCAGGGCGCATCTCAGGCGCGGCGGTACGGGTGCCAACGGCCAGTGTTTCGGCTATCGATCTGATCGTAACACTGGACCACGGCCTTGACGCAGAGACCTTCGAAAAGGCTCTGCGCGATCGCATCGACGCGTCGCCTGTTCTGGGATGGACCGATATGCCGTTGGTCTCCTCCGATCTGCGCGCCCGTCCTGAGTCGCTGGTCATAGCTGGACCAGAGACCCGCATGGTCGGCGCGAACCAGGTCCGCGTCTTTGGCTGGTACGACAATGAATGGGGCTTCTCCGCCCGTATGCTGGACGTCGCCCGTTTGATGACCGCCGCCTGACCCGTCGCAACCGCAGCGCGCCCCGCGCGCTGCCTGGCCCAACCGGGTCGGGTGCATCTACGATGCGACCAAACCGGGCGGGAGCCGCCCCAAGCCGTCGACCCCGACGCAACACAACTACGGACCTTATTCACTAGCCACACATCAAAAGCCTTTTCCTGAACGGCCTCAAATGCTCTAACATGAATTTAATCGACCGCGATCCGACAGCGCGGTCGAATAGTATTCGAGTTGAGGCAGTTGGAGCCATTTGATGCAGGGCAGCAGACCGCAACGCCGTCTGACGGGTTGGCTTTTGGCCGCTATGACAGCTTTGGCCCCAACCGGCCTGATGGCCCTTGAAACCAGTCTTGTCGCACCAGGGGCCTCAAAAGAGTTAAGAGAACGCATTGAGGAGACTTCGTCCGTCACGACCGCCGACTCCCGTGGTCTGGACACACCTCTGGAAATCCTCTCGGCCGCCCTGTCCGATTATCGCACCATTGTTCAGATTCTGTACGACGAAGGCTATTTCAGCCCCGTGGTCAGCATCAAACTCGACGGCAAAGAAGCGGCAGACCTCAGCACCCTGAGCGTTCCAGCGCAAATCAATCGCGCCGTGATCACCGTCGAAACTGGCCCAAGCTTCCGGTTCGGCAAAGCAATCGTTCAGCCCGTCGCCCCGGACACGGTGCTGCCGGAAGAGTTCGCGCCGGGCAAACTGGCCACTACAGGGGCCATCCAACAGGCAACCTCGGCCGGGTTGCAGGGGTGGAGAGACGCTGGTCACGCAAAGGCCGAACTTGCGAACCAAACCATTATCGCCCGCCATGCGCAGGCGCAGCTGGACGCACAGATTGATCTGGATCCGGGGCGTCGCCTGACTTTCGGCAGAATGTTCATCAAGGGCGACACTGACGTCAAACACCGTTCAATCGAAGACATCGCTGGCTTCCCAAGTGGCGAGGTCTACTCTCCGGCCAAAATCCAGAAAGTCGGCACGCGCCTGCGTCGGACCGGTACCTTCAGCGTAGTCTCGATCACAGAGCGCGAGACCCCCAACCCCGATGGAACGCTGGATTTCGATGCCACCTTCGAAGACCTGCCCAAACGCCGCCTGACCTTTGGGGTCGAACTGGCCTCTCGCGATGGGTTGGATGTGACGGCCACATGGACTCACCGTAACGTTTTTCGCCGGGCCGAGCGGCTACGATTTGAAGCCGCCCTGCGCAACATTGGTGGGGCCGAGGATTTGGACGGGCGGATCGGTCTACGACTGGACCAACCCGACCGTTTGGGACCCGATGACAACACGTTCTGGAACGCTCTGCTGGAACGACGCAACACGGAAAACTACAACGTCACCGTCGCCTCATTGGCCTATGGTGCGCGGCGCACGTTTTCAGACAGGCTCTATGCCGAAGCGTCTGTCGGTTTTCAGTGGTCGGATGCCGATGACGCCTACGGAGATGGGCGGAAATTCCGATACTTCATAATTCCCTTTCGGTCAGAATGGGACGAGCGCGATAGCAAGATCAGTGCGACACGCGGGTTTTATCTGGACGCGCAGGCCACCCCCTTCGCCGGGCTCTCCGGAACCGAAAGTGGCATTCGCCTCTTCGGAGACGGACGGGCCTACACCAGTCTGGGTACTGGCGGAAAACTGGTCTTGGCCGGGCGCGTTCAAATCGGGTCTGTCATTGGCCCATCAGCAGATGGGGTAACGCCGGACTTCCTGTTCTTCTCGGGCGGCGCGGGAACCGTACGCGGGCAGCCGTTTGAAAGCCTCGGCATTCCGGTAGGTACCGGCATCGCAGGCGGAAAATCGTTTCTGGGCTTTTCTGGTGAGGTACGCGGCAAAGTCACGGAAAACCTGTCACTGGTCGGGTTCTATGACTACGGTACAGTGGATACATCGTCGTTCATTGGCAGCGATGCAGAGAATCACGCCGGTGCCGGTCTGGGCGTGCGTTATGATCTTGGCGGGTTCGGACCGCTACGATTTGATCTGGCCTACCCGGTTCAGGGCGACACCGGCAACGGCATACAATTCTATATCGGGATTGGACAGGCATTTTGAAACGCTACCTCGCATATCCGCTGCTGATCGGCACGCTGACCTGTGTGCCCCCAGCCCTGCACGCCCAAGAGGACGAAGGCGGCAGCATGATCGAGCGGTTCCTGCAGGATACGCTGTCGGGTGATGACCAGAACGTCACCGTCACGGGCCTACAAGGCGCGTTGAGTTCCCGTGCCACCATTGCCGAGATCACGGTCGCCGATGATGAAGGCGTCTGGCTGACCATCAAAAATGCCGAGCTTGACTGGAACCGTCTGGCGCTGATCCGGGGGCGGTTCTCGGTCAACGCGTTGACCGCACAGGAAATCGACATCGCCCGTGCGCCCGGCACCACGACCGAGGAGGCCCCGCCCCCTTCGGCCGAGACCACACCGTTCCAACTGCCCGAACTGCCCGTTGCGATTGAAATCGGAGAGCTTCGGATTGATGAGTTGTCCTTGGGCGAGCCCTTGATCGGCGTTGCCGCTGACCTGAACGTCACCGGCAACCTGTCGCTGGCCGATGGAACATTGGATACCAGCCTCGACATCACCCGCCTTGACCGCGCCGGAGACGAAATCACCCTCAAAGCCGGCTTCCAGAACGCCAGTAGCCAGATTGACCTGGACCTAAGCGTTGTCGAGGCCTCAGGCGGCCTCATCTCAAACGCGCTGGAAATCCCCGATAGCCCTCCTATCGGATTGACGGCCAAAGGCTCTGGCCCGGTGACGGACTTCACCGCAGATATCAGCCTGAGCAGTGACAGCCAGCCGCGCGTGACGGGTCAGGTGCGTCTTCGTGCCGCCGAAAGCGGTGCAGCGGATGGGATCGCGTTCACCGCCGATCTGGGCGGTGACCTGACGCCCTTTGTCGCCAGCGATATGGATGTGTTCTTTGGCTCCGACACGCGCCTCTTTGTCGATGGCCAGACCCAGCCGGAAGGCGCGCTGAACATCAGTGATCTGGAATTCACGTCTCAGGCACTGAAACTGGAAGGTCAGTTGGAACTGGCCTCGGGCGGCACCTTGCAACTGGCCGCTCTGCAGGGGCGCATCACCCCACCTGAGGGCGACAAAGTGGTCTTACCTGTGTCAGGCGGGGGCACTTCGATCGAGGCAGCTCAAATCTCGGCACTGTTTGACCAGCAGAACGGCAATCTATGGGACCTGAGCCTGACGGCCAATGGGCTTACCACAGATCAAATCAGCTTGCGGCGTGCGCAAATCGCGGCTCAGGGGAGCTTGGAACAGGGGGATGCGCTCAGCCTGGATGGTGATCTGCAAGCCGCGCTTGACGGATTAGATCTGTCCGACCCCGCCCTGAACACCGCGATTGGCGACCGGATCACATTGGACGGCGTGTTCGAATATGGCAGCGACGAGACGCTGAACCTTTCCGGGTTTGAGTTGATCGGGGCGGACTACACGCTTGATCTCGACGCGCTGATCAGCGGGCTGACCAGCGGCCTGAACATCGACGGTTCGGCGAAGCTTGACGCCTCCGACCTTTCGCGGTTCTCGGATCTGGCCAAGCTTGACCTCGGCGGCGAGGTCTCGGCCACCGTCGAAGGCAGCGGCTCTCCGCTTGAGCGCAGTTTTGACGGGAAAGTCACCGTCAAAGGCCGCGATCTGTCCACGGGACGAGACGACATCGACCCGGTGATCACGGGCGAGACCACGATCACGCTGGATGCAAAACGCGGCTCGGACGGTGTGACAATCCGGGACTTCACTTTGATCGCAAATGCCGCCCGGGCACAGGCTGCAGGAACCGTGACCACGCCCGATGGGAACCTGTCCATTGACGGGCAAGCCACGGTCAGCGCGCGGGACTTGTCGGTTTTCTCGGGCCTCGCCAAGCGAGATCTGGGTGGTTCGGTACAGGCCAGTCTGAACGGCAAAGGCACAGTCCAGACGCTGGAGTTTGACGGCACGGCCAGCGTGACGGCGCGGGATATCAAGATAGGGATGGATGATTTGGATCCGCTTCTGGCTGGTCAGACCTCAATCGAGTTCGATGGTGCACTGTCGCAAGAGCAGATCGAGATTCGTCAGGCCACGATCAACGGGCGCGCTCTGACGGCCGAAGCCGCTGCGACGATCACAGATCCCACCGGCGATCTGGCCGTCGACGGACAAGCCAAGGCGAACGTGCCCGACCTGTCGCTGTTCTCGCGCCTTGCGGGGCGGGATCTGGCTGGGTCTGTGAAGGCCGATATGCAAGGCAAAGGCGCGATGGGCAGCAAGCTGTTCGATGTGCAGGGCACGGCCGAGGCCAATGACATCCGCACTGGGATCGACCAATTGGATGCACTGATCTCAGGTCGCACGACTCTGAATGTGGATGCTGAAAACACCGACGCAGGCATGAACATCCGCACGTTCCGGCTGAACGGGACGGCGCTGACGGCAAATGCCTCGGGCCAGCTTGATCGTGAATCAGGTGGGCTGAACTTTTCGGCGATGTTGGATGACCTCAGCCGCCTATCCACTACGTTGTCTGGTCCTTTGAAATTGGATGGCAACGTCGCACCTACTCAGTCGGGGCTCGAAGGCACGGCACGTCTGCAAGGACCTGACAGCTCGTATCTTAACGTTGCCGGAACGGTCGAGACGGATGGCTCGGCAGATCTGGACTACGAGGCCAAGTTCAACCGGATCGAACGCTTTGTGCCGGACTTCCCCGGCACAGTGACGGCCGAAGGTACTGCGAAACGCGACAATGGAGTCTGGACGATTTCGTCAAACGCGACAGGGCCCGCGGATCTCAGCACCGAGCTGTCCGGCACGTTCGATGAGGGTACGGGTCTGGCAGATGTAACTGCCCAAGGTGGGATCAATCTGGGTATCGCCAATGCATTCATCACGCCCAACAAGATCGAAGGCTCGGCCCGATACAATCTGGTGCTCAAGGGTCAACCCGGGCTGGAGGCTCTGTCGGGGACGATCACAACCTCGGGCACGTCCTTTGCGATACCGACTGCAGGGCAAACGATCACTGGGATTGGCGGGTCAGTCGATCTGGCACAAGGCCGTGCCACGATATCGATGAACGGGGCCATGCGTGCTGGAGGAGGGTTCACCGTCAGCGGACCCGTCGACCTGACCCCGCCATTCAATGCTCAGATCACAACGACGTTGAACAACCTCGTGCTGACCGACCAGTTGCTCTACGAGACCACACTGAACGGTCAGATCGTGCTGGCGGGCGCTCTGACGGGCAATAGCAGCCTGGCGGGGCAGATCACATTTGGTGAAACCAACATTAACCTCGCCGCCGCATCGGGTGCAGTCGGCGCAGCACCGATCCCCGAAATACAGCATATCAATGAAAGCCGCCTGGGCTATGTCACCCGTGAACGGGCGCAACTGATCCCCAAGGAAGAGAAAAGCAAAAGCAACTCGCGCATTGCGCTGGATATCAGCCTTCTGGCCCCCAAGGCCGTTTTTGTAAGGGGGCGCGGCGTAAACGCGGAACTGGGTGGGAACATCTCAATCGGCGGCACAACGACATCGGTTGTCCCTTCGGGCCAGATCGAACTGCTGCGCGGCAATCTGGACATTCTGGGGCGCAGGCTGACCCTGACCAAAGGCATCGTCACGCTGCAAGGGGACCTGACGCCCTATATCGAGTTCGAATCTTCGAGCAGCACATCAGACGGAACCGCCACGATCGAGATCGCTGGGCCTCTGGATTCGCCCGAGGTCAATGTTTTCTCGGACCCCGAACGCCCGACCGAAGAGGCGCTGGCCATGCTGTTGTTTGGCAACCGGTTCTCGGAACTCTCACCTTTTGTCATCGCACAGATGGCGGCCTCTCTGGCGCAACTCAGCGGGGCTGGCGGCGATGCGACCAAAGGCCTGCGGGACTCGACCGGTGTTGACACGGTGGATATTGGTGCGACCGAAGGCGGCGCGGGTCGCTTTGGAGCAGGAGCATATCTTGGGGACAATCTGTACACGGACTTCACCGTCAACACAGACGGCGATACCGAGGTGAACCTGAACCTGGACGTCACGGACAGCTTCACTGTCCGGGGCACTGTTGACGGGCGCGGAGAAACCGGGATCGGGCTGTTTTTCGAGCGCGACTACTAACAGGCTACTTTCGGCGAATACCAATCGGTTGGCCGATTTGTGGTGCCAGAGGAAGCGCCTTGTGATCGGCGACCATCCTCGCCAGCCGCCTGACCGCCCAATCCGGGTAAGGCGCAGACCGCCCCGTCGCGTGGCTAACATTTATAAACAGTACCTCTTGCGTGGCACACACCGTTTCATCCGGCATTGAGACCATCTGCCCGAAATAGTGCCCTCGTTTCTGATCTGCATCCAGCAGCCGAAACCGAAAGTGGATCGTCATGTCCGGGGTGACCTCAATCAGGAACTGCATATGCGATTGCAGCACATAAGGCCCCTGCCCCATCGCAGCGACCTGTGGCTCACCCAGACCCAGATGATCGACCAGCAGACGTTCAAAGGCCATGTCGAACGCCACGCCATAGTAGCCGACATTCATATGCCCGTTGTAGTCGATCCAGTCCGGCTGCAAGGCAAAGCCGTGGATTTCAACCGGTGCATCATACGGGCCATCTTGGCCGCCAAGGGGTTGTGTATCTTGCGACATGTTGGTGATTTTCACTCCTCGGGGTCCTCAAAGATCGCGACAGCGCGGATGAATCCGGCTGACGCGCCTTTGATCTTGAAGGGAAAACAAGAAATCTCAAACCCCGTCGCGGGCAAAGTTTCGAGATTGGTTAGTTTCTCCATGTGGCAATAGCCGATCTCCATCGAGGCGCGGTGCCCCTCCCAGATGATCGAGGCATCTTTGGTTTCCGCATATTCCTGTGCGGTCAACGGGAAGGGCGCGTCCCAACTCCAGGCATCCGTGCCTGTGACGCGCACGCCGCGTTCTGTCAGATAAAGGGTTGCTTCGCGCCCCATACCGCAGCCCTTCATCAGATAGTCGGGCTGGCCATATTGCGTCCCGGCAGAGGTGTTGACGACCACGATATCCAACGGTTTCAGCGTATGGCCGATCCGTTTCAGCTCGGCCTCGACATCCGCTGCTGTGACCACGTAACCATCCTCGAAATCGCGAAAATCTAGTTTAACGCCGGGATTCATGCACCACTCCAGCGGCACCTCATCGATGGTGATCGCCCGCTCACCTTTGTCCATTGTGGAATGATGATGATAGGGCGCGTCTAGATGGGTCCCGTTATGGGTCGCGATTTGCAATCGCTCGATAGCCCAACCCTCTCCGCCAGGTAGGTCATCCTTTTGCAGGCCGGGAAAGAACGACATGACCTGCTCTGCAGTCTGGTCATGGGTCATGTACTCGATCTCAGGCAGCATGATCGGCGGGTCCGACACGATCCCGGTTTCCAGCGGAACGGACAAATCGACGAAACGGCGTGGCATCGGCAACTCCATCATGAATGACGGTGACAGGGTTGGCCGCGTGTAAGCCGCTGTCAAGACGCGAAAAAGGCGACCCAATGGGCC
Source organism: Ruegeria sp. CK3 (assembly GCF_056536565.1). Taxonomy (NCBI): domain Bacteria; kingdom Pseudomonadati; phylum Pseudomonadota; class Alphaproteobacteria; order Rhodobacterales; family Roseobacteraceae; genus Ruegeria; species Ruegeria sp. CK3. The sequence goes on from NZ_JBQFPV010000008.1 coordinate 209,402, forward strand.
GCCTTTTCCGAGCGTCTGGAATGGAGTTTACTCTGCCGCGATGGCGTCTTCGATCTTTTCGACCCGGATTGCCGAGAACTTGAACTCGGGGATTTTGCCATAGGGGTCGATGGCCGAGTTGGTCAGGATATTCGCCGCGGCCTCGACATAGGCAAACGGGATGAACACCATATCTTCGGCAATCGCACGGTCGGCACGAACCATGATCTCGATCGAGCCACGACGTGTGGTCAAGCGGATCATCTCGCCCGGTTCTATCCCCATCAGTTTCAGCGTCCGCGGGTTCATCGAGCAGTTCGCCTCTGGCTCAACCGCGTCCAAAACCTTGGCGCGACGGGTCATCGACCCAGTGTGCCAATGCTCCAGCTGACGACCAGTGGTTGCGATCATCGGGTATTTGTCATCCGGAGCCTCATCCGGCGGGATGACGCTGGCCGGGGTAAACCGGGCCTTGCCGTCCGCACGTGGGAAACCGTCACCGAACACGATCGCCTGACCCGGGTCTGTCTCGGACAGGGACGGATAGGTGATGGTCTCGGTCTCAAGACGCTCCCACGTGATGTTGTTGAGCGAGTTCATCGTCAGCTTCATCTCGTTGAACACCTGAGACACGTCGGTGTAGTCCCAGTTCAGCCCAATCCGCTGCCCAAGTTCGACGGTGATCTTCCAATCCTCACGCGCTTCACCCGGAGGGGTCACGGCCGGACGCACACGCTGCACCTGACGGTTGGTGTTCGACACGGTGCCGTTCTTCTCATAGAGCGCCGAGGCAGGCAGGATGATGTCGGCATAGTTCGCCGTCTCCGTCAGGAAGATATCCTGCACGATCATCAGCTCCAACTTGGCCAGAGCATCGCGGGCGTGACCAACATCGGGGTCGGACATGGCCGGGTTTTCGCCCTGGATATACATCCCCTTGATGTTGCCCGCATAGGCCTGATCAATGATCTCGGTGACGGTCAGGCCCTTCTCGTTCGAGAAGTCACGCTCGTCATTCCAAACACTGTTGAACTTGGCTCGAATGTCATCGTCCATGACCGACTGATAGTCCGGCAGGAACATCGGGATCAGACCGGCGTCCGAGGCCCCCTGCACGTTGTTCTGACCCCGCAGAGGGTGCAGACCCGCGCCGGGTTTGCCCACATTGCCGGTCATCAACGCAAGGCTGATCAGGCAACGAGAGTTGTCGGTCCCGTGAATGTGCTGGCTGACGCCCATACCCCAGAAGATCAGGCCGGCCTTGGCCTGCGCAAAGGTGCGCGCGACGCGGCGTAGCTGCTCGGGTTCGATGCCACAGATCGGCGACATCGCCTCGGGAGTGAACTGGCGCAGATGCTCTTTCTCGGCTTCCCAGTTCTCGGTCCAGCGGTGGATATACTGGCTGTCATACAGCTCTTCCTCGACGATCACATTCATGATCGCGTTGAGCATCGAGACATCGGCCCCCGGACGGAACTGTAGCATTTCGTCGGCGAACTTGCGCATACCAACACCGCGCGGGTCCATAACGATCAGCTTGCCACCGCGTTTGGCGAACTGCTTGAAGTAGGTCGCCGCGACGGGGTGGTTCTCGATCGGATTCGAGCCGATGATGATCGCCACATCTGCGTTTTCGATCTCGTTGAAAGTCGCGGTCACCGCGCCCGAGCCCACGTTTTCGATCAGGGCCGCAACCGACGAGGCGTGGCACAGACGGGTGCAGTGATCGACGTTGTTGTGGCGGAAGCCCTGACGGATGAACTTCTGGAACAGATATGCTTCTTCGTTGGTGCATTTGGCCGAGCCAAAGCCCGCGACGCTGCGCGGGTCTTCTTCGCGCAGGGCCATCAGCTTGGTGGCGGCCAGATCCATCGCCTCTTCCCAGGTCGCTTCGTGGAAATGGGTCGACAGATTGCCCGGATCGACGTTCAGACCCTTTTCAGGCGCGTCTTCACGACGGATCAGCGGCGTGGTCAGGCGGTGCGGGTGGTGGATGTAGTCGAAACCAAACCGGCCTTTGACACACAAACGGCCTTCGTTTGCGGGGCCGTTGATGCCCTCGACATATTTAACCTTACCGTCCTTGACCTTCAGCGAGACCTTGCAGCCCACACCGCAGAACGGGCAGACGCTTTCGGTCTCAGAGTCGTAGTCCTTGCTGTCACCCTTTTGTTGGTCGTCCAGCACAGTAGCGGGCATCAGTGCGCCGGTGGGACAAGCCTGAACACACTCACCACAGGCCACACAGGTCGAATCGCCCATCGGGTCGTTCTGGTCGAACACCACCTGAGCCGTATGGCCACGACCGGCCATGCCAATCACGTCATTCACCTGCACTTCACGGCAGGCACGGACGCAGAGGTTGCAGTTGATACACGCGTCCAGATTGACACGCATCGCAACGTGGCTGTCATCCAGCAGCGGGATCTTTTCAGCCTCTTTCGCCGGGAAACGGCTCTCGCTGACACCGTTCAGCTTGGCCATGTCCCAGAAATGGCTGGAGGTGTCATGGGCTTCTTCGGGCTGATCGGCAACCAGCAGTTCCATAACCATGGCGCGCGATTTCTCGGCCCGGTCGCTGTCGGTCTTGACGACCATACCGTCTGCGGCAGGGCGGATGCACGAGGCGACCAGCGTGCGCTCGCCTTCCACCTCAACCATACAGGCGCGGCAGTTGCCGTCCGGGCGATAACCCGGCTGCGGCTTGTGGCACAGGTGCGGGATGGTGAACCCCTGGCCCTTGGCGGCTTCCCAGATGGTCCACCCCTCGGGCACGGTGACATCTTCGCCGTTCAGGTTGAAGGTGACGGTCTTGGTTGGGCTTGCGTCTAGCATGGCTCTGTCTCCCCTCAGATTTCGTCAGCGAAGTGTTTCATGACAAGGCGGATCGGGTTCGGAGCAGCCTGCCCCAGACCGCAGATCGAGGCGTCGCCCATGACCTGACACAGATCTTCCAGCAGATCAGTGTCCCACTTGTCGGCTTGCATCAGTTTCACCGCCTTTTCGCAGCCGGCACGGCAGGGCGTACACTGGCCACAGCTTTCATCTTCGAAGAAGCGCAGCATGTTCAGCGCCGCATCGCGGGCGGTGTCCTGATCGGACAGAACCACTACGGCCGCCGAGCCGATGAAGGTGCCATGCGGTTGCAGCGTGTCGAAGTCCAACGGGATATCATCCATCGACGCAGGCAGCAGGCCCGAGGATGGACCGCCCGGCTGGTACGCTTTGAACGTCTGCCCTTCGGCCATGCCACCGGCAGCTTCAATCACATCCAAAATGGTCGAGCCAGCGGGCAGGAGGTATACACCCGGCTTCGCCACACGACCCGAGATCGAGTAGCTGCGCAGGCCCTTGCGGCCATTCTTTTCAACCGAACTCAGGATCTGCGGCCCTTCGCGGCAGATTTTCGAGACCCAATACAGCGTCTCAACGTTGTGAACCAAGGTCGGGCGGTTGAACACACCGACCTGCGCCACGAACGGAGGACGGTGGCGGGGCAGGCCCTTCTTGCCTTCGATCGACTCGATCATCGCGGATTCTTCACCGCAGATGTAGGCACCAGCACCCCGGCGCAGGTCGATGTAGCCTTCTTCGACAATCCCTGCCTGCTCCAACGCAGCAATCTCGCGACGCAGGATTTCCAGCACGGCGGGGTATTCGTCGCGCATGTAGATGAAGCAGGTCTCGGCCTCGACGGCCCATGCGGCGATCAGCATACCTTCCAGGAAGACATGCGGCGTGCGTTCCAGATAGTAGCGATCTTTGAATGTGCCGGGCTCGCCCTCATCGCCGTTCACGGCCAGATAGCGCGGGCCTTCATTCATGCGAACAAAGCCCCATTTCTTGCCCGACGGGAAGCCCGCACCGCCCAGACCACGCAGGCCCGAGGACAGAACGTCTTCCTGCACCTTCTCCCAATCGCCGCCGTCGCGCAGCTCTTTCAGTTTGGCGTAGCCGCCTTCGGCCTCATAGGTCGCGAAGGTTTCGTAGTCAGGCAGATGCGCATGGGTATCATCGGCAGCAATTGCAGCCTGCACCTTTTCGGGGGTCGCATGGTCGATATGGTTGTGACCGATCTCAAGCACCGGGGCGGTATCGCAGCGGCCCATGCAAGGGGCGCGGACAACACGAACCTCGGACGGGTCCAGACCGTCCTCAAGCGCTTTTTGCAATTGCTGGGCGCCGGCCATCTCGCAGGACAGGGAATCACAGACGCGGATCGTCAACGCCGGAGGAGGCGTCTCACCCTCTTTCACCACATCGAAATGGGCATAGAAGGTCGCGGTTTCATAGATCTCTGCCTGACCGATGCGAATCTCGACCGCCAAGGCGGCGATGTGGTCGGCGCTGATATGGCCGTGCGCATCCTGAATCAAATGTAGAAATTCGATCAGCAGATCGCGGCGGCGCGGGCGATCCCCCAACAGGCGCGCAATCTCCGCCTGTGCCTCATCCGTGAACTGACGGCCTTTGGGCGTGTGCCGCCCTTTGCCTTTACCTGACTTCCAAACGCCCTTGGGTACGCCTGATGGCTTGGTATCTAATGGTGCCATGATGCCCTCCGATTGAGGCTCCGTGTCTCATCAGAGGAGGATATCGTCAAATCGTCTTACACAATCGCACGATAACGACACCTTATCACCGCAAAGACGTCACAACCGCCCTCAGGGCCTCGACCGTTGGCAATTCCGGATCTCGGATCAGGGTCGCCAGGCAAATCGGTTTGCTGACCACGGGGTCAATCAAGGGAAGCACTTTGGTCCCCTTCAGATCGCCCAGAGATCGCAGCAGAACACGCGGAACCACAGTGGCCGCCAACCCCTCACGCGCCATCACCATCGAGGCGGTAAAGCCGCTGGTTTCGGCCACCACATCCGGGTGCAGCCCCTGATCCAGAAAGATCCGATCCAGAATACGCCGGTTCTGCATCTGCGGAACCAGCAGGCTGAGGGGGAAATCAGCGACCTTGGCCCAAGGGATCGGGCCGGTGTCCTCGACCATATGCGCAGGGGCCAGTAGGACATAGGTTTCCTCATAGAGAGGCTGCACCTGCCGCAGATCGGTGCCGATACTGTCGCCATAAGTCACGCCCGCATCCAGGCTGCCTTCGTCCAACCGATGCTGAATGGCCGAGGCTGACATGGTCTCGATCCGGGTCACGATCCGCGGATGCGCCTGACGCAAATGCTTCGTGAGCCGCCCAGTAAAAGCGATGGCGGTCGGGATCACACCCAGCATCAACGTTCCGGTGATCTCACCCTTTGCGGCCTGCACCTGCTGCTCCAGCGCTTTGGCATCATCCAGAATGCGCCGCGCGCGCAGGACGATCATCTCACCCTCTTCGGTCAGACCCTGAAACCGGTTGGCACGCCGGACAATCGAGACACCCAGCCGGTCTTCAAGATTGCGGATGCGCATCGAGAAGGCAGGCTGGGAAATCCCGCATTCCTCAGCCGCTTTGGCAAAATGCCGATGCCGCGCGAGGGCACTGAGGAGTTGGAGGTCTCGGATTTCGATCATGCGCTGGTCGTCCACTTTGAGGCTCAGGGTCGCTCAAGCCGTTGTAGCCTAAAGAAAGAGCGCCGTCTGCTCGTCCGTCGATGGGACGGAATTGCGTTGTTGTCGCGCAGGTTCACGGAGACTTATATTGAAAAGGATTGCAAATTGGCGAGGTTCAAAATGGAAGCCAAAGACCTTTTTCAACAGGTGTTTGACGGATACGTTCAAAGTTACCGGTCCAAGGATGCAGCAGGATGTGCGTCGTACTTTACGGACAATGCGGAACTCTATTCGCCTTATGGCCCCGCAGCTATCGGTCGGCCAGCAATCGAGACGACGCATGAGGAGTGGGTTGAAGAAGAAGGCGAGGACAAAGCAATCGAGGTCCTGCAAGCGGATGCTGAAGGCCGCTTTGGCTGGTGTCTCGCTCGCTTTAGTGAAGGAAGTGCCGCCAGCGGCACATCCCTAAACGTTTTGTATCAACAGGCAGATGGCAAGTGGTTGATCGCCCAGTGCAGCTTGAACGAAGCGCTTTGAAAACCTACCGTGACCTACTGACTTACGTGTTGAAAAGGAAGTGCATCACATCGCCATCTTTGACGATGTATCCCTTGCCCTCAGCCCGCATCTTTCCGGCCTCTTTCGCGCCCTGCTCGCCGTTGGCGGCGACGTAGTCGTCATAGGCAATTGTCTCGGCGCGGATGAAGCCTTTTTCGAAATCCCCATGGATGACACCTGCGGCCTGCGGCGCGGCGGTACCCGTACGGATGGTCCAGGCGCGGGCCTCTTTCGGGCCTACAGTGAAATAGGTTTCCAGCCTGAGCAGGTCGTACCCAGCGCGGATCAGACGGTCGAGACCGGGTTCTTCCAGACCCATCTCGCCCAGGAACATCTCGGCTTCGTCCTCTTCCAACAGGCTGATCTCTTCTTCGATCTTGGCGCTGATGATGACGTGCGCGTTGCCTTGCGCGGCGGCCATTTCGGCCACCTTGGCCGAGTATTCGTTGCCCTCGGCGGCTTCTTCCTCGGACACGTTGCAGACGTAGAGCACAGGCTTTGTCGTCAGAAGCTGTAGCATCTTCCAGGCCTTGGCATCTTCGTCCGAGACCTCAACCAGACGCGCGGGCTTGCCGTTTTCCAGCATCTCCTGCGCCTCAGCCAGCAGACGGTCCTGCTGCTGCGCCTCTTTGTCATTGCCCTTCAGCTTGCGCACCAGATTGGCGCGGCGCTTTTCGATGCTTTCCAGATCAGCCAGCATCAGTTCGGTCTCGATCGTGTCAGCGTCGGCCACCGGATCGACCCGGCCGTCCACATGGGTCACATCGCCGTCTTCGAAACAGCGCAGCACATGGGCGATGGCGTCGGTCTCGCGGATATTGGCAAGAAACTGGTTGCCCAGCCCTTCACCTTTCGAGGCCCCTTTCACCAGACCGGCGATATCCACAAAGGTCATCCGCGTCGGGATGATTTGTTTTGAGGCAGCGATCGCCGCCAACTTGTCCAACCTGTCATCAGGAACGGCCACGTCGCCCACATTGGGTTCGATGGTGCAGAACGGGAAATTCGCGGCCTGGGCGGCTGCGGTTTTGGTCAGCGCGTTGAAGAGGGTCGACTTGCCCACATTCGGCAAACCCACGATTCCCATTTTAAAGCCCATGACGGTCTCCTGATGCTTTTCGCGGCTGCTTCTAGGCGGGTCGGGGTGAATGCGCAAGCCAATGTGGGTGATGGGCGCCCTTCACCCTCACGCTGGTCTCACGGTTTTGTTCCACTGTTGTGTTCTTGGGCGCATTGAAAAGAGGCCGTTGGAATAAGCACGTGAAAAGGAACATCGAAGACCAAACGGAAATGTTCCTATGAAGAAAATCCTCGCTTTGTCGGCTGTTCTGGCCATATGCGCCGGCATGGCACATGCCCAGTCCATTATTCTAGGGGCTGGTTTCGCAGATTTCTCGGACAGCGACTCGGACGATCATGCGCTTATCGCGCTGGAATATCAGCACCGCCCGTTTCGTCAGGCGACCCGGTTCAGCGTTGGGTGGGGCGCAGCCCTGTCGATCGACGAAGCGGGCGATACCCATATCGGCGTGGGTCTGGTTGGTCTCTATTCTCTGAACGATCGCTGGTTTCTGGAAGGCAGCGTCATGCCCGGCTACTTTTCCGAGGCCGATGAGCTGAACGATCTCGGCGGTAGCTTTCAGATCCGCAGCCTTTTTGGGGTGGGATACACACTGGACAATGGAAACAAGGTGTCGATGGCCATCACCCACAAATCCAACGCCAGCACGCAAGAGGATAATCCGGGCGTCAACGCCCTGCTTTTCCGCTATCACTTCGCGTTCTGAGAGTTTGCGGCCGCGGCGGGATTGATTTTCGGCAAAACTTTCTGCACATCAGGTCCGAACCTGACTGCAAGGACATGCCATGACCCGTATCGACGCCAAGTTTGCCGCTCTGAAAGCCGAGGGGAAAAAGGCCTTTGTCGCCTATGTGATGGCAGGCGACCCAGACTATGAAACCTCGCTTGAGGTTGTCAAAGGGCTGCCCGGCGCGGGGGTGGATGTGATCGAGCTTGGCCTGCCCTTCACCGACCCGATGGCAGATGGGCCGACAATCCAGCTTGCAGGTCAGCGCGCCTTGGATGGCGGTATGACCCTGCAGCGCACGCTGGATCTGGCGCGCACATTCCGGGAAACCGATGACACGACCCCGATTGTTCTGATGGGCTACTACAATCCGATCTACAACCGTGGCGTCGATGCGTTTCTGGAAGAGGCCAAAGCTGCGGGCATCGACGGCTTAATCGTCGTCGATCTGCCGCCCGAAGAAGACGAGGAGCTTTGCCTGCCCGCCCAAGCCGCGGGTCTGAACTTCATCCGCCTCGCGACACCAACCACCGACGACAAACGCCTGCCGCGCGTGCTGCAGAACACCTCGGGCTTTGTTTATTACGTCTCGATCACCGGAATCACCGGAGCGGCGGAGGCGCAGGCCACCAATGTCGGCCCTGAAGTCGCCCGGATCAAATCCGCCACCGACCTGCCGGTCATCGTTGGCTTTGGCATCAACACGCCAGAGAAATCGCAGGCCATCGCCTCAGTCGCGGATGGGGCGGTTGTTGGGTCGGCCATCGTCAGCCAGATCGGCGCGGGCAAGCCAGTGTCCGAGGTACTGGATTTCGTGAAGTCCCTCGCGGATGGTGCCCATTCTGCGTAAGCCTCGACGATCAGGTTGCTTTTAAGACGCGGCTGACCTGGAACAGCCGCGTTTTTTGATTGCGCGATAGCGTTGCGAAACTGCCCTCTGGCCGGTTACACAGTTCGGGTCAACTTAAGGAAGGTTCCCGAACATGCCCGTGATTACGACGATTGAAGACCTGCGCCGGATCTACGAACGCCGTGTGCCGCGCATGTTCTACGACTATGCGGAAAGCGGCAGTTGGACCGAGCAGACCTTTCGCGAAAACAGCTCGGATTTCGAGAAAATCCGCCTGCGCCAAAGGGTGGCCGTTGATATGGCAGGCCGGTCGACCGCGTCGCAGATGATTGGTGAGGACGTGGCGCTTCCGGTTGCGCTTGCGCCTGTCGGCTTGACTGGCATGCAACACGCGGACGGGGAAATGAAGGCCGCCAAAGCTGCCGAGGAATTCGGCGTTCCTTTCACTCTTTCCACAATGTCGATCAACTCAATCGAAGATGTGGCGGAATACACAAACAAACCGTTTTGGTTTCAGCTCTACACGATGAAGGACGAAGACTACGTCAGCCGCCTGATCCAGCGGGCCAAGGATGCCAAGTGCTCTGCACTCGTGATTACGCTGGATCTGCAGATTCTGGGTCAACGCCACAAAGACCTGAAGAACGGCCTTTCTGCCCCGCCGAAACTCACACCCAAAACCATCGCCAACCTGATGACGAAATGGTCGTGGGGAATCGAAATGCTGCAAGCCAAGCGGCGTGAGTTTGGCAACATCGTTGGCCATGTCGAAGGTATCTCTGACGCCTCATCGCTGGGCGCGTGGACGGCTGAGCAATTCGACCCCAGCCTCGACTGGACAAAGGTCGAAAAGCTGATGGAGCAATGGGGCGGCAGAGTGATTCTGAAAGGCATACTCGACGCCGAAGATGCCAAGATGGCCGCCAAACTCGGCGCGGACGCCATCATTGTGTCGAATCACGGGGGCCGGCAACTGGACGGTGCGCTGAGTTCGATCCGCATTCTGCCCGAGATCATGGACGCTGTCGGCGGCGATGTCGAAGTGCATCTGGACAGCGGCATCCGCTCGGGTCAGGACGTCCTCAAGGCTTTGGCGTTGGGGGCAAAGGGCACCTATATCGGCCGCGCTTTCGTCTACGGACTGGGCGCGATGGGTCAATCTGGCGTGACGACCGCCTTGGACGTCATACAGAAGGAGCTTGATACCACAATGGCCCTGTGCGGCGAACGCAATGTTGCAGATCTGGGTCGCCACAACCTGCTCGTACCCGAAGATTTCGGCGGTCGCTGGCAAAGCTGAACCGTCCCAGGGGGCGCTACCCCCCACCGCCCCTGAAGGGGCGACTCCCCCGAGGTATATTTGAACAGAAGTAGCAACGGGCGCTTCGCATCTTCTTCTGTTTGAAAATACCTCGGAGCGCGAGGCAGCGCCTCGCAAAATACTACTTTCCAAACCGTAAGAAACAAGCTAAGGACGCGGCTTCACGCGGGCATACAGCCTTGGAGGATGCCCGCCCTAACATTGGAGAATATATCATGGCTGGAGAGATTCCTGATCTCGTAGCTCTGGAACGTACGGGGACAGGCAAGGGCGCCGCTCGTCAGACCCGCCGCGAAGGCATGGTTCCGGGCGTTGTATTTGGTGGCGACAAAGATCCGCTGGCAATCAAGATCCCGTTCAACGAACTGTTCAAGCGCCTGAAAGCAGGCCGGTTCAAGTCGACCCTGTGGAACCTGAAGGTTGAAGGCCACGAAGACGTACGCGTCATCTGCCGTGACGTTCAGCGTGACGTCGTCAAAGACCTGCCGACCCACCTGGACCTGATGCGCCTGCGTCGGACCACCAAGATCGCGCTGTTCATCCCGGTTGAGTTCGTCAACGAAGAAGCGGCCCCCGGCATCAAGAAGGGCGGCGTTCTGACCGTTGTCCGTCCGGAAGTCGAACTGATGTGCACCGCTGGCGACATTCCTGAAAAGATCACTGTTGATCTTACAGGCATGGAGATCAACGACGTTGTCACTATCTCGTCGGTTGACCTGCCCGCAGGCACTAAGCCGACCATCGACCGTGACTTCGTGATCGCCAACGTTTCGGCACCGACCGGTCTGTCGACCAGCGACGACGAAGAAGGCGAAGAAGTGGCCGCAGACGAAGTTGAAGTCGTCGGCCAGGAAGAAGCTGAAGAATAAATCCGAACTCGAATTGTCGAATTGTGAAACGGGGCCTAATATCGGGCCCCGTTTTCTTTTGGCACCGGGCTAGAAAACGGATGCCATTTCATGCCATCACCCCTCTGCGCTGAAGGCATGCGAAAGAGGATTGTGGCATGAAGCTATTTGTCGGATTGGGGAACCCGGGATCGAAATATGCCCGCAACCGGCACAATATCGGCTTCATGGCGCTGGACCGAATTGCCGATGATCATGGTTTTGGCCCATGGAAATCCAAATTTCAGGCCGAGATTGCCGAGGGGCGTCTTGGGCACGAAAAGGTGCTTCTGATCAAGCCGCAGACCTTCATGAATCGCTCGGGTCAATCCGTGGGCGAGGCGATGCGGTTCTACAAGCTCGACTCAACCGACGTGACCGTTTTCCACGACGAATTGGACCTTGCGCCCGGCAAAGTGCGGGTCAAGGCGGGCGGCGGCCATGCTGGGCACAATGGGCTGCGATCCATTCATGAGCATATCAGCCCGGCCTATGATCGGGTGCGTTTGGGCATCGGACATCCCGGGCGGAAAGAGATGGTCTCGCCCTATGTTCTGGGTGACTTTGCCAAAGCCGATGGGGACTGGCTAGAAGACGTACTGCGCGGCGTTGCAGACGGTGCGGGCCATCTTGCGGATGGTGACGGCGGCAAGTTCATGAATGCGGTGGCTTTGCGTACTGCGCCGCCCCGCTCTTCCACCTCGCCAACGCCCGAAAAATCGGCCCCAAAACCTGAGGCGAAGCCTGTGCCCGAAGAAGACAACCGCTCGGCCATGCAAAAGCTTTTGGACAAGTTCAAATAACCTACGCCCTTGGTGCCGTAAGGTCTTGATTGCGGAATGCGGCGTCTCGCGCTCCTATACCAACCGAGAGGGAGGCATTTCATGAAAGCTCTGTTCAAATGGGTGTTGCGGATCACTCTGGCACTGGTCCTGGCCGCAGTGCTTGTTGGCGTCTGGAAACGCGAAGAAATTCAACGCCTCTTGGCCGTGAACTCTCTGTTTTCCGAAGAGAAAATCGTCCAGAATTTCTCTCACATGGATGAGGCTTTCCTAACCGCCAATCTGCCCCGAGGCAACGGCCCGACGTGGGAGCTGCCTTACGGCCCCGGTTTTGACCTGCCCGAAGGGACCGATGACTGGATTGAGGATCGCGCGGTCACCTCACTTCTGGTGATGCAGGACGGTCAGATCAGGTTCGAAGAATACTATCTGGGGACAGGTCCCGACGACCGTCGCATCTCATGGTCGGTGGCCAAAAGCTATCTTTCGGCGCTTCTAGGGATTCTGCTGGACGAAGGCGCGATCACATCGCTGGACGATCCGGTGGTGAAATACGCGTCCAACCTGACCGGCAGCGCCTATGAGACCGCCTCGATCCGAAATGTGCTGAACATGGCCAGCGGGGTGGTCTTTGATGAGGACTATTTTGACCCGAACTCCGACATCAACCGGATGGGCCGCGTTTTGGCCCTCGGAGGTGAGTTGGATGATTTCACCATAGCGCTTCAGGACAGCTTCATCGTACCCGGAGAGAGCTGGCAATATGTGTCGATCGACACCCATGTCATCGGCATGGTGATCCGGGGCGCCACAGGGCGCAGCGTCACGGAGCTGATGACCGAGAAGATCGTGCAGCCCTTGGGATTGGAGCGCGACGGCTACTATGTCACCGACGGGGCTGGCGTGGCTTTTGTGCTGGGTGGTCTGAACTTCACCACGCGCGACTTTGCGCGCTTCGGCCAAGTGATCCTGCAAGGCGGAGAGCATGACGGCGAGCAGCTCGTACCCGCTGAATGGATCAGGGAATCGACCTGGCCAAGCGCCCCGACCGAGCCGGGAAAAATCGGCTACGGCTATCAGTGGTGGATCCCCATTGGAGCGCATGAAGGAGAATTTCTGGCCCGCGGGGTCTATGGGCAATATATGTATTTCGACCAGCCTCGTGGCGTTCTGATCATGACAACCGGTGCGGATCGCAAATTCCGTGATCCGGGTGTCAACGAACAGAATGTCGAAATGTTCCGCAGTATTGCGCAAAGCCTTTAGGGGGAGCCTCATGCAGAAAGAAGACAGCATCAATGTTCTCGGCGGGATTCTGGCCGATTGCTCGAAAGACCCTTTGACCGGGTTCTTCCGCGACGGGGCCTGCAACACCTGCATCGAGGATCAGGGCAGTCACACCGTCTGCGCCGTCATGACGGCTGAGTTTCTGGCCTATTCGAAATACGTTGGCAACGACCTCAGCACCCCTCGACCCGAGTTCAACTTTCCGGGCCTCAACCCCGGGGACAGCTGGTGTCTCTGTGCCGGTCGTTTCCTTCAGGCGCATGACGAAGGCTGTGCGCCCAAGGTGCATCTTGAGGCCACGCATCAGCGGGCACTTGAGATCGTGCCGCTGGACATCCTGCGCCAACACGCAGCGCGCGCCAATTAAGGGCGGACGGGGAATACTCTCTATGCCAACAGCCCGCCGACATTTCGTTTCGCCAGCCTGAAACACGACAGAATGGGGAAAGCCATGAGCTTTATTGCAATGAACCGTTTCAAGGTCCGGCATGGCAGTGAAGCCGATTTTGAAAACGTCTGGAAGGAACGACAGAGCCGTTTGAACGAGCTGAAAGGGTTTCAGGAATTCCGCCTACTCAAAGGGCCTGAAGGCGACGGATCCCGCCTGTATTCCAGCCATGTGATCTGGGACAGCCGCGAAGATTTCGAAGCCTGGACCAAGTAAGAACAGTTCCGCGACGCACATAAAAATGCAGGGAACAGCAAGACCCAATCCGCCCTGATAGGTTCCCCGCAGTTCGAAGGTTTCGAAACCGTCCTGCAAGAAGGCTAAAGAAAAACCGGCCCTTTCTGGGGCCGGCGCCATTCGCTTGACCGAATATTAGTCTGCCGTGCGGCCCTCAGTATCCGACATGTCGAAGTTCAGATATTTCGCCACAGTCTGCACGTCCTTGTCACCGCGTCCGCACATATTCATGCAGATCAGGTGATCCTTCGGCAGATCCGGTGCGATCTTCATCACATGGGCCAGCGCGTGGCTGGGCTCCAGCGCCGGGATGATGCCTTCGGTGGCACAGCAGAGCTGGAATGCCTCAAGCGCCTCTTTGTCGGTGATGGCGACATAGTTCGCGCGGCCGATATCGTTCAGCCAGGAGTGCTCGGGCCCGATGCCCGGATAATCCAGACCGGCAGAGATCGAATAACCTTCGAGGATCTGGCCGTCATCGTCCTGCAGCAGATAGGTCCGGTTACCATGCAACACGCCCGGACGACCACCGGTCAATGAGGCGCAATGCTCCATTTTCTCGTTCACGCCTTTGCCGCCGGCTTCGACGCCGATGATGTTGACCTCTTTGTCGTCGAGGAACGGGTAGAACAGGCCCATCGCGTTCGAGCCGCCGCCAATGGCAGCGATGATCGTGTCGGGCAGACGGCTTTCGGCCTTCATCATCTGCTCTTTGGCTTCCTTGCCGATAATCGACTGGAAGTCGCGAACCATAGCCGGGTACGGGTGCGGACCGGCCACGGTGCCGATGCAGTAGAACGTGTCGCGCACATTGGTCACCCAGTCGCGCAGCGCGTCGTTCATCGCGTCCTTCAGCGTTCCACGGCCCGAGGTCACCGGAATCACCTCGGCCCCCAGCAGACGCATGCGGAACACGTTGGGCGCCTGGCGCTGCACGTCATGAGCACCCATGTAGACGATACATTTCAGGCCAAACTTGGCGCAGACGGTCGCTGTGGCGACCCCGTGCTGCCCTGCCCCGGTTTCGGCGATGATCCGGGTCTTGCCCATACGACGCGCCAGAATGATCTGGCCCAACACATTGTTGATCTTATGCGCGCCGGTATGGTTCAGCTCATCACGTTTGAGGTAAATCTTCGCCCCGCCCAAATGCTCGGTCAGGCGCTCGGCGTAGTACAGAGGCGACGGGCGACCCACATAGTTCGCCCACAGATCATCCATCTCGGCCCAGAACGTCGGATCATCCTTGGCTTTGTTATATTCCTCTTCCAGCGACAGGATCAGCGGCATCAGCGTCTCGCTGACAAAACGCCCACCGAAAATGCCAAAACGCCCCTGTTCATCAGGGCCGGACATGAAGGAATTGAAAAGATCGTTGGCCATGGAAGTCTCCCGCGTCGTATCCGTTGTTCATAGGAGGTAGCGGCAGGTTTTGCCATGGGCAAAACGCCTCATTCGGCAGCCAGGGTATGATGCCGCCAAAGCTCAAGCGCTTGCTCAGCCGTTGGGATGCCTATGCAAGGAAAATAGTGGAACTGGTTCACATCTGCCAAGCGGTTCGCCTCCTGCATCAGGCGACGGTGCGGGCCTGATTGGGCGAAGGTCAGCATCGCCTCGATATCGTGCCAAACGCTAAGCGAGAAATAGAGACCGTCTTGACGGAAAGTCGCCGCGTGCAAGCATAGCGGATCACCCCGCGCCTGACGCAAAGCTTGCCCTGCTCGCCAGAAAAACTCTGGCGCGTTGTACCAGTGTTTCAGAGAAACGCCGCCTATTGCCGCCAGCATGTTTTGTACCCCTCCGTCGAGAGATACGGCGCATATACGAGATCAGATCACTGCGTCGCGTCAATAAATGCCTTCATCAGCGTGGCATCTTTTACCCCCGGCGCGCTTTCGACGCCGGATGCGACATCAACCTGACGCGCGCCGGTCATACGGATCGCCTCGGCCACGTTTTCGGGGGTCAGACCACCGGCCAGCATCCACGGCTTGCGCCAGTATTTGCGTCCCGCCAGCAGACGCCAGTCAAACGCCAAGCCATTGCCGCCGGGCAAAACGGCATTCTTTGGCGGCTTGGCGTCAATCAACAACTGATCCGCCACGTCACTGAACGCATCAATCGAGGCAAGGTCAGCCTCATCGGCCACCCCGATCACCTTCATCACCGGCAAGCCATACCGGTCCTTGATCTGCTGTACGCGTTCAATCGACTCGCCCCCATGCAGTTGCAGGATATCGAACGGAGCGTTCTGCGTTATGTCGTCCAATACCTCATCCGGGGCATTCACCACCAACGCCACCTTGGCCACGCACGTCGGCACATGGGTCGCCAACTCGGCGGCCTGCTGGGGCGAGACATAGCGGGGGGATTTGGCGAAGAAGTTGAACCCCAGATACCGCGCGCCTGCATCAACAGCAGCGCGCACGTGATCAGGGGCGGTCAAACCGCAGATTTTGACAGACACATCAGGCATTGCTTTGGCTCAGCTTGCCTCATCCAGAATGGCGAGAACCTCGTCCTTGCCTTCATTCTGCTTCTTCTTGAGCTTCTTGACTTCGCGCTCAAGCTTGCGCACTTCACCTTTTTTGACGGTCGCATCACGGCGATGCTTATGCTCGCGCATCCATTCCCACAAGAACCCGATAACCAGACCGGCCACAACACCGCCCAGCACCACCAGAAATAGCGGTAGTGAGGTAGACAGGTTGAATCCCAATAGCTCGGCCAGAGGGTCGGGCATCAGCTTGAGTTCAACGGATTCTACGTTGGCAAGGGAGACCGAGACCAAGATGATCCCCAGTGCCCCCAGGAAAGCATATCGAATGTAGCGCATCATAATGTCAGGCTTTACCGTTCAATCGGTCCCTAAGCAACTTACCCGTCTTGAAAAACGGCACACATTTTTCTTCGACCTGCACAGTTTCGCCGGTGCGCGGATTGCGACCCACGCGGGCGTCGCGCTTTTTCACCGAGAACGCGCCAAATCCGCGAAGCTCGACCCGGTCGCCACGCGACATTGCGTCGGTGACTTCCTCGAAAACTGTATTCACAATCCGCTCGACATCGCGTTGATACAAATGCGGGTTTTCATCAGCAATTTTTTGAATCAATTCAGAACGGATCATGCGCGCTACCCTCCCAGGCGACCGGTTTACCATCTCTAGTGTTCTGGACAGTATAGAAAAAAACCCGGTTCGGGGGAACGTAAACTCTGTGTGTTGTAGCTGCTATTTCGGGCAATCTCGCATGATTTTTCGCTTGAACACCCAAAATCCCGTTCATGCACATAGTATGTACATTTTAGCGCCCAATTTGGGAACTTGTTGATTCGCAACAAAAACGGCCCCGCACACATGTTCGGGGCCGTTGAATTGTATCGGGTCAGAGACCGGATTTAGTCGCCGGATTTCAGCGCTGCACCCAAGATATCGCCCAGCGATGCGCCCGAGTCGGAGGAGCCGTACTGTTCCACGGCCTCTTTCTCTTCGGCGATTTCGCGTGCTTTGATCGACAGGCCCAGACGGCGGGTCTTGCTGTCGACATTGGTGACGCGGACGTCGACCTTGTCGCCGGTGTTGAAGCGCTCAGGACGCTGTTCGGCGCGGTCACGGCTCAGGTCCGAACGACGGATGAACGATTTCATGCCTTCGTACTCAACCTCGATGCCGCCATCTTCGATTGCGGTCACTTCGACGGTGATGACCGAGCCACGCTTCACGCCGCCCACGGCTTCGGCGAACTTGTCACCGCCCAGGGCTTTGATCGACAGCGAGATACGCTCTTTTTCGACGTCAACTTCCGAGACAACGGCCGAAACCATGTCGCCTTTGCGGTAGTTCTGGATCGCATCTTCGCCACGCTCGTCCCAGGACAGGTCGCTGAGGTGGACCATGCCGTCGATGTCGCCTTCGAGGCCAATGAACAGACCGAATTCGGTGATGTTCTTGACTTCGCCTTCGACTTCGGTGCCCTCGGGGTGTGTTTCTGCAAACACTTCCCATGGGTTGCGCTGAGTCTGCTTCAGGCCCAGAGACACGCGACGCTTGGCGCCGTCGATTTCCAGGACCATGACGTCGACTTCCTGGCTGGTCGAAACGATCTTGCCGGGGTGGACGTTTTTCTTGGTCCAGGACATCTCGGAGACGTGCACCAGACCTTCGACACCAGCTTCCAGCTCGACGAACGCGCCGTAGTCGGTGATGTTGGTGACGCGACCCTGATGGACCGAACCCAGCGGATACTTGGCAGCAACCAGATCCCACGGATCTTCCTGCAGTTGCTTCATGCCCAGGCTGATGCGGTGGGTCTCTTTGTTGATCTTGATGACCTGAACCTTGATGGTTTCGCCGATCGTCAGGATCTCGGACGGGTGGTTCACACGGCGCCATGCCATGTCGGTGACGTGCAACAGGCCGTCAACGCCACCCAAGTCAACAAATGCACCGTATTCGGTGATGTTCTTGACAACACCCTCGACGGTCTGACCTTCGGACAGGTTGCCGATGACTTCGGCACGCTGTTCGGCACGCGATTCTTCCAGGATAGCGCGGCGCGACACAACGATGTTGCCACGACGACGGTCCATTTTCAGGATCTGGAACGGCTGCTTCAGACCCATCAGCGGGCCAGCGTCGCGCACGGGGCGAACGTCAACCTGCGAGCCGGGCAGGAACGCAACTGCGCCACCCAGATCGACGGTGAAGCCACCTTTGACGCGACCGAAGATTGCACCTTCGACGCGCTGGTCGTCGGCATATGCTTTTTCCAGACGGTCCCACGCCTCTTCACGGCGGGCCATCTCACGCGAGATGACAGCTTCGCCACGGGCGTTTTCTGCGGCGCGCAGGTAAACTTCGACCTCGTCACCAACAGCGATTTCAGGGGCTTCGCCGGGATTTGCGAATTCTTTCAGATCAACGCGGCCTTCCATTTTATAGCCTACGTCGATGATGGCTTGGCCGGCTTCGATCGCCAGAACCTTACCTTTGACAACAGAACCCTCTTCGGGCGTGTCCATTTCGAAGCTTTCATTCAGGAGGGCTTCGAATTCCTCCATGGATGCGTTAGCCATGTGGCGTTGTTTTCCTTTACATACGTTTTTGCTGGCCGAGCGGTTGTTTCCGCCGGTCTTGTTTCATGATGTCTTAGGGCGTGACCCGGTGCGCATCTGACTACACAAACACAAAGGGCCGAGGTAACCCGGCCCTGCTCAGATACGTCATCCGGACGTTAACCGCCCTTGTTCAGACAGCGCGCGTATAGGCTGTTTCAGCCAGATACGCAAGGGCAAAGCCTAAATCTCGGCACCGCAACAGGTGTCGAAGATTACTTTGCCCAATTCTATGCGCCCTAGAACAATTGCAGGTCCTTCGCACCGCTTTGGATTTCGGCCAGGTTCGGCATGTTCTGCACCACAACAGGAGTCGGCTTTGCGCCCGGCATGGCCACAGTAGGCTTCACTGCAGCCGCCTTGCCAAAAGCTGGCTTCTTCAACTCACCCCGAATATCGCGCAGAAGCGTTTTGTGATCCGGCATTGTTTGCAGAATCTCATTGAGATGCATGCGCGCGCCCTTCCACCAGTGGAACCAGATCGGTTTTTTCAACGGACGCAGTCGATCACGGATGCCTTCGCCATAGCCCGTATCATAGACCTGTTTGCCCAGCAGAACCGTTTGATAGACGCGGTGATCGAATAGGGATACGAACTCGATATCATGCTCCATCGGCAAGCGATGCTGCCAGAGTTCAAGGTTCTCGGCCAACCTGTCAGGCAGTTTCATTTCGGTCCGCGCGTCGATCCAGTATTGGTCATCGGTGCGGTTACCAAGGCGGTAGTGCAAACAGATAAACTCCAAAACTTCGTTGTAGAGCTTGTCCATCTGCCGGTTGTAGCGCGTCCGCAAGGCCGGTTCGATGTCCTGCGTCGGCAGATGCTCGGCAAACCAGCGCACGGCATGGTCGATCATGTGAATCGCGGTGCTTTCCAACGGCTCGATGAACCCGCCAGATAGGCCGATCGCCACGCAGTTCTTGACCCACGCGTTTCGCACGCGCCCAACGCGCATCGGGATCACGCGCGGCGTCAGACCCTTGCCGCTGTCGCCCAGCCACTCAAGATATTCATCTGCTGCCTGATCATCCGTCCGGTGCGCAGACGAAAACACATAGCCCGTGCCGACTCGGTTGAAGAGTGGCACGCGCCATGTCCACCCCGCCCCAAGCGCGGTTGAGCGGGTCAGGCTTTCAATCTTTTCCGGATCCGGATGTTCAATCTGCAACGCCATGGCCCGGTCATTCGGCAGATAGTCCGAGTAATCCATGAAGGGTTCACCCAGAGCCTGATTGATGATCAGACCACGGAACCCTGTGCAGTCAATGACCATTTCAATGTCATGACGGCCTTTGCGCTCGAGCATCAGGTGACTGACATTGCCCTGCTCATCCAGCTCGACCGATTGCACCTCATCCTGAATATGCTCAACACCGCGCTTGGTGCAGACCTTGGTCAGCATGCCCGCGAACTTCACGGCGTCCAGGTGATACGCGTAACCAAAGCGCTGCTCGAATTCCGGTGCCCCCAAGGGCCGAGCGCCCTTGCACATCCGACCCAGATCATCATGCGGCGAAATGGACTGGGTGAAATCCCGATCCCCGTTGCCAAAACGCAGGAAATACTCGGCCGTCTCCAACCCCTCCAGCATCTGACCATGGGCAAACGGGTTCACATAGTCGATGCGATTGCCCTTGGCGTCCTTGTTCCAATTGCAGAACTTCACGCCCAGCTTGAATGAGGCATTGGTTTCGCGAAAAAAGTCCCGTTCGGAAATGCCCGCTTGCCTCAGCGTGACCGGCATTCTCGGAACCGTTGCCTCACCCACACCGACGGTCGAGATATTGGGGCTTTCGATCAGGCAGATACGTGGGCGATCCTTGGGCGCGGAGGTGCGCGACAGCACCATCTCCAAAATCAACGCGGTCATCCAGCCCGCGGTCCCACCACCCACGATGGTGATTTTGCGCAAACGTTTGGTCATGTTTGTCTGTCCCTGTTGGCTTAGGGAATTTTGTGGCTGCTTCCCCCTTTTTTGGAGGTTTACGGCGGCCTTCCCTTTATTGCTTGTGAGGGGAGCATAACAGTTTTGCTACGTCTGGCTAGAGTCCTGTCGATGTGGCTATTTTACCCTTCTTGCGCAGATGCTTACTAGGTTTCACTTGATCTTTTAGCCCCAATCTGATGGCGATAAAAATCCGGTAACGGCGAGGTGTGTCAAATTGAAACTCGACCACGTTCCAGGTTCAGATCTCTTCGCCCTTTTTCAAAAGCTCATCGATCAGCGCACGCTGCAGATCGCCGCTGTCACCCCCTCCGAACTCAGCCGCCCCGCCCGAATATAGAGTGCCATAGGTGTTTGCGATGTTCACCGTCTGCGCCAGGCCCGAGATCAGCTGATCCTTTTTCAGCGGCGACAGAGGGTGGATGAACACGGCCCACAGGGTTCCGTTCGCAATCGCATAGCGCGCGTCCAGCGTGCTGTCGAAATTGGCCTGCATCATCCGTTGCAGATCCTCCGCAGACAGATCCGCCGTGCTGCTGATGGGCACCATGGCGCGCATTCGATCGGCCACTACATCGGTGATCACCAGAACTGGCACATCCGCAATGGTGATCTGGAACCCCGGCCCGCTGGGCTGCGTTTCTGGATCAAGCGCAAAAAGAATCCTGCCCAACCGCTCATACGTCATCGGAGGTTCGCCCTCAGGCACGGGCGGTTCGGCCTGCTGCGCGCTCACGCTGCCGGCGATGAGGAACAAAATCACAGCTAGTCGGATCATGAGGCCGCTCCCATAGTTGCCCCCCTACCTTAGAAAGCAACCGGGTCACTGGCCAAACAAAGCTGTGTGAAGTGTTTTTGCGTGTAATCCAGATTTTTGAACGATCTGCACAGTTTCGCGGCTTACCTGCGATTACACGTACAAGACTCAAGTCCTAACTTTGTCACATCGGCCGAGGGGATACCTCAGCCCGGATCTGAAAATGAAAGGATGACCCAAATGAAATCGCTCGTCTTCACTGCTTTTGTTGCTGCGCTTGCCCTGTCGGCCCCGGCCTTTGCTGCGGATGAAATCAATGTCTCCAAAGGCATCTCGGCGGCTGGCGCGCCGCTTGCTGCGCATGGGGTTGATCTGGTCGCACTGGTCAACAGCGGCAACCCGGTCGAGGGTTTTGCCACCCACTCGGCCACCTATGATGGCGCGTCCTACTACTTCACCACGGCCGAAAACCGCGAGGCCTTTGAGGCTAACCCAGCAGCCTACCTACCCCAGCACGGCGGCTTCTGCTCATTCGGAGTTTCGGTCGGCAAGAAGTTTGACGGCGACCCGGATCAGTACCTGATCGCGGACGGCAAATTGTTCCTGTTCCTGAACGCCGAAACCCGCGCCGCCTTCTTGAAAGACGTGGTCGGCACTATCAAAACCGCCGACGACCAGTGGGCAAATATCAAGAGCATCGCCGTCGGCGAACTCTGATCCCCTAAAACAACGGCCCGCAGTTACGCTGCGGGTCTTTTCTGCGTGATGATTTCGACAGCCTTCTCCAAAGCGTCGTCGATGCTCAGTTCGGACGTGTCCAGCAGAACGGCGTCTTCGGCGGGTTTCATGGGGGCGGTGCTACGCTCCGCATCGCGCGCGTCCCGTTCGCGCACATCGGCCAGGACCTGATCACGCGTTACATAAGACCCTTTGGCGCTAAGTTCCAAAAACCGGCGTTCGGCCCGAACCTCAGCGCTGGCGGTGACGAACAGCTTTACCTCAGCCTCGGGGCAGATCACCGTCCCGATATCGCGCCCATCCAGTACTGCCCCGCCCGCGCGCCGGGCAAAGGTACGTTGGAAATCGACCAGCGCGGCCCGTACCTCAGGGATGACAGCAACCTTCGAGGCGGCCTGCGCGATCTCAGCCGTACGCAGATCGCCTTGCTCCAGTTCCTCTGCGGTCAGAGCTTGGGCCGCAGCGACGGGATCAACCCCATCCAGCACGCGCCGTCCTACCGTTCGATACAACAGCCCCGTATCCAGATGAGCAAACCCGAAATGCGACGCGACGCCTTTCGAGATCGTCCCCTTGCCCGCCGCCGCTGGGCCATCAATGGCGACGGTAAAGCTCATACCCGTTCGACCTTGGCACCCAACGAGGCCATCAGCGGCTCGAAGATCGGGAAAGAGGTCGCGATCGGGCCGCCATCATCGACCGAAACCGACGTTTTCGCGCCCATGCCCATCACCATGAAGGACATCGCGATCCGGTGGTCCAGAAAGCTCTCGCAGGTGCCACCACCGGGAACGTTGCCGATGCCCAGCCCTTCGACCGCCCACCAATCGTCACCTTCATTCACAGTCACGCCATTGGCCCGCAACCCGCGCGCCATCGCGTCGATCCGGTCGCTTTCCTTGACGCGCAGCTCTTTCACGCCGCCCATCATCGTGGTGCCGGTCGCATTGGCGGCAACCACGGACAGAACCGGGTATTCGTCGATCATCGAGGCCGCGCGCTCGGCCGGGACCTCGATCCCCTTCATGTTGGGCGAGTATTTGGCGCGCAGATCGGCGACGGGCTCACCGCCCTCTTCGCGTTCGTTTTCATAGGTCAGGTCCGCCCCCATCTCACGCAGAGTGGTAAAGAGGCCCGCACGGGTCGGGTTCAGACCGATGCCGGGCACCAGCACGTCCGAACCGGGGGTGATCAGCGCCGCGCAAACCGGGAAAGCGGCACTCGACGGGTCACGCGGCACGGCAATGACCTGAGGTTTCAGCTCGGGTCGACCGGTCAGCGTGATCACGCGACCTTCATCTGTATCTTCAACGGTGATCTCGGCCCCAAAACCGGCCAGCATCCGTTCCGAATGGTCACGGGTGGCCTCTTTCTCGACCACAACGGTCTTGCCGGGGGAGTTCAGGCCCGCCAGCAGAACGGCCGACTTCACCTGAGCCGAAGGAACCGGAACCTCATAGCGGACCGGGGTCGGGTCCGCTGCGCCCACGATGGTCATCGGTAGGCGCCCGCCCGAGCGGCCAACCGCCTGCGCGCCGAACAGCGCAAGCGGATCTGTGACCCGCGCCATCGGGCGTTTGTTCAAGCTAGCATCACCCGTGAAGGTCGCCGTGATCGGAGAGGTTGCCATCGCGCCCATGATCAGCCGCACGCCGGTGCCCGAGTTGCCACAGTCGATCACCTGATCGGGTTCGGCAAAGCCACCGACACCGACACCATGCACGGTCCATTCACCGCCGCCATGGTCGGTCACCTCGGCCCCGAAGGCACGCATGGCCTTGGCAGTGTCCAGAACATCCTCGCCCTCAAGCAGGCCCGAGATCTTGGTTTCCCCAACCGCCATCGCGCCAAGGATCAGTGACCGGTGCGAGATCGACTTGTCGCCGGGCACCTCAGCCGTTCCGTTCAACGGGCCGCAGGGATGCGAGGTCATCGGGATGGGCGTGCCGTGTCCGGACATGGGGGCTCCTGTTTTCGCTATCAGTCCATGCCGATTAGCGAATTGGGACCAGTTGGTCCAGCGGCAATAAGGGTATGGGTGTCTCTCAGGTCTCTCCCAGCCATTTTGCCGGGTTTTCCTCGGCGATTTGGCGAAAGATCTCTTCGCCCAGAACGTTGCGCAACCGGATACAGACCGCCTTTTCTGACAGCGCCTCTTGCCGGGTCATGTAGTAATCCGACCCGAACAAAACGCGCGACCGCAGGCGTTCGCTTTCCTCATCCTCGCCCATCAGGAACAAACGCAGGAACGGCGCATAGTCTTCGAACTGGAAAAGGGTGTAGGAGATATCCGTCCACAGGCCTTCGAAGTCTCCGCTGCCGATCAAGTCGCGAATGGATCTCAGCCAATTCCGGTTGAATGCATCGTCCAAAGGGTCGCTGTGATCGGGATTGACGTAGGCATGCCAGTCTCGCTGCCCACCAAAATGTGCCAGACAGATCCGAAGGTTGGGAAAGGCGCGCATCACCGGGATAAACGCCTCAGGCTCTGTATAACGGTCGGCCCAATAGTCGGAAAGATACCGCCCCTGAACCCCGCCACGCGAACAATGCGACATCACCGGCAGGTTTTTGTCCTGCAATCCCGGATAGACATGCTGCATCAGAACCGGGTCATTCGGTGCAAACCCTAAACGGGGATAGAGTTTGACCCCACGAAACTTCAGATCATCAATGGCACGCCACAGTTCAGTGGCATTGGGATCAGCCCGCGGGTCGATGGTTGCGAAGGGAACCACCGAAGGGCCAACCTCTGGGTCAGTGGAGAGCTGCGCCAGTTCGTCGTGCTGGTCGCGCAGGGGCACCTCAGGCGCGCCGAAGCCAAAGGCTGACAGATCCATCGGCAAGACGACAAAACGGGTATTGCTGGGGTAATGTCGCTGCAGGTTATCCAGAATCTCGCGCTGGCTGCCCTCATCCGTTTCCTGCTGAAAACGATAGAGCCGATCCAATTTTTCAGCGACGCCAGGCTGGCCGATCAGTCTGGCACCGAAAGCCAGAGCCTTGATCAACCATGGCATCTTCTTGAACGGTTTGAGCGCCGGATAGGGATAGTCCTCGGGCACGTGGCGCGAGTGAAACAGATGCGTGTGGCAGTTGGTAATCCGAATATCAGACATGGTAATCCTTGAAATAAGCTATGCTGAAAACGCGTAACGCGCACAGCCTAGCATAGCGTGCAGGATTACAAAAATTTGAAACCGATCAGGCGTCTGTCCGGCGGAAGGTCAGATAGTGCGGTGTCCGCCCTTCCCGCAGGGCCTTTTGCTCATAGCGGGTCGAGATCCAGTCGTCCCAAGGCTCGCGCCAATCGACAGGGCGTTCAGCCAACCACTCGAAACCGGCGCGGGGTACTTCCTCAAGCGTCTGGCGCACGTAGTCAGGAATGTCGGTGGCAACACGGAAGATCGAGCCGGGCTTCAGGACACGCGCCAGAGGCTCCAGATGTTCGGGCGTCACGAAGCGGCGGCGGTGGTGGCGCGTTTTGGGCCACGGATCTGGGTAGAGCAGGAAGGCGCGTGAAATGCTGGCTTCTGGCAGCACATCGAACAGGTCGCGCGCGTCACCGGGATGCACCGCGAGGTTTTCGACCCCAGCCTGACGGATCTTGCCGAGCAACATGGCGACGCCGTTGATGTAAGGCTCGGCCCCGATGATTCCGATATCGGGGTTGTTCGCGGCCTGATGCACCAGATGTTCCCCACCGCCAAAGCCGACTTCAAGCCAAACATCCTTACCGCCAAACAGCGCATCGAGGTCCAGCGGGTGGCGTTCGGGGTTCGTCTCCCAATCCACGGCACCGGGCGACAAGGCTTCGAGGTCTTCGTTCAGATACGTCTTCTGGCTTTGCTTCAGGGTTTTGCCCTTGAAGCGACCATAGAAGTTTCTGCGGGGGCGTTGGGGTGTCTGGTTGCTCATGGCGGTGCCCTTACTGTGGCGCGCGCCGTGTGACAAGGGGCTGACCCTCGGAGTATCTCGAAAAAGAGAAAGGGCGCATCCTGCGAGACGCGCCCCTTTTGTCTTGGATCAGACTGCCGCTTTCAGGGCTTCGATGAGATCAGTGCGTTCCCAACTGAAGCCGCCATCGGCAGCGGGTTCACGGCCAAAATGACCGTAAGCTGCGGTGCGCTGATAGATCGGCTTGTTCAGTTGCAGATGCTCACGAATGCCGCGCGGGGTCAGATCCATGACCTGACCAACGGCTTTTTCGATCACAGCGTCTGCAATCTGGCCGGTTCCATGGGTATCGGCGTAGATCGACAGCGGCTTGGAGACGCCAATCGCATAGCTCAACTGAATGGTGCAGCGTTCTGCCATACCGGCGGCAACCACGTTCTTGGCCAGGTAACGCGCGGCATAAGCAGCTGAGCGGTCCACTTTGGTCGGGTCTTTGCCCGAGAACGCCCCGCCACCATGAGGCGCCGCGCCGCCATAGGTGTCGACGATGATCTTGCGGCCAGTAAGGCCTGCGTCCCCGTCCGGGCCGCCGATTACGAACTTACCGGTCGGGTTCACGTGCCATTCGGTATCGGCACTCAGCCACCCTTCGGGGAGGGTTTCGGTGATGTAGGGCTCGACGATCGCACGGATGTCGTCCGAGGTCAGCGCTTCATCCAGGTGTTGCGTGGACAGAACGATCGAACTGACGCCAACCGGCTTGCCATCGCGGTAAACGACGGACAGCTGCGATTTCGCGTCCGGGCCCAAAGCAGGCTCGGTGCCGTTTTTACGCACTTCGGCCAGACGACGCAGGATCGCGTGCGAATACTGGATCGGGGCTGGCATCAGCGCAGGTGTTTCCGTCGTGGCGTAGCCGAACATGATGCCCTGATCGCCTGCGCCCTCATCCTTGTCACCCGAGGCATCAACGCCTTGAGCGATGTGAGCAGACTGTTCATGCAGCAGGTTCGTCACTTCGACTGTTTCGTGGTGAAACTTGTCCTGTTCGTAACCGATATCCTTGATACAGGCGCGCGCGATCTCGTCGATGCGCCCCATATAGTCGTGCAGCTTTTCCTGATCAGACAGACCTACTTCGCCACCGATGACGACCCGATCGGTCGTAGCAAAGGTTTCGCACGCCACGCGCGCTTCGGGTTCTTCATTCAGAAATGCGTCGAGTACGGCGTCCGAAATCCGGTCACAGACTTTATCCGGGTGCCCTTCGGAAACCGATTCCGAAGTAAAGGTGTAGTTCTGTCGGGACATAAATGTGCTCCACTGAAGTTCCTCTGCCACGCCAGGAAGCCGTTGTGACAGGCACCAAGGGCATACGCGCCTTGCGAAATGGCGTCAATCGGAAACTAGGTGCTGCGCGGCCGCGGCATGCGCCACAACAACACGGCCAACAAGAGCGAGACCAAGAACACGGGCAGGTCCCCAATGCGGGAATAGACGGTTGGCGCAAGAGGCAGCGGCAGATCAGCGTCTACGAACCCCGCCTGCCCCAAAGGAAGCGATGCGGTAATCCGACCCAACGGATCGATCATCCCCGAAATGCCGGTGTTGGCGGACCGCATAAGTGGCAGCCCCTGCTCAATCGCCCGCATCTGGGCCTGAGCAAGATGCTGGTAAGGGCCGGAACGGGTTCCGAACCATGCATCATTGGTAATCTGCAAGATGAAATCGGCCCGTTCCGGCGCGCCGTTGACGTCTTGGGGAAAGACGGCCTCATAACAGATCAGCGGTAGGGCTTGACCCAGCTTGCCCGCCTGCATCACCGCAGGCCCTGGCCCAGAACTGAACCCATGACCAGCCGTTGTGGCCATGCCGTGAATACCGAACCGGGCCATCAGGTTTCCGAACGGTACATATTCGCCAAACGGGGCCAGATGGTGCTTGTCATAAAGACCCGTCTGCTGCCCGTTCTCATCGAGAAAAATCATCGAGTTGTAGATGCGCGGGCCGTCCCCTCGCTGAATGCCCAGAATAACCGGAACGCCCTGAGCTGCATCCGTGGCGGCCTCAAGATAGGGATCGGCGCTGCTGAGCCACGCCGGAATTGCAGTCTCGGGCCAGACGATCAGGTCTGGACGTGGCTCTGCCGCGGTGAATTCGATCTGCCGAGCGAAGAAAAGGGGCGCATATGCAGGATCCCATTTCTGATGCTGAGGCGCATTCGGCTGGATCAATCGGACCGTATTTTCACCATACTCAATCACCGGCCTGCTGGAGGCGTAGACCACAGCAATAACAGCGACACCGACGAACCCAGCGACCGGAATCAAAAGCGAACGGAGAGCCACAGGGTGCACCATCGCGGCCCCAAGCGAAAACGTCACCGCAAACGTCAGTGCAGCCAGCCCATAAGGGCCAACCAAAGACAAAAGTTGCGCAACCGGTGTGTCGACCCAGACCTGCGCAACCCCGGCCCAGGGGAAGCCGGTCAGAAGATAGCCGCGACCAAACTCGGCCAGTGACAATGTCAGTGCCAGCAACACAGCCTGTCGTACAGCCGGAGCATCAACCCGCCGCGCCGCCCAGAATGCCGCCGCCCAGAACAAAGCCAAGCCGCCAGCCATGAAGACCAGCGCAAACGGAGCCATCCACGCATGGCGCTCGGCGTCCACTTGGAAAGGCTCGATGATCCAACTCAGCGCATGGGCGAAGTAGCCGGTGGCAAAGGCCCAGCCCAACCAAGCGGCACAGGCGCGGGTTTCACAGGCCAGAAAAAACGCCGGGATCAGGATCAGCGCAATCAGAGTCAGCGGCCAGTAACCAAACGGCGCCAAGCCATATGCTCCCAGCGCCCCCAAGGCAGCTGCGGCAGCAAGTCTAAGCCAGAAAGGCCAACCCCGGACAGGGATCATGCAGCGACGTCCGGCAACATAACGCGCAGACGCTTGATGCGGCGCGGGTCGGCATCAATCACCTCGAACTCCGGACCTTCGGGGTGCAGTACAACCTCACCCCGCGCCGGAACACGGCCCGACAGCATGAAGACCAGACCGCCCAGAGTTTCGATCTCTTCCTCGTCGACATCCTCGTGACTAGTTAGAGAACGTCCGATTTCGGCCTCGAAATCCTCAAGCGGAACGCGGGCCTGCACGACGTAGCAACCCGGCTTTTCCTGCAGCCAAAGCTGATCTTCATGCGCGTCATGCTCATCCGCGATTTCGCCGACGACCTGCTCAATCAGGTCTTCGATGGTCAACAACCCGTCAACTCCGCCATATTCATCAATCACAAGCGCCATGTGGCGACGCTCGGTCTGCATTTTGGTCAGCAAAACACCGATCGGCATCGAGGGCGGCACAAACAGCAGCGTGCGCAGCATCGAGGTCAGGTCGAACTCGGCTCCGCCACCATTGAACCCATGGGTTAGAGCAAAATCCTTGAGGTGGACAAAACCCAGCGGCGTATCCAGCGTACCTTCGTACACGGGTATCCGCGACAGGCCGCTTTCGCGAAAGACCTGCGCCAGCTCATCCTTGGAAATCGTTGAGGGAACCGAGACGATTTCAACGGTCGGAATGGCGACATCCTCAACCCGCTTGCGACGCAGGTTAACCATGCCGCGATGTTGATTGTCGGCTATTTCATGCCCGTTGACCGGAGCGCTTTGCTCCTCTTCGGCCCCCGAAATGGCATCCATAATCCGCGAAAAGAAACCGCTTTTCTCTTCAATGTCCAAATTCTCAGACTGCGCGCTTTGCGCCGCCCTAGAACTGCCGTCTGTATCGCCCATTGTCCTCTTCCAATTGATCGGGTGAAATAACCCGCTTCATCTATTATATGGGTCATTGATACCCAGTTTGCCAAGTATCTTGACCTCAATCCCTTCCATCAAGGTCGCATCGGGGTCACGAATGTGATCATACCCCAGCAAATGCAACGTTCCGTGAACAATCAGATGAGTCACGTGATCAGACATGGATTTGCCCGCCTCAGCAGCTTCTTGCGCGCAGGTGTCGTATGAGATCGCGATATCCCCTAGCGCGATTTCGCCGGTAAAATCGGGTTCTGGCAGTTCGGGCGTTTCACCCGCAACTTCCGCTGCGAGGTCTTCGGCGGGCCAGCTCAGAACATTCGTCGGTGTCGGCTTTTCCCGGAACTCGGCGTTCAGTTCGGCAATTCGGGTGTCATCGCAGGCCAGCAGGCTGACCTCACACAAATCCGGGTCCAGCCCGCAATGGTGCAGAACCGCGTCAACCGCGCGCGAACACAGAAGCTCCAGCCCCTGCCAGCGGTCATCTTCCACGGTGAGTTCAAGATTCATCCTGTCGCCTCAAAGCCTGATGTCGGGCCTTGAGTTATCCTGTCTCGCGCCCTGAATCGGCCTCATACGCTTCGATGATTGCGGCGACAAGCGGGTGCCGCACCACATCTTTCGAAGTAAAGTAGTTGAAGCTGATATTCGGGATCGTTTTCAGCAGGCGTTCAGCATCCGCCAGCCCGGATTGAACCCCACGCGGCAAATCGACCTGAGACCGGTCACCCGTGATGACCATGCGGCTACCCTCGCCCAGACGGGTCAGGAACATCTTCATCTGCATGGTCGTCGCGTTCTGCGCCTCATCCAGCACCACAAAAGCATTGGCCAACGTCCGCCCTCGCATGAACGCCAGAGGGGCAATCTCGATTCGCTTTTCCTCGATCAGTTTGGCGAGCTGTTTGCCGGGCAAAAAGTCATTCAGCGCGTCATAAAGCGGCTGCATATACGGATCGACCTTGTCCTTCATATCGCCGGGCAGATAGCCCAGCTTTTCCCCGGCCTCGACCGCAGGACGGCTGAGGATGATGCGGTCCACATGGCCGCCGATAAACATCGACACGCCAACGGCAACGGCCAGATAGGTTTTACCGGTACCCGCCGGGCCGATTCCGAAGGCCAGTTCATTCTGGAAAAGCGACTGCACATAGGCTTTTTGCGCATCCGTGCGGGGTTCGACCAGCTTTTTGCGGGTCTTGATCTCAACGGTACCGCCCTTGAACATCTCAAGCTGGTCGCCGTCTCGACTACCGGTCCCCTGTTCCGAGCCACCCATTCGCAACTCTCGGTCCACATCAGCGGCTTCAACATCGCGCCCGCCTTCCAGACGGGTGTAAAGGGCCTGCAAAACCTCAATGGCGTTTTTCTGCGAATCCTCTTCACCCATCACCACCAACTGATTGCCGCGGCGCACAATCTGGACCGAGAGCTTCTGTTCGATCTCGGTCAGGTTGCGGTCATATTCGCCACATAAATCAATCAACAAGCGGTTGTCGGGGAATTCTACAAATGCCTCGCGCTGGGGCATCTCATTTTGCGGTGGGGTAAGGGCACCGATGGCCAATCCGTTCTCCTGTCTTGGCGTTTCACCTTGAGCGTAGACAAGAACTCGGACCAGGTGCAAGCCACAGTTTCAAAAATTCGCTCGGCGATGACAAAAGCGCCGATCGGGCGCTTTGCCCCGGTTTAGAACTTGTAGTTCAAACCGAACCTCAGACCGCGATAGTTCGGTGTGGATTTTGTCGAAAAACCCGAAGAGAATTCAATATCCTTGGAATCGAACTGGACATATTCAAACTCACCTGTGATCGACCAGTCTTCCGTCAGATAATGCTCCGCACCAATGCTGAGCGAGAACCCGTTGCGGCGATCCGAAGTTTCAAATGACTGTGTGCCAGAGGTGGACGAAATACTGTTTGTGGTCTCTACGTCACCCCAAAGGTAACCGACACTGACGAAATAAAGGATTCGCCCGCTGCGGTTGGTTAGGCCATTCCGAAACCGCAAGGTGACAATATCCGAGACTTCTGACCCGCCTTGAACCGTCTCAGAGCCGACTACAGTGGAAACACTGTCGTCCAGCGATCCGAAATCATATCCCAGCTCAAATCCATAAACATAGTCACGACCGCCCCGAGCCGGCAGGACACCCCGCCAGCCGCCACGCACACCGCCATAGGTTCCGCTGATGTCCTGATCGCCGATTGCAAACGTATCGGTTGGCGTGGTCAGACCGAACCGATCATCGCCCCCACCGCCATACCCTGCCGTCACACCGAGATAGAAGGCACTGACATCGTCGCTGAAGCGCTTGTCGCTGATCACTTCGGGATCAGATATGTCCCCCGTTTGATCGCTCGCCCAAGTCGCGCTGGCCCCAAAAGCCACTAAAGTTGCGACCGACACAGACCAGAGACCTTTGCACTTCAGAACCACCACTCAATACCCTCCATCGACGCCACTTTCGTGATCGGCAAAAACAAACCTTCCGCACGCGGTCGAGGCCCATCAGAAAACTTGGCTCCTCTCGGAACATAGTTCCAATTCATAAATCAAGGGTAAATTTTAGATATATTCGTACTGGCACGACGTGCCCGCAAAGAACCACCTTATTGCAACAGTTCCCCGGCCAAAGAGTTCGCGCCAGACTTCACGATACGCACCTTCCGCAGGTCTCCCACGTTCAGGTCAGACCCAACCACGTGCACCGAGTGAAGATAGTCCGATTTTCCAACCATTTGCCCTTCGAGCCGCCCGGGTTTCTCGAACAGAACGCCGACAGTGCGACCGACCATGGAATCTTGAATCTCGCGCTGATGCTTGGTGATCAGAGCTTGCAAGCGTTGTAAGCGGTCATCCGCCGCCGCCGGGTCAACCTGGGCGCGTTCCGCCGCCGGAGTCCCCGGACGGGTCGAGTACTTGAACGAGTAGGCGTAGCCGTATTTGACCTGCTCAACCAAATCCAAAGTCGCCTGGAAATCCTCTTCGGTTTCTTCCGGGAAGCCGACGATGAAATCCCCCGACATCACGATATCCGGACGCGCGGCGCGAATACGCTCGATCAGCCGCAAATAGCTGTCCGCCGTATGGCTGCGGTTCATCCTCTTGAGAATCCGATCCGACCCCGCCTGCACCGGCAAGTGCAGGTAAGGCATCAGCTTGTCACAGGTGCCATGCGCCTCGATCAGGTCATCCGCCATGTCATTGGGATGCGAGGTGGTAAAACGGATACGCTCCAGCCCGTCGACCTTGTTCAACTCCCAGATCAGCCCAGCCAGCGTCATGTCGCCATTGGGACCGGCACCGTGATAGGCGTTGACGTTCTGACCCAGTAGAGTGATCTCGCGCACGCCGCGTTCGACCAGATCCTGCGCTTCACGAGTGATGCGGTCGGCCGGGCGGCTAACCTCGGCCCCGCGGGTATAGGGCACAACGCAGAAGGCGCAGAACTTGTCGCAGCCTTCCTGCACCGTCAAAAACGCCGTCGGGCCGCGTTTGGCCTTGGGGCGGTTTTTGAGCTTTTCGAACTTGTCCTCTTCGGGGAAATCCGTGTCTAAAGCTTTGGCCCCCTCGCGGGTCTTGGCCTCCATCTCCGGCAAACGGTGATAGCTTTGCGGTCCAACCACCAGATCGACCAAAGGCTGGCGGCGCATGATCTCTTCGCCTTCGGCCTGCGCAACACAGCCCGCCACTCCGATCTTGAGGTCGGGCTTTTCCGCTTTCAATCCCTTGAACCGGCCAAGCTCGGAATAGACCTTCTCGGCGGCTTTTTCGCGGATATGGCAGGTGTTCAGCAGGATCATATCCGCATCGTCCGGCGACTTGGTCTCGACATATCCCTGCCCGCCCAAGGCTTCGGCCATACGCTCGCTGTCATAGACATTCATCTGACAGCCATAGGTCTTGATAAACAGCTTTTTGGGTTCAGACATGGATCGGGCCTTTGCAGTCGCTGGATCGGCGTCATCTATATGCTTCGAACGCCGCTTGCAATGCCGGCGCAATTACCCGAATTTGGCGAAACTTTCCAGCAAGACGCGAATGAAAACCAGCGATGCAGTACGAATCCCTCGACAGCTTTCTGAATTCAGGCCAATCCGCCCTGTCCAAAGGCCCCGTGGCCCTGATTTTCGCCGAAGACGAGACCGAGGTCGAAAGCACGCTGCACCACCATCTAGGCCTCGGCTTCAAGTCGGTCGTGGCCTTCATGCCCGCTGAGTTCACCCTCAGCGATGACCTGTCCGCGCGGATACATCGCGTGACGTTCAAATGCGCGCCCCGGACCGTGGTATTCGACGCGATCAACAGCATCACGAAAGCCGCGCCCAGTGTCTGGATATACTACTGCTACAACGCCGAATACCTGTTCTACCCTTTCTGCGAAACACGTAGCATAGGGGAATTGCTGGCCTTCCACGCCGAGGAACGCCGCAGCGCAATGTTGTGCCACGTGATCGACCTCTATGCCGGTGATCTGAGCCAGTTCCCGAACGGTGTAGCCCCCGATCAGGCCATGCTGGACAGCACCGGATACTACGCCCACACCCGCCACGACCCCACGGGCCGCCCGATCGAGCGTCAATTGGACATGTCCGGCGGCCTGCGCTGGCGGTTCGAAGATCACATCCCCTATGAACGCCGCCGGATTGACAGAATCGCGCTGTTCAAGACGCGCAAAGACCTGATCCTGCAGCCCGATCACACGTTCAACGAGGCCGAATACAACACCTATGCCTGTCCGTGGCATCACAATCTGACGGCTGCGATCTGCTCATTTCGGGCGGCAAAAGCTCTGAAAAGCAACGCAGGTTCAGCCTTCGACATCTCAAGCTTCCGTTGGCACAATTCCGTCTCGTTCGAATGGACATCGCGCCAATTGCTCGATCTGGGATTGATCGAACCCGGCCAATGGTTCTGATCCGCTCTTCATCTGGCTGAAAATATCCCGGGGGAGGCGCCGCAGGCGGCGGGGGCAGAGCCCCCTATCGCTGCAGCAGCATCGGGAACCAGTCTTCCCGCAAACGCTGCCCCGGCATCATATCATGCCCCGGAAACGGAGGCGACGTGCGGCCCGGGCGCTCGACATAGCGCGCATCATCCCCGACCAGCCGCAGTGAAAACGCCCGGCGACGACTGTCCGAGTGATTCCCCCGCGCCCCATGCAGGGTGCGGTAGTTGAACGCAACCGCATCGCCGGGCTCCATTTCGAATTCGACCACCTTCATCCCTTCCGCATCCGGATCGGGGACCGGAATGTATTGACCTTCATCAGCAAAGAAGCCCTCTTCGCTCACCCAGCGGGTCGGCAGCACCTCTTTCTCCCACCTGTGTGATCCCGCAACACAGCGCAGGGTGGCCTGTTTCACCGGATCCAAGGGCGACCAGAAGCTGATCGTCTGCTGCCCTTCGACAAAGTAATACGGCCCGTCCTGATGCCAGGGCGTCGCCATCGAGGTGCCTGGCTCTTTCACCAGAACATGGTCGTGAAACATCTGCACGGTTTTCGACTGCATCAGGTCCGCCGCGACCTCAGCTGCCGGAGAGGTCTCGATCACCTCGCGGAACTGCGGGATACGGGTCCAGTTGCAGTAATCATCAAAGAACAGCCCGGTCTGCCCCTCTTTCTTGTTTTCCGAGGCATAGGGTCCCGGCTCGGTCATATTGGCGGCAACCCCGTCGCGCAACGCGTCCACGTGATCGGCAAAAAGCCCTTTTATCAGGACAACCCCGTCTTCCTGGTAGGTGTCGATCATGTCCTGAGAAACAAGAGGGTGTGGCATGTCGGTCTCCTTGTGCTTGCCCTCGTTTAAAGGACAACAAAGACTTCTGTTCAAATCATATCTTTCGAAGTAATAATTAACCTGATGTTATATATATCACTGCGCCAATACGAATATGTCTGCGCCATAGGCCGCCATGGCAGCTTGTCTGCCGCAGCCCATGCGCTGAACGTATCGCAACCCGCTCTATCGACGGCCCTGACGCGGGTTGAGTCGCTTCTGGGATATCCGCTCTTCATGCGTCGTCGGGGAGCGGCGATGACCACAACCCCTCAGGGGCGCCTTTTCATCGAACAGGCGGAAAAGCTGTTGCACTCTGCCGCGCAGATCGAAAATCCGACAGACGCACCGCACGGGTCTTCACACCTGCGGTTGGGCTGCTTCATTGACTTGGCACCGTTTCATCTGGCCTCTGCCTTGCATAGTCTGCAAACAGCCCTGCCCGATGTGACCATCTCGTATCAGGTGGACAGTTTCGAGGGCTTGCTGGACGGTCTGATCAACGGCCAGACGGATATCGCGATCACGTATGACCTTGGCATGGATGCAGGGTTTACTCGGCAAGAGCTGTTCGACAGTGTCCCGCACGCCTTGCTCCCACCTGATCACCCGCTTGCTTCTGCCCACAGTGTGACTTTGGCCGAACTGGAAAAGGAACCCCTGATCCTGTCAAAAGAAGGGCTGTCTGCGCAGCATGTCCTGAACCTGTTTCGGCGCAAGGGTCTGAACCCAATGGTCGCCCACAGATCTGCTACGCTTGAGATTCAGCGCAGCCTCGCGTCCCATGGCGAGGGAATCGCGATCAGCTACGCAAGCCCAAACAATTCGACGAGCTACGACAATCGAATGCTGACCCGCCTGCCAATCTCGGACAAGGGCGCTGCTGAACCTGTCGTCTTGGCGCGCCACGGGACCGGCCCCGTCGAAGCCACATTGGCCTCAGCGGAACGTGTCCTGTTTGATGCGCTGTCCGAAACTAGACCTGAGGTTTCTTGCGAAGACGGATAACTACGTCGACCGAGGCGATCTCTACCCCTTCCGGTGCCTGCGGAAGGCGCTGGATCACCAACTCTTCGGACGGAGCGTCGCTCAGCCGGCTTTCGTCTTCCCAATAGAAATGCGGGTGATCATGGGTGTTGGTGTCAAAATAGCTTTTCGACCCATCCACCGTGATCTCTTGCAGTACGCCCGCATCGCAGAACGCGCGCAGCGTATTGTAGACGGTCGCAAGCGAAACGGCATCGCCCTTGGTCTTGGCCGAGTCAAACAGGCTTTCCGCTGTGACATGCCGGTGACGACCATCGCCCACAAGCAACTCGGCCAGCGCAACACGCTGTCGCGTTGGGCGCAATCCGGCGCTCTCCAACCAGTCTGTAGCTATCTTACGGCTCTGAGGTGTCATGAATCCGATACCCATTTTTGCTGCTTATATATATAGGGGCGCAGGGATGCCAATTTCAAATGAAATTCATTCGCAAAGACCGCTAGGTCGCAACATCATCCGGCCACTGCTCTTGCAGGACCTTGCATACGGGTGCTAGGTGAGGCCAAATGTAATGAACAGACCCAAGGCAGAAGAGGCGGCAAGAATGGCCCAATTCCCAAGCAGTTTTGACAAAGAGGATCTGCTGAAATGCGCGCGAGGCGAACTTTTTGGCCCTGGCAATGCGCAGTTGCCTGCCCCTCCGATGCTGATGATGGACCGGATCACCGATGTTTCAGGTGACGGAGGCGCACATGGCAAAGGCCATGTTGTCGCGGAATTCGACATCACGCCTGATCTTTGGTTCTTTGACTGCCACTTCCCCGGCAACCCGATCATGCCGGGCTGCTTGGGTCTGGATGGCCTGTGGCAACTGACGGGCTTCAACCTGGGCTGGCGCGGCTGGCAGGGGCGCGGCTATGCGTTGGGCGTGGGCGAAGTCAAACTGACCGGCATGGTCCGCCCGGACCGTAAGATGCTGACCTATTATGTTGATTTTACCAAAGCCCTACAAACACGCCGTCTGACCATGGGGGTCGCGGATGGCCGTGTCGAAGCGGATGGTGAAGTGATTTATCAAGTCAAAGATATGAAGGTTGCACTGTCCGAAAGCTGACGCCAGCGGACATTACGCCAACAGGAACGGAACACAGGAGAACGCATATGCGTCGCGTCGTCGTCACCGGTTTGGGGATCGTCTCCTCGATCGGGAACAATGCCGAAGAGGTTCTCGCCTCGCTCAATGCAGGCAAATCCGGCATCGAGGCCAATGAGCAGATGGTCGAACACGGCTTTCGCAGCCAGATCGCCGGGTCGCTCAAGATCGACGTGTCCGAGCACGTTGATAAACGCACCCTGCGCTTCATGGGACCGGGTGCGGCCTATGCGCATATCGCGATGGGACAGGCGATTGCTGATTCCGGGCTGACTGAGGATCAGGTCGTCAATCCGCGCACCGGACTGGTTGCCGGATCCGGCGGACCGTCCACCAGCGCAATGCTGACCGCGCATCAGACGGTGCTGAAGAACGGCGCGACCAAGCGGATCGGGCCCTTTGCCGTGCCGAAATGCATGTGCTCCACGATTTCCGCGAACCTTGCCACCGCTTACAAGATCAAGGGTATCAACTACTCGATCACCTCGGCGTGCTCGACCTCGCTGCATTGCATCGGCAACGCGGCGGAACAGATCATGCTAGGCAAGCAGGACGTAATGTTCGCAGGCGGCGGAGAAGAGCTGGACTGGACCCTGTCCTGCCTGTTCGACGCAATGGGCGCAATGTCGTCGAAGTATAACGACACTCCGCAGAAAGCCTCGCGTGCGTTCGATCAGAACCGCGACGGCTTCGTGATCTCGGGTGGCGGAGGCATCGTGGTGCTTGAGGATCTGGACCATGCGCTGGCGCGCGGTGCCAAGATCTACGCCGAGGTGACCGGCTATGCTGCAACCTCGGACGGTCATGACATGGTGGCCCCGTCTGGCGAAGGCGGTGAGCGCGCGATGCGTCTTGCGCTGTCGACCCTGCCCGAAGGCCGCAAGGTGGGCTACATCAACGCGCACGGCACCTCGACCCCGGTCGGAGATGTGGGCGAAGTTGAAGCCGTGCGTCGCATCTTCGGCGAAGGTCAGGTGCCTCCGATCTCGTCCACCAAGTCGATGACCGGGCACGCACAGGGCGCGGCTGGCGCGCTTGAGGCGATCTTCTGCCTGCTTATGCTGGACAATGATTTCATAACGCCGTCGATCAATGTCGACACACTAGCCGAAGGCATCCAGCCCGGTGAAATTGCAACTCAAGTGGTTGAAAATGCGGGTTTGGATTCGGTCATGACCAACAGCTTCGGCTTTGGCGGCACGAACGGATCCATGATCCTGTCAAAGTATAACGGGTGAAAGAGATGTCGGAAGTTCTAAAAGGGAAACGCGGCCTGATCATGGGCGTCGCCAATGACCGGTCGATTGCCTGGGGTATCTCGAAAGCGATGCATGAAGCAGGGGCTGAGCTGGCCTTCACCTATCAGGGCGGTGCGTTCGGAAAGCGTCTGCAGCCATTGGCAGAAAGCCTTGGCAGCGATTTCATGGTTGATGCCGATGTCACGGACGACGCCTCGCTGGACCGCGCTTTTGGCGAGTTGGGCGAACGCTGGCCCACCATCGACTTTGTTGTCCACGCGATCGCCTACTCGGACAAAAACGAGCTGACAGGCCGGTTCCTGAACACCACACGAGCCAATTTCAAGCACTCAATGGATGTGTCGGCCTACTCGTTCATTGAGGTCGCCCGCCGCGCCTATCCGCTGATGAAGGACAATGGCGGCTCACTGCTGACGCTGACCTATCAGGGCTCGAATCGCGTGGTTCCGAATTACAACGTCATGGGCGTCGCCAAAGCCGCGCTGGAATCGGCGACACGCTATCTTGCCAACGACCTCGGCCCTGAAGGCATCCGTGTGAACGCGATTTCGCCCGGCCCGATGAAGACCCTGGCCGGGGCTGCAATCGGCGGAGCGCGCAAGACCTACAAATTCTGCGACCAGAATGCGCCGATGCGCTCGAACGCTACGCTTGAGGCCGTTGGCGGCACAGCGGTTTACCTGACCTCGGATGCGGGGGCTTGCACCTCGGGCGAGATCATCAGGGTGGATGGCGGTTTCCACGTGCTTGGAATGCCACAGCCGGATTTCATGTGACCATATCTTTCCCAGACGCCGCCAAGATTTGACCATCTTTCGGCGTCAGGGATATGGGCATGAGCAAAACCGACCAGATCCTTGCCAGCAATACGCGTGGCACCCAGACCAGACGGAAAACGGGGTTCCTAAGCCCCCGCGCCCGTTTTCTGCTTTTAACGCTGACCACATTGCTGGTGTTGTTCGTGTTCTTCACGCAACCGCAGGTCCGTGCAGCGCTTGACGGGCTTTGGGGCTAAGACCTCAAGCCTTCAGTTCACCGAGACAACCTCAATATCGAAGATCAGGTCCTGCCCGGCCAGCGGGTGATTGGCGTCCAGCGTCACCGTGGCCTCGTTCGCCTCGACAACCGTTACCGGCAGCGCCTGACCATCGGGGGTCTGCATCTGCAACTGGGTTCCCGGCTCTAGTGGGATATCATCCGGAACACCCTCACGCGGGATGTCCTGCCGCATCGCCGGGTTGATCGGGCCATAGGCGTCGACACAGGCAATCTCGACCCGCTTCTTGTCACCAACCGCCAGTCCTGGCATCGCACTGTCCAGGCCGGGTATGATCTGGCCCGAACCGACAACAAATTCCAAAGGATCGCGCCCGTCCGAGCTGTCAAAGACGGTCTCGTCTAGCAGCGTGCCGGTATAGTGGATGCGAACTGTGTCGCCTTGTTTGATCTCGGACATTGGGCCTCCGGGGCTTGTGGGGAATTGGGCGCCGAACACAAGCGCGCTACGCCGGAGTCTGACGCGGCGCAGGATGCATGCATCTGATTCTGATGTCCAGATTGCGGTGCAGGCATGCGCGTCCTCTTGTCGTCGCTTACACACGTGCCTTCAATACCGAGCGGGCAGAACAGGAACATCCGCTCCTATCGACAAGATGTTATCGCTACAGTCTTAAATAGAGATTGACCGGTGATGGGAATCTCTGCCATCAGCGTCCTCATGTCCGGTTCCGGGTTCGCCCGGAGAAAAGGGAATGCGGTGCGGGGAATTCTGATCCACCCAATGCCGCAACTGCCCCCGCAACTGTAGGCGGTGAGCAGGGCTGACACGCCACTGGGGTCCACCCGGGAAGGCCAGCCCCATGCTTTGACCCGCGAGTCAGGAGACCTGCCGGATATGCACCCTCGGAAGGGGTGTGTCACCGATGCCGGGGTGTGCATTGGGCCGATACCCTCATTTTGGGTAAATGGCTCCGTTCGTCCCGATATCAAGCAAGAAACGTGCCGGGGTTGGCACGAAGGACGAAGGAAAGACCTTGTGAAGAAATTATTTTGCACGGCTGCGGCTGCGCTGGCGATTCCAGCGATGGCGCACGCACATTTTCTGCTGGAATACACCACGGACACACTGATCGAGGCGCCGGGCGACGTGCCGGTCAAGCTGATCTTCTGGCACCCGTTTGAAAACGGCCATGTCATGGATCTGGACAAGCCGCAGGAATTCTACGTGATCCACAATGGCGAAAAGACCGACCTGTTGGACACGCTGGAGCCCATCCGGTTTTCGAGCCCCGAAAACGAAGGCGCGGCCTTTCAAGGTTCTGTCCCGGTCAAGCGTTCGGGCGACTATG
Organism: Ruegeria sp. CK3; assembly: GCF_056536565.1. Classification (NCBI taxonomy): domain Bacteria; kingdom Pseudomonadati; phylum Pseudomonadota; class Alphaproteobacteria; order Rhodobacterales; family Roseobacteraceae; genus Ruegeria; species Ruegeria sp. CK3. The sequence continues at coordinate 250,848 of NZ_JBQFPV010000008.1, forward strand.
TGATGGTCACCGTGCCTCAGCCCTATTACGAAGAGGCCGAAGATATCTATATCCAGCAGATCACCAAGGCGTTCCTGAACCGCAACGAATTGCCGACCGACTGGATGAACCCCGCAGGTCTGGCGACCGAGATCGTGCCGCTGAACAAGCCCTACAACATCATCGCAGGCTCGACCTTCACCGGTCAGGTTCTAGCAAATGGCGAACCGGTTGCCGGCGCTGAGATCGAGATCGAATACATGGCCGCCAAACCCAGCTTTGACAGCCAAGCTTCGTCCGAGCCTACCGTTTCGCCGATGCCCGGAGGCGCTGTTGTCGCCATTTCCGACGCCAATGGCTATTTCTCCTTCGGTGTGCCGAAAGCCGGATACTGGGGCTTTGCCGCGCTGGGTTCTGGTCCGGAGACCGAACATGAAGGCAAAGAGCTGAGCCAGGACTCGGTGATCTGGATCCGCGCCTGGGACATGGAGTAACCCCCGATGCACATCGTCGACGGAGCCCTATCCAACCCGGTCGTCATCGGCGGAGCAGTTGCCGCCGCTGGTGGGGTTGCCATGGGCCTCAGGTCGCTGGATCTGGACCGCATCCCCACGGCAGGGGTGCTAGCGGCCAGTTTCTTCGTGGCCTCTCTGATCCACGTGCCGATCGGGCCGTCGTCGGTGCATCTTATTCTCAACGGTCTGGCCGGGCTTCTGCTCGGCTGGGCCGCCTTCCCGGCCCTGTTTGTGGGTCTGCTATTGCAGGCCGTTTTCTTTGGCTTCGGCGGGCTGACGGTGCTGGGGATCAACACGCTCAACATCGCCTTTCCGGCCGTACTGGCGGGGCTGCTGTTCCGGCCCCTGATTGGGCGTGGTTCACCTGTTCATGGCGCGATCTGGGGCGGCATTGGCGGCGCCTTTGCCATTGCAGCCACGACCGTCATGGTGGGCAATTCATTGGCCCTTTCAGGGGACGAATTCCTCCCTGCCGCCAAGCTGGTCTTCTTTGCCCACATCCCGGTTATGATAGTCGAGGCCGTCCTGACCGGATTTGCCGTTCTTCTCGCGCGAAAAGTCAAACCTGAACTGTTCCTGACAAGGCCCGCCACATGAGAAAGATTGCGCTCATCCTGGCCCTATGCGCGGCCCCTCTGCCCGCGCTGGCCCATAAGGTGATTGCCGGAGTCTTTGCGTCCGGCGATGCGATCGAAGGGGAAATCGGCTTCTCCAACGGCACCATGGCGACCGATACCGAGGTTGTCGTGACCGATCCAAACGGGGTCGAGCTGGGTCGGGCCACGACCGACGCAGACGGGTTCTTCATCTACACGCCTACCACAGCGGTCGCCCATACCTTCTTTGCCGACCTTGGCGCCGGTCACGTGGCCGAGGTCACCATGACTGCCGATAACGTCGCCAAGATCATGGGCGTCGCTGTCCAGAACACGCCCGCAGCGTCGCCCACGCCAACGCCAGCCTCGGAGGGCGTCACTGTGGCCTCCCTCAGCGATGAGGAGCGTCAGGCCATCGCAGCAGCCGTCCGTGACGAAATACGCCCCCTGCGCCGGGAAATCGCCGCTTATCGCGAACATAACGACCTACAGACCATTCTGGGCGGCATCGGATACATCTTTGGCCTGTTCGGGCTGGGCTTCTACCTCGCGGCGCGGAGGAAATTGGCAGGCTGATGGCACACGTACTTGGACCACAGGAACGGACGCTGGCTGAAGCTGGCACGGTCGATCAACTGGGGTTGATCACCTCGCTTGATCCGCGCGTGCGCATCGTCATGTCCGTTTTGTTTGCGGTCGTTGTGGTCTCCCTATCGTCCCTGCCCGCTCTTGCGGCGGCGCTAACGATAGCCTTGTCTTTGCTGGTGCTGTCCCGACTGCCCTGGCGCAAGACGCTCAAGCGGATGGCGATGATGGACAGTTTCATCATCTTTATGCTGGTCCTCCTGCCGTTCACCATGCCCGGCGACACGATGTTCACCATCTGGGGGTTTCCGGCCAGCTGGCAGGGGCTCTGGAAAGCCGTGGAAATCGCGCTGACCGCCAACGCCGTGATCCTGACCGTGATGGTTCTGGTCGGCACAATGGAGCCTGTCACACTGGGCCACGCCCTGCACCGGCTCCGCTGCCCGGAAACACTGGTGCACCTTCTGATGTTCACCATCAGATACATCGACGTCCTGCATGAGGAATACCAACGCCTACGCGCCGCTATGAAAGTCCGAGGCTTCCGTCCCGGCACCAACTGGCACACCTATCGCAGCTTTGGCTATCTGGTCGGCATGATGCTAGTCCGGGCAATCGAACGGTCCGAGCGCATCCTCGGCGCGATGAAATGCCGGGGGTTTTCAGGCAAGATGCTGTTGCTGCAAGACTATAGCATCAACCGACGTGATATTGTCTTTGCTGCCGGGCTTGGAGCCCTCTGTCTAGCCCTGATCCTAGTGGAATTCGCATGACCCTAATCGCGCTGGACGACATCTGCTTTGCCTATACTGGACAAGCACCGGTTCTGAACGGCGCAAACCTGCGGCTGGAGGCCGGACAACGCCTGTCACTGACCGGCGCGAACGGAGCCGGGAAATCCACGCTTCTGCGTATCACACTTGGGCTGCAGCGGCCGTCCTCCGGAACGGTGACCGTCTTTGCCAAACCAAGGCAGGTCGAGGCAGATTTCCATGAAGTGCGCCGCCATATCGGCCTTGTCTTTCAAGACCCCGACGACCAGCTATTCTGCCCCACAGTAGCCGAGGACATTGCTTTTGGTCCGTTGAACCTCGGCAAGACGCGCGACGAGGCCTTGGAGATTGTAGATCGCGTTCTCGGCGATCTCGACCTCATGCATCTGAAGGATCGGACCACACATAAACTGTCAGGCGGCGAAAAGCGCCTGATCACGCTGGCGACGGTTCTGGCGATGGAGCCGCAAGCCCTGCTACTGGATGAGCCGACTAATGCGCTGGACACCAAGAACGAAGCGCGGTTGCTCGAAATCCTGCAATCTCTGCCTCAGGCTATCCTTCTGGTCAGCCATTCTCCTTCATTTCGCGATGCGCTTGCCCCAGACAGGCTGGAATTGCGAGACGGCAAGCTGGTCGCTGTATGAGAAAGCCCATCTTGGTCGCGCCGAGGGGAACGGTTTGCAACTGCGCAAAACAAAAAACCCCGCGTCGAGGACACGGGGTTCTTTCTTGAAAGCTGTAGGCTTTCTTATTCTTCTGCGGCCTCTTCGGCTGCAACGCGAGCTTTGTCAGCTGCGCCTTTGGCGTCGACGTCACGATCAACGAATTCGATGATCGCCATCGGGGCCATGTCGCCATAACGGAAGCCAGCTTTCAGGATGCGGACGTAACCGCCCTGACGCTCGGCGTAGCGGGGGCCCAGAACTTCGAACAACTTCGCGACGTCTTTGTCTTCTTTCAGCTGTGCCGCGGCCTGACGACGGGCGTGCAGGTCGCCCCGCTTGCCCAGAGTGACCAGCTTTTCGATGATCGGGCGCAGTTCTTTTGCCTTGGGCAGAGTTGTTTTGATTTGCTCATGCTCGATGAGCGAGCCAGCCATGTTTGCAAACAGAGCCTTGCGGTGCTCATGAGTACGGTTCAGGCGGCGGTAACCACGTGCGTGACGCATTTTTCAGTTCCTATCTTGCGTTTTGCTTTGTCTGGCCGGCGATGCGTGTCACCGGCTCTCCTTGGGGCGGAAGTGCCCATTTGGTCCCCGGCAGCCCGGGCATTTGGGAAGACGCGCTTAGAACGCGTCTTCGAATTTCTTCGCCAGATCTTCGATGTTGTCGGGCGGCCAATCCTCGACATCCATGCCAAGGTGAAGACCCATACCGGAAAGCACTTCTTTGATCTCGTTCAGCGACTTGCGACCGAAGTTTGGAGTGCGCAGCATCTCGGCTTCGGTCTTCTGGATCAGATCGCCGATGTAAACGATATTGTCGTTCTTCAGGCAGTTTGCCGAACGGACCGACAGCTCCAGCTCGTCGACTTTCTTCAGCAGCAGCGGGTTGAACTCCAGACCATCGTCTTCGTCCTGGCGGCCAGCCGATTCCGGCTCGTCGAAGTTGACAAAGATCGACAACTGATCCTGCAGGATGCGCGCAGCATAGGCCAGTGCATCTTCCGGACTGATCGAACCATCAGTTTCGATCTTCAGGGTCAGCTTGTCATAGTCCAGAACCTGACCTTCACGGGTCGGCTGAACGTCATAGGCAACCTTTTTGACCGGCGAGTAGATCGCGTCGATCGGGATCAGGCCGATGGGTGCATCTTCCGGCTTGTTCTTCTCAGCCGAGACGTAACCCTTGCCGGTGTTGACGGTCAGCTCCATGAACAGGTCGGCGCCATCGTCCAGGTGGCAGATGACGTGATCGCGGTTCAGGACCTCAATGCCAGCGCTTTCGCTGATGTCACCAGCGGTCACAACTGCGGGGCCTTTGGCATTGATCGACAGGCGCTTGGGGCCTTCGACTTCCATGCGCAGCGACACGCCTTTGAGGTTCAGGATGATGTCGGTGACGTCTTCACGTACGCCCGCAACCGAGGAGAACTCGTGCAGGACATTGTCGATTTGAACGCTGGTGATGGCCGCACCTTGCAGCGAGCTCATCAGGACGCGGCGCAAAGCGTTGCCCAGTGTCAGACCAAAGCCACGCTCCAGCGGTTCAGCAACCAGGGTTGCCTGACGCGCAGGGTCGTTGCCCGGCTTGCCGTCCAGCTGGGTCGGCTTGATCAATTCTGCCCAATTCTTGTGGATCATGTAATCCCTCCATTCCTGTCCGCGCCCCATGACCAACAAGGTGCAGACGCCCGAGGTTCAAAATGACATGCTGGGGCCGCGCAAAAACGCAGCCCCAGCTGAATTCGAAATCGCTTAGACGCGGCGGCGCTTCGGCGGGCGGCAGCCGTTGTGAGCGATCGGAGTCACGTCGCGGATCGACGTGATGTTGAAGCCCACGGCAGCCAGTGCACGCAGAGCTGATTCACGACCCGAACCGGGGCCCTGAACTTCGACTTCCAGCGTTTTGACGCCATGTTCCTGCGCCTTCTTGCCTGCGTCTTCTGCAGCCATCTGAGCGGCGTAGGGTGTCGATTTCCGCGACCCTTTGAAGCCCATGGTACCGGCAGACGACCACGAAATGGCGTTGCCTTGTACGTCCGAGATCAGGATCTTGGTGTTGTTGAAGGTCGAGTTCACATGGGCGACACCCGATGCGATGTTCTTACGCTCTTTGCGCTTAACGCGAGTCTTATCACGTGCCATCAGTCAGACCCTCCCTTATTTCTTCTTACCAGCGATGGCCTTTGCGGGGCCTTTGCGGGTACGAGCGTTGGTGTGGGTGCGCTGACCGCGAACCGGCAGGTTGCGGCGGTGACGCAGACCGCGGTAGCAGCCCAGATCCATCAGGCGCTTGACGTTCATTTGAACTTCACGACGCAGGTCGCCTTCGACGGTGAAGTTTTCGTCGATGAATTCGCGGATTTTCAGAACTTCGGCGTCGGACAGTTCGTTGACGCGACGGGTCGCCTCAATGCCCACGGCTTCGCAGATCGCTTTGGCCGAGGTGTTGCCGATTCCGGTGATATATGTGAGGGCGATTGGTACCCGCTTTGCAGTCGGGATGTTTACGCCGGCAATACGTGCCACGTGTCACTTTCCTTTTCGTTGCGGTTCCGTAACTCCAGAACCTTTTTTCACAACGCCTTACCGTGGCAGTGTCGCCAGAGGGCTCAGCATTTTATGATATGATCATGTGAACGGAATACCCGCGCACAATTCGATTCTCTTCCGAGATAGCGTCAATTAGTGTCGCGCGACCCGCGCGTCAAGCGCAGATCGCATATTGATCCCGAATTCACTCCGCAAGCTCGATTTCAGGGAAGGTCCAGGTCCCGTCGATCACTTCGAGCGCGGGCTGGTAGAGACGCACAGTATAGTTCCATCCCTCCATGATCGGCAGGCAATTCACACGGCCGTCTTCACATCTACCGAAATGCACCGTCATCGAGCCATCCGGGTTGCTGTCGCCCGTCACCGAGTTGATCACGTAGACACCCAGATCGTTCTCTTCAAAGAACCCCGCCGTGTTATACAGGCTGACCGACCAGAACGCGCCAACTGGAACTTCGGCGGGAACTTCTAGTTTGTACGCCCCCAGCTCCAGCCCCGGTTCGACGTTCAGATAGAAGGCCTGCGCCTCTGGCAAGCCACCCCAACCGAACGCTGTTCCCAGCAGGTGGCGCACAGGGTCAACCGCCTCTTTCGAACCGAATGTGCCAGTACTGTCTGGCGAGAAACGGGCAAGCTCCAATGCGGCGCTCAACACCTCTTCAAACGCATCCTTGTCGTAATGCGCTTCGTCAAAGGGACGCGCGGAATTGGCCTGCAGCGTGACCCCATCCTGCAATGCAGTCACTGCGGCTATGTCTGCGGGGTCCTCCGAGTCGACGAGGTACCGAAACAACAGCGCAACGTAGGGCGTATCGAACTGCTCGACCGTCAGCTCATAAGTTCCACCGCCAAGGAACACGTCGTTGACGTAGTGATCCTGATTGACAACCTGAACCGAGACATAGCGATCCCCGGTCTCCGGCACGGTCAGCAAAGCGCCGTCCGAAATATCAACCACCGCCATGCTGTAAAGCGTATCCCGGTTCATGCGGATCGTCGGTTGCCTATCCAACGGTGTAGGCTCGCGCACGTGAAACAGCGTGTTGACGCTGCCCGACTGCGCCAGATACTTCCGAAATTCGATATCTGTCGCCGCACGGACAAAGTTGTCGATGGTCACCGGCGTCTGTTCTGCACAAGCACCGATTGCTGCCATAGTCAGAGCGGACGTCATCGCGAGCGATTTAAGCGATAGGCTCATAGCTATCTCCCAACAAAAAATGCGCGCGTTGGCCGAAGTGATACCTCGTCAAACGCACGCATTCAATTGTCAAGATGTGTTACCTTAGGGCAGCTTCGATCGCGCCCTGAACCTCTTCGATTTCGCCCAGTCCGTTGATCTTGGTCAGTTGACCCTTGGCATAATAGTAGCCGATCAGCGGCGAGGTTTTCTTGTAGTACTCCATCAAGCGGGTCTTGAGGCTTTCCTCATTGTCATCCGCGCGGCGCTTGAAGTCGTTCTCTTTGCCGCAATTGGAGCATCTGCCGTCCGCAGGAATCGGCTTGGTGATGTCATTGTAGACCTCGCCACAGCCGCCACATGTCGAACGCGCGGTGATCCGTTCGACCAGCGCAGCGTCATCAACTTCCATCTCGATCACGGCGTCCAAGCTGTTGCCGGTGCTGTCCAGCAACTCACCCAGCGCGTCGGCCTGCGCCAATGTGCGTGGGAAGCCGTCAAAGATGAAACCGCCCTCTGCGCCTGCGTCCAGCTTTTCGCGGATCAGGCCGATCACGATCTCATCGGTCACAAGCTGCCCTTTGGCCATAACCTCGGCCACACGGTTGCCCATTTCGGTGCCGCTATCTTTAGCCTCGCGCAGCATATCACCAGTGCTAAGCTGCACCATGCCACGGGTTTCGACCAGATGACGCGCCTGGGTACCTTTACCGGCACCCGGGGGGCCAAGCAGAATGATATTCATCGACGAGCAGCTCCCTTTCTGCCGCGTTTCTTGCCTTTGCCGCGCAGTTGGGACTTTTCGATAAGCCCTTCATATTGGTGCGCCAACAGGTGGCTCTGAACCTGTTGGATCGTATCCATGGTTACAGAGACGATAATTAGAACCGAGGTGCCGCCGAAGTAGAACGGGATGGCAAACTGGTTCCGAACGATTTCGGGCAGCAGACAGACCAGCGCGAGATAGGCCGAACCCAGAACCAGAACGCGGTTGACCACGTATTCCAGATACTCGGCGGTTTTCTTGCCGGGGCGAATACCGGGCACAAAACCGTTCTGCTTCTTCAGGTTGTCGGCCACGTCATCCGGTTTGAAAGATACGTTGAACGTATAGAAATACGCGAAGAACACGATCATCGACGCGAAGAACAGCAGATAGAGCGGCTGTCCCGGGCCAAAGTTCGCCAGCAACCACGACATGACCGGACCGTTGGCCGCACCCGACGAGAAGGTCGAGATTGTCACCGGCAGCAACAGCAGCGAGCTGGCGAAGATCGCAGGGATAACGCCCGACGGGTTGACCTTGACCGGCAGGTGGCTCGAGCCGCCTTCGTAAACCTTCATACCGGCCTGACGGCGCGGGTATTGAATGTGGATCTTGCGCAGGGCGCGCTCCATGAACACCACAAAGGTGATCACGACGATGACCATGAGAATCACACCAACGATCACGGCGGGGCTGATTGCGCCCGAACGACCCGAGGCAAAGAACTGAGCCAAAGCGGCCGGAACCTCGGCGATGATGCCGACGAAGATGATCAGAGAGATCCCGTTGCCGATGCCGCGCGCAGTGATCTGCTCACCCAGCCACATCAGGAACATGGTGCCGCCGACCAGAGTAATCATGGTCGACATGCGGAAGAACAGGCCCGGATCGGTCGCCAGATCACCCGATTCCAACGAAACGGCCAGACCATAGGCCTGAACGGTGGCCAGCGCCACAGTACCGAAACGAGTATATTGGTTGATCTTCTTGCGTCCCTGCTCGCCCTCTTTCTTGAGTTGCTCGAGCGCGGGAACCATGGATGTCAGCAGCTGCACGATGATCGAGGCCGAGATATAGGGCATGATGCCGAGGGCAAAGATACCCATTCGACCCAGCGCCCCGCCGGTGAACATCGAAACCATGCCGCCGATGCCTTGCCCCGCTTGCTCCATGAATTCACGCAGCGCTTGTCCGTCAATGCCCGGCACCGGAATGAAGGTGCCCAGGCGATAAACGATCAACAAACCTAGTGTGAACAGGATGCGGTTGCGCAGATCGGTGGCTTTGCCAAGGGCAGACCAGCTTGTGTTGGCTGCCATTTGTTCTGCTGCTGATACCATAAATCGGTCTCTCTTATGAAAACACCGCCCAGAACCGTTTTCCGGCTCGGGCGGCGTCTGGGAAAACTTAGTGCTCTATGTAAGCGGGTCTTCGCCCGCTCACAAGCGCTTACTCTGCCGCAGCAGCTTTTGTGACCGTCAGTGAGCCGCCCGCTTTTTCAACTGCCTCAACGGCAGCTTTCGAAGCACCTGTCACTTCCAGGTTCAGTTTGGCGCTCACCTCGCCTTTCGCCAGAACGCGGATACCATCCAGCTTGCGACGAACCAGACCCGAAGCAACCAGAGCGTCCTCGGTGATCGCAGCTTTGGCGTCCAGCTTACCGGCGTCGACGAATTTCTGGATCAGGCCCAGGTTGATAACGGCGAATTCCTTGCGGTTCGGCTTGTTGAAGCCACGCTTGGGAAGACGCTGGTACAGCGGCATCTGGCCGCCTTCGTAGCCGTTGATGGCCACACCCGAACGGGATTTCTGACCTTTGATACCACGGCCACCCATTTTACCTTTACCGGAGCCTGGACCACGGCCAACGCGGGTCCGTTTCGGTGCGGCGCCTGGGTTATCGCGCAATTCGTTCAGTTTCATATCGCTTCTCCTAAGCCGGATGTGACCCCGAAGCGTGATGGGCCAAACACGGCGTTTCTTGGTTTTGATTCTCGTGGACGCAATGCCACCGGGGCGCTCTACAGCTTTGTGGCCCTCGTTGCAAGTGGCGCGTGGATGTGCAGCTCGCCAAACGCAAAAGAGACGCCCAAAAGGACGCCTCTTCGCGTGTGAGTGGTGGGGGAGTTCAGGCGCAGTACGCGTGCTTGTGCGCAATATCAGCGATATCGCAGCGACGGACTCCGATATCGTCCAGCTCGCGATTGCTGAGCCGCTGCAGTTCGGAGTAGGTCCGCTGGTATTCGGCAGCCCGAGCCCGCGCGACTTTGATGCGTTCAATAAGTGCGGAAACGCGTGCGCCGAAATTGAAGGTCGAGGGGGTGAGTGTTGCAGTATGTGCCATTTTCTTTCCTTTCAGACCGAGGCGTATTCCCCGGCAAATTTTGTGTTCCTTTTGGATACAGCGAGCAGATAGGAAGAGGTCGCGCGGCCAACAACCCCAGTTACGGTCTAGCCGCTATGCAAGGCGGACATATCCAACACTGATTTGAAGGCGATCGGCGAAAAAACCCCTGCAATGACCAGCCGACCTTGCTGACCGCGCAATTCGCGAAGGCTTACATGACCGCTGGACACTTCATGCGCGCAGGATAGCTGCAGAATGCAGGAAAATCGCGGATCGGGTCAGAACTCAGAGCAATTAAAGCTCTTGCACGGATTGGTTGGCCCGACCTACGGCCAACCAATGTGTATTATTCAGAACCTTACCCAAAAGGCCCTGATCCAGCGCGCTTAAATGGCTGCCTTGCGGCTTTCGTCCAGATAGATCTCGCGCAGACGTTTGGCGATTGGGCCAGGGGTGCCATCTCCCAGCGCCACGCCGTCAATCTCAACCACTGGCATGACAAAGGCGCTGGCCGAGGTGGTAAAGGCCTCATCCGCCTCTTTCGCCTCGTCGATAGTGAACAGGCGTTCCTCGACCTCCATCTGCGCTTCGGCAGCCATGCGTAGAACGGCCTTGCGGGTGATACCGTGCAGGATCTCATTCGACAGTGGGCGGGTGACGATCTTGCCGTTCTTTACGAAATAGGCATTGTTGCTGGTGCCCTCGGTAACATGACCGTCTTCGATCATCCACGCATCATCACACCCGGCAGCCTTGGCCATCATCTTGCCCATCGACGGGTAGAGCAGTTGCACGGTTTTGATGTCACGGCGTCCCCAGCGGATATCCTCGATCGAGATGATCTTGGCGCCCTTTTGCGCCGCAGGGCTATCCGCCAGACCTGGCTTGTTCTGTGTGAACAGAACCAGTGTGGGCTTGGTGCCGGCGGAGGGGAACACAAAATCCCGGTCCCCATCGCTACCGCGCGAGACCTGCAGATAGACCAGACCTTCGTCAATCTGGTTCAACTCGACCAGCTTGCGGTGGATATCCAGCAGTTCATCCTTGGTACAAGGCTCAGCCATCTGCAGCTCGTCCAAAGAACGTTTCAGGCGCACCGCGTGGCCTTCAAAGTCGATCAGCTTGCCATCTAGAACACTGGTCACCTCATAGACGGCATCTGCCATCAGGAAACCACGGTCAAAGATGGATACCTTGGCCTCTGTTTCGGGCAGATATTCGCCATTCACGTAAACGGTGCGGGTCATGTCACTCTCCTCAGCCCCAAAGTTCCGCACTTGGCGGATGCACTCCGGCGTCATCAAAAATAAGCGGGTTGGTGCGGTCTTCGGCCAACAGAAGCGGGCCGTCAAGGTCTGTCACCATCGCACCCTGCGCCAGCAATGTCGCAGGGGCCATGGCCAGAGAGCTGCCGACCATGCAGCCGACCATGACTTTGTAGCCCTCAGCCAACGCCGCCTCGCGCAGCAGCAAAGCCTCAGTCAGACCGCCGGTCTTGTCGAGCTTGATGTTCACCACATCATATTTGCCCTTCAGTTTGGGCAGGCTGGTCCGGTCATGGCAGGATTCGTCAGCACAGACAGGCACCGGACGTTCCATGCCAATCAGCGCGTCATCCTCGCCTGCGGGCAAGGGTTGTTCGACCAGTTCCACGCCCAACCGCACCAGATGAGGCGCCAGATCTGCATAAACCTCAGCCGACCAACCTTCGTTGGCATCAACAATGATCTTGGATTTCCGCGCGCCCGTGCGCACGGCCTCCAACCGGGGCATGTCGTCCGGGGTGCCCAGTTTGATCTTCAATAGCGGCCGATGCGCGTTTTCTGCCGCCTGCTTCTTCATCGCCTCAGGCGTCGCCAAAGACAGGGTATAAGCGGTGATTTCAGGCCCCGGAACCGGCAGACCGGCCAGGTCCCAAGCACGTTTGCCCGCACGCTTGCACTCCAAATCCCAAAGAGCGCAGTCCACAGCGTTCCGCGCGGCCCCGGCGGGCAGCAGCTCCATCAGCGATTGCCGCGTGAATTCGGCAGGCAGCGCCGCGATTTCAGCCTCGACCGACTCGAGCGTCTCGTCATAGCGCGCATAAGGCACGCATTCGCCCCAGCCCTGATGGGTTCCGTCCGAGAGTCGAACCGTCAGAACCTTTGCTTCGGTCCGCGACCCGCGCGAGATGGTAAACACCTGCGCCAGCCGAAACACATCACGAGAGACCTCAACCTGCACGCGCCTGCTCCTTCATCTTTTCAAAAATACGCCCGCCGGAGGCGATCCTCCGGCGGGTTTCTTTGATCACAGAGCGGACAGAGCATCCACCAGTTTTCCGGCACCAAAGCGGTAAGGGTCAGTGGTGGGCAGGCCCATCTCTTCCTCGACCTTGGCCAGATAGGCCTTGGCCTCGTCCTCGCTCAGGTGCTGAGTGTTGACCGAGACGCCTGCAACCTGGCAGGCCGGGTTGCCAACCCGTGCAAGCGGCAGGGCCGTGTCGCGCAGCTGCTGCAGCGTCGGCAGCGAATACTCGGGCAGGCCGCGCATATGGGTCCGGGTCGGCTCATGGCACAGGATCAGCGCATCGGGTTGACCGCCATGGACCAGCGCCATCGTGACGCCCGAATATGACACGTGATACAAAGAGCCCTGCCCCTCAATGTGATCCCAGTGATCGTCATCATTGTCGGGCGTCAGGTATTCGACCGCACCCGCCATGAAGTCCGCAACAACCGCGTCGAGCGGTACACCTTGGCCGGTGATTAGAATACCGGTCTGGCCCGTGGCGCGGAAGGTGGACTTCATGCCGCGCTTGCGCATCTCGGCATCCATCGACATCGCCGTATACATCTTGCCCGCCGAGCAATCGGTGCCAACAGCCAGGCAACGCTTGCCGCTGCGTTTCTTGCCGTTTGCGATGGGGTATCCAACGGTCGGCACCCGCACATCGTGCAGGGTGCAGCCGTGGGTCTGGGCGGCCGCGACCAGATCGCCTTCGTCCCGCAAAAGGTTGTGCAGGCCCGACGCGATGTCATAGCCCATTTCGAGCGCCTCGATCAGAACGATTTTCCAGGCCTCGCTGATCACGCCGCCGCGGTTGGCGACACCGATAACCAGCGTCTTCGCGCCGGCCTCTTTGGCCTCGGCCAAAGTCATGTCGGTCATACCCAGATCGGCCTTGCAACCCTCCATGCGGTACTGGCCCACAGCGTTTTCCGGACGCCAGTCACGGATGCCGATGGCAACTTTAGCGGCCAACTGGTCAGGCGCATCGCCCAAAAAACAACAGATACGGTGTCTCGATCATTGCGTCGCACTCCTTTGATTCCGCGCCAAACTAACGAACCACGTGAACGAGCGTTTCGCGAATTTTCACTACATACATCCCCTCACCAATAATTTTTCGCGCATTTTGATGTCTGATCGCAAAATTCTTCGAAGTTTTTAAACTGAACAATCTTTCAGCACCCGCAAACTGCGCCATGCGCAAGAAATGCTGCGCACGCATTGCCGCATCCGCACAATGACCCTTGCGCCGCATTGCGCAATTTAATATCCCGAACGAGAACCAAAACGTAACTTCATTACTCTTGCGAGGTCCCGATGAGTTTCCGCATCCAACCCGCCGCTCCGGCGCGACCAAACCGTTGCCAGTTGTTCGGCCCAGGCTCGAACACAAAGCTGTTCCCGAAGATGTCGGCCTCTGCTGCGGATGTGATCAACCTGGACCTTGAGGATTCGGTTGCACCCTCTGACAAGGACGTCGCCCGCGCTAATGTCATCGAGGCGCTGAAAACCGTCGATTGGGGCAACAAATACATGTCCGTGCGTATCAACGGGCTGGATACGCCCTATTGGTACCGCGATGTGGTGGACGTTCTGGAACAGGCCGGAGAGCGCCTCGACCAGATCATGATCCCCAAGGTCGGCTGCGCAGCAGATGTCTACGCCGTAGACGCTCTGGTCACCGCAATTGAGCGCGCCAAGGGTCGGAGCAAGCCGATCTCGTTTGAAGTTATCATCGAATCCGCGGCTGGCATTGCCCATGTCGAGGAAATTGCAGCCTCATCGCCCCGGATGCAGGCGATGAGCTTGGGTGCTGCGGATTTCGCCGCTTCCATGGGCATGCAAACCACCGGGATCGGCGGCACGCAAGAGAACTACTACATGCTACGCGAAGGTGAAAAGCATTGGTCAGACCCATGGCATTGGGCGCAAGCGGCCATCGTCGCCGCGTGCCGCACCCATGGCGTTCTGCCGGTCGATGGACCCTTTGGTGACTTCAGCGACGATGAGGGCTATATCGCACAAGCCAAACGCTCGGCCACTTTGGGTATGGTCGGCAAATGGGCGATTCACCCCAAACAGATCGCTCTGGCCAATCAGGTCTTCACACCGTCGGATGAGGCTGTCTCCGAGGCGCGCGAAATCCTGGCCGCGATGGAACAGGCCAAAGCCAATGGTGAAGGCGCGACAGTCTACAAAGGCCGTCTGGTCGACATCGCGTCGATCAAGCAGGCCGAGGTCATCGTGGCGCAATCCGTGCTGATCGCTGCGAACGGCTAAAGCAAAAAATTAAAGAGCGCCAATTTGGCGCTCTTCCTACTGCAGTTACTGCTTTCAGCGGCCGAATGCGCTATCAGGCGTCCAAGTAAAGTCTTCGCCCTGCTTGCCCCATTTCATCATCAAACAAGAGGTGCCGAGCTTCTGGAAGTAGACGATGTGAAGTGGATACCATCCGGCTTTCGGAACCTCGACTTCGGTTCTTTGGTTGGCCTCGCAACCCTGAATGCCCCTAACAAACCCGATTTGCTGCCCTCCGACAAATGCCTCGAGCCCATCATTGGACCATGTTTCAAGCTCATAAATGCCAGGGGAATCAAAGCGAATGTAGCCGTTGATATCAGCCACGACGTTGACGGATTCCCCGAAAGTCAGAACAGGGTCACCCTTGTTAGTGTCTCGGTAGTCTAATCCAAGCAGAGGTGTGCCGACTTCGGCATTAGGCAGTAAGGACTTGGCGTGGCTCAGATCGCGAATTTTGCGCTGCGTTCCGTTCCATGCATATTTCACATTGAGGCCGGATTGCACATTGCCAGGTTGCGGGTTAGCCGGTTCCAGCTTGAGCGGCGCCGCCCCGACGTGTCCAGCAAGAATGGTTAGCGCGGACGCGATCAACCCAATTTGAAGATGGTTCATAGTGGTCTCCCAGTATACGCGCCCATTTTGTCTTGGGCGTCTTTGCCAAAGACCCTAAGACCTGAGCTTTTACCTCGCAAGGGTGTGATGCCAGCGCGAAAGGCAAGCTACGCTCTCAAATCCTTCGGCGAACCCATGACCACATATGACGTGATCGACGTGACATGGGGCAGTGTTCCCAGCACGTCGGTGTGAAAAATCTTATACGATGGAAGGTCCGCGCATTCCACGCGCAAAAGATATTCGATCGTACCGGTGATATTGTGGCATTCCACCACCTCGGGTGCGCGCTGTAGGGCCCGTTCAAAGCCTTCCTGAGCGGCCTTTGTATGCTCTCCTAGACCGACGCCGATATACGCAACAAACCCTTTCCCTAGCGCAGCCGGATCGAGAACAGCGCGGTATCCGGTGATGACTCCGGCCTTCTCCAATTCTTGCACACGGCGCAAACAGGCCGAGGGAGATAGCCCGACACGATCCGCAAGCTCAAGATTGCTGATGCGCCCATCCGTTGAGAGTTCACGCAATATTCCGCGGTTTATTCGATCCATTTTAGTCATTAGTTGTCAAACTAGATCATTCACGCACAATAACGCAATTTCATTTGCGCCATTTGGGGTAAATATCCCCCGCATGACCTACGACATCCTTCTGGCCCTGATCGCCTTTGCCTTCGTCTCGTCCATTACACCGGGACCGAACAACTTGATGCTGATGGCATCTGGCGCCAATTTCGGCTTTCGGCGTACGATTCCGCATATGTTGGGTATCGGGCTTGGCTTCACCTTCATGGTGCTGCTGGTTGGTGCAGGTTTGGTTCAGGTGTTCAACCAATACCCGGTCAGCTACACGGTACTGAAGGCGGCCTCGGTCGCGTATCTGTTGTATCTGGCGTGGAAGATCGCGCATGCCGCACCGGCTGAGAAAGGCGCTGACGTAGGCACGCCGATGAGCTTTCTACAGGCCGCCGCCTTTCAATGGGTCAATCCAAAGGCCTGGGCGATGGCGCTGACCGCGACAACGGCTTATGCGCCAGGGCAGACCCTCAATGTCATCATCATCGTCGCGCTTGTGTTCGGAGCGGTCAACTTGCCCTCGGTCAGCACCTGGACGGTTCTGGGGCAACAAATGGCGCGGCTCCTGACGAATCCGCGCCGGTTGGTGGTGTTCAACTGGACAATGGCAGCCCTGCTTGTGGCCTCACTCTATCCGGTATTGTGGCCGAGCTGATCACTTCAGCGGCAGGCAGATCTCGGTCAACAGATCCTCGGGCGCAGTTTCGCGCGGATCGTTGAGGTAGATCTCATAGCAGGGTTGATCTGCTGGCTCTTTCCCTGATTCAGGCAACCAATTCCCGAACAGACTGTGGTAGGCGGCCTCTAGGCCAGAATAGGGTCCTTTGTAGGTCAGCACCGCCGTCTTTCCCCCGGCGATCTGCACGTCCTCCATCCCATCAGGGGTGCCTTCCCCACGAAATTCGGCCCCGGCATAGCTGCGCAACTGATCCTCTGGCACCTCATCGGGGCTGTCAAAGTAGATACCAACCACAGGGCCAACCTGCGGCCAAAGTTGACGGGATTCGCACAGTGCGCCGAACGCTTCAAAGCTCTTGCCAATTTCGGAATATGCGCCTTTGTGCGGCAGAGCGATCACGCGGCGGGCGGGTTCGGTTCGGGTGGTCACGGGATGCATCGGATATCCTCCGGTTTTGAAGTTTGGATGGGCTGGCAGAAACTGACCGGCCTTGCGAAAGGCCGCGGGGCTACTACCATAGGCCTCGGTAAAGGCCCGGATGAAAGAGTTCGGGTTGGGGTAGCCAACGGAATGCGCAACCTGTGAAACCGAGGTACCTGACCGGACCAGTTGGACCGCCGCACGGTGCAACCTGATCCGTCGCACCGCCTGAGCGCAGGTTTCGCCTGTCAATGCGCGGAACACGCGGTGCCAATGAAACCGCGACATCGCGGCGACATCAGCCAGCGCATCCAGTGACAAATCCCCATCGGGGTGTTCGTGGATATAGGTCAGCACCCGCAGGATGCGGTCCTCGTAACTGGTTGCCATCTGGCATCCCTTCCTTCTCTCTGCCCAATCGTGGTCGCATAATCGGCTCTCACAAATCTTGCTGAGTTGCATCCCAAGCGACCACGCGTCATATAGCAGGGAACTTCCGCGTTGAGAGGCGTCATGACCCAGTATCTGGATTTCGAAAAACCGCTGGCCGAGATCGAAGGCAAAGCAGAAGAGCTGCGCGCCCTGGCCCGCGCAAATGAAGAGATGGATGTGGCCGAAGAAGCCTCAGCTCTGGACGCAAAAGCCGCCAAGCTGCTGGATGAGCTGTATGCCGATCTGACCCCTTGGCGGAAATGTCAGGTCGCACGTCACCCCGAGCGGCCTCATTGTCAGGATTATGTCAAAGAGCTTTTTACCGAGTTCACTCCGCTGGCCGGGGATCGCAACTTTGCCGACGATCTGGCTGTGATCGGCGGGTTGGCGCGGTTCAACGACCAGCCGGTGATGGTGATCGGCCATGAAAAAGGTTCGGATACCAAGTCGCGGATCGAGCGGAATTTCGGCATGGCCCGCCCTGAAGGCTACCGCAAAGCCGTCCGCCTGATGGAGATGGCCGGGCGGTTTGGTCTGCCGGTCGTGACCCTGATCGACACCGCAGGGGCCTACCCCGGCAAGGGCGCAGAGGAGCGCGGTCAGTCCGAAGCGATTGCCCGGTCGACCGAGATGTGCCTGAAAATCGGAGTGCCTCTGGTTTCGGTCATCATCGGTGAAGGTGGCTCTGGCGGGGCTGTGGCCTTTGCCACCGCGAACCGCGTCGCGATGCTGGAGCATTCAGTCTATTCGGTGATCTCTCCCGAAGGCTGTGCCTCGATTCTTTGGAAAGACGCCGAGAAGATGCGTGAGGCCGCCGAGGCACTGCGCCTGACCGCGCAGGACCTTTACAATTTGGGTGTCTGCGATCGCATCATCACCGAACCAAAAGGCGGCGCCCATCGCGATCGTCCGGCTGCAATTGAATCGGTCCGTTCCGCCATTGCGGCTATGCTGAAAGAGCTGGACGGTAAGGATGCGGCGGCCCTGATCAAGGATCGCCGTCAGAAGTTCCTGGATATCGGCTCAAAAGGGCTGGCGGCGTAAACCGTCAGCCGCCCAACCGGCGCAACAGCTCAACCGAAGGCTTGCCGGTGACCGGCAGACCGTTTGCGCGCTGATAGCCACTAATCGCGGCTTCGGATTTCTTGCCGATCACGCCGTCCGCGCCTTCTGTATCGAACCCGGCCGAAGTCAGGCGGCGTTGCAACTCTTTGCGATCTTCCAGTGTGAGCCCTGTTTCATCCGGTCCGAACGATGCCTTGAACGGCGCGCCGCCGGCGATCCTGTCGGAAAGATGGCCCACGCCGATCGCGTAGCTGTCCGAGTTGTTATAGCGTTTGATCACGTTGAAATTGCGGAACACGGCGATCTTTGGGCCGGGAACCTGCGGCTGCAAGACCGCGACGGGCGTGCCGGAAACGGTGCCGACCTCTCCGCCCCAGGGCTGACCACGCACCCAACCCGCGCGCGACAGATAGGCAGCGGTTGAAGCCAGTGAGTCCGACGGATCCTCGGACCAGATATCGCGTCGCCCATCACCGGTGAAATCGACCGCATAAGCCAGATACGAGGTCGGAATGAACTGCGTATGCCCCATCGCGCCCGCCCAGCTGCCGGTCATGTTGTCCGCCGAGGTGTCGCCCGCCTGAATAATCTGTAAGGCCGCGATCAATTGCTTTTCGAAAAACGCACCGCGCCGCCCGTCATAGGCCAAGGTCGAGGTTGCCGAGATCACCGGCACATCACCGCGGCGCGCGCCATAGCGGCTTTCCAGCCCCCATACGGCCACGACGACCTCTTTGTCGACGCCATATTGCGCCTCGATCTGCGACAGAACACCGTTATGGCGTTGCAGCATCTTTTTACCGGTACTGATCCGCTCATCCGAGGCAGCGATGGCCAAATAGTCCTCAAGCGAGCGTTTGAACTCGACCTGATTGCGGTCCCGTTCGATCACGCCGGGCAGATAGCCTGCCCCCTGAAAAGCGCGGTTCAGCGTGGATTGTGAGATGCCCTGTGAGGAAGCGCGGGATTTGAAACCCGCCACCCAGGCATCGTAACCCGCATTGGAAACAGGCTGCATTCGGGATGCAGGCGCGCGCGCCGGAATGGTCGCATCACTGCACGCCGCCAAAAACGCCGCACCGAGGCCGAGTGAAAAACTGCGTCTATTGATCATGACTGAAATCTGCTCTGGTTTGTGATTTGCTTTAGCGTAGCGCAGTCCGTGCGCGCAAACCAGAAAGACCGGTCACAGTGACCGCCAAAAAGGCCGTTCGGCAATTGGCCGCCTAGAGCATTTTGCGTTTCACTTTAGGTAAGACCATCGAAATGCGCGTCGACCGTGGGGAGAAGCAGCGTATTTCGATTCAAATCAAACGCAAACGATCTAGCTAACCAGCAACCGCAAGCCTTGTGTCACGTCCGAGCGGACCGCGAGGCGCAGGCCCGGCTCGTCCCCCGCCTTCAGCGCGGCAATGATTAGCTTGTGATAATGCGGCGGCTCGGTGCGCCGCAAACGGCCATAAAGCGCACGCATGGTAGGGCCAAGCTGAAGCCAAACAGTTTCCGCCATGGCCAGCATCGCAGGCGCCTGCGCACGCAGGTAGAGCGTCCGATGAAATTCCAGGTTCGTTCGGATATAGCCCACCGCGTCGCGCTTGGTCACCATCTCGGCGACATTCATATTTATGCTCTGCAACCGGTCGATCAGCGCCATATGCGCGCGAGGCAAAGCACGGCTGGCCAACTCAACCTCCAGCAGCGCCCTTAGGGCTGCCAGCTCTTCTATCCGGTCATTTGTCAGCTCGGGCGTCGAGACGCGCCCCGATGACGACAAAAATAAAGCCCCTTCAGCCGCCAGTCGGCGCACCGCTTCGCGCGCCGGCGTCATCGAGACGCCGAATTCCTTGCCGATTCCCCTGAGGGTCAAAGCCTCGCCCGGCGCAATCTCTCCGTGCAGGATGCGCGATCTCAGGGTGCGATAGACCCGATCATGCGTTGCGATGCTCGAGTCTGTGGGCCGTGTCGTTATCATGGCCTCATGTGATCACAAAATTCGGTGACGTCAACTCGCTGGCCCGTCAAATCGGAAGCGATGTAACACGGCTCCGTTGTCCCTCAACCAGCGACGCGGTGTATCATAGGGACCGAAAATACGCTCCACCTGCGCCCAGAAAGCCGGCGAGTGGTTCATCTCCGCCAGATGCGCCACCTCATGCGCAGCGACATAGTGCAGAACTTCGGGCGGAGCCAAAATCAAGCGCCACGAGAACATCAACCCGCCGTGGGAACTGCACGACCCCCAGCGCGACCGCGTGTCCCGCATTGACAGGGTCGTGTAGGACCGGCCCAGAATGGCGGCGTAGTCATCACAGGCCTCGCTCAAACGATCCCGCGCAAGTTCTTTGAGGAAGCGGGCCAATCGACGCCCCTCAGCCCCTGCCGGGACAGCCACCTTGTCCGCGCCCAACTGAACGCGCCGACCGGTTGCCGGGACGATTCGGCGTTCAACGCCTTCGACAGGGATCAGGCCGCCGACGCGTACGTCTTCCCTCTCGGGCTGACCCGCCAGGTTCTGGCGGATCCAATCTTCCTTGCTACGCGCGAAGTTCAACGCCTCGACCTCGGGCACGCCGTTTGGATAAGTCAGGGTAACTCGTCCGTCCAATTGGGAAATCCGCAGACTGATCCGTCGCGCCCGCGCGGATTTGCGCAGCGTCAGCGGCACTGGCGGCCTGCCCGGCAAAGCGTGTTCCCCCATATCCCGTCCTCTTCCGCGCAAAGGCTTTGACAGCACCCGCCGCCTGTGGCAGGTGAACTGAATCTTTTAGACGACTCACCTGATATCAAGGGGATTTGACATGCCCAAGGAAGAATGGGGCGTAAAGCGCGTTTGTCCGACCACCGGTAAGCGGTTTTATGACCTGAACAAAGACCCGATCGTCAGCCCCTACACGGGCGAGATCGTGGAACTTGAAACCGGCAAGAGCCGGATGATCGCCGCCGATGCCGAAGATGCGGCAACCAAGAAAGCGCGCGAAAACGCATCCGAGGATGATCTGGTTCTGGATGATGACGACAATGTCGACGTCGATCTGGATGACGATCTGCTGGACGATGATGACGACGGCAATGATGATGTTTCGCTCGACGACATCAAGGACATGTCGTCGGAAGACGAAAACTGATCCGATATAGGGGCGGCCACTGGCCGCCCTTTTTCGTTGTGCAAAGCCGCGCAGAGTTTTTCGCAGAATTCAAATTTTGCTCTTGCACTCGTGCGCGCTGTCTCATAAACGTCCGCCCACTGCCTCGGCAGTACTTGGAAGGGGCCTTAGCTCAGTTGGGAGAGCGCTTGCATGGCATGCAAGAGGTCAGGGGTTCGACTCCCCTAGGCTCCACCAAATCTCAGATCATTGTCGGATTGGTTTTGCTTCCTTGAGCGACAGGGGATGAGCACGTCTCGTTAGCATTGAGACTGCCGGAAGAAATGCCTGGTCTCTCGCATCGGCAAAAGTGCAAACTGCTACTGGCACTGCGCCTGACTATCCCGCGCCTGACAAAATGTTGTTGGACCTTGGCTCTTTCCTGCACCGCCCTCTTGTGCCACCTTGCGCCAGAAAAAGTGGAGAGAGCAGATGGCAATCACGACCTGTGTATTTGACGCCTATGGCACATTGT
Source organism: Ruegeria sp. CK3 (assembly GCF_056536565.1). Classification (NCBI taxonomy): domain Bacteria; kingdom Pseudomonadati; phylum Pseudomonadota; class Alphaproteobacteria; order Rhodobacterales; family Roseobacteraceae; genus Ruegeria; species Ruegeria sp. CK3. The sequence continues at coordinate 272,779 of NZ_JBQFPV010000008.1, forward strand.
TCGATGTAGCCGCTGCGGCACGTCAAGCCGCTGCCGAGCCGGGCTTTGAGGCTCTCCGCGATACATGGCCGGATTTGGCAAATCACTGGCGGCTGAAGCAATTGCAATACACATGGCTGCGCGCCGTCGCAGACGCTCATTGCGATTTCTGGGATGTCACACAAGACGGGTTGGACTGGGCGCTCGAGGCGACGGGGCTGCAAGGGGACGGCAAACTGCGCCAACGGCTGCTGGATTTGTATTGGGAGCTGCGCGCCTATCCCGAGGTGCCCCAGATGCTGCAGGCCCTGAAACAGGGCGGGTTGCAGACGGCGATTCTGTCGAACGGGTCGCCTCCCATGTTGGATGGCGCGGTGCAATCGGCCGGTATTGGCGATGTTTTGGACGATGTGCTGTCGGTCGAAAGCGTCGGTATCTTCAAACCCCACGCCAAGGTCTATGATCTTGTGCAGGGCCGGTTCGGATGTGCCCGCGATGAGGTTCTGTTCGTCAGTTCCAACGGTTGGGACGCTGCCGGGGCAAGCGGATACGGCTTTGTTACCGCATGGGTCAATCGCGCTGGCGAACCGATGGATCGACTGCCGTGGAAACCGGCGCATGTTCTGTCTGACCTGACCTCAATCCCCGAACTGGCCGGGCTGTAATGGGTGAATTCAAAACGTCTGACGGGATTCGGCTGCACTATGAGGATAGTGGCGCTGGCGTTCCTCTTCTTTGTCTGGCCGGACTGACGCGCAACGGGCGCGATTTCTCGCTTCTCGCACCGCATATGGACGATACCCGCCTGATCACATTGGATGCGCGGGGGCGCGGGCAGTCGGATCATGATCCGAACCACGCGAACTACAACGTCCTGCGCGAAACTCAGGATGTCGTCGAGCTGCTGGACCATCTGGACCTTGACCGAGTGGTGGTTTTGGGCACGTCGCGCGGCGGGATGGTTGCGATGACGCTCGCGACACTGCAGCCGGACCGGCTGGCAGGCGTGATCCTCAATGACGTGGGTCCAGTGATCGAACCCACAGGTATCGCTCGGATCATGGATTACGTGGGCGTAGCACCCAACTCCAAGACTTTTGACGAGGCCGCCGCCGTCCTGAAGGCAGTGATGGAGCCGTATTTCCCCGGAGTCCCCTTGGAAACTTGGCGCATACAGGCCGAGAACCAGTATCAGGAGACGCCGGAGGGGCTGGCCTTGCGCTATGATCCGGCCCTTCGCACGGCCCTGGTGGAGCAAGCCGCAGTTGGCGCTGTGCCGGACCTATGGCCCTTCTTTGAGGCGCTAAAGGGCATTCCGACGGGCGTTCTGCGCGGCGCAAACTCGGACATCCTGAGCCAAGAAACACTGAAACAGATGCAGACCCGCCACCCGGGCCTGATCACGGCTGAAGTCCCGGATCGCGGCCATGTACCCTTTCTGGACGAGCCGCAATCCCTCACCGTTATTCGCAAGATTCTGGACCAAGCATGAGTACACTAGAGCTGATCGAAGCCGCCGCCCATCGGCTGAAAGGGCATGTTCGGGAGACGCCCCTTCTGACCTCACCCTTTCTGGACGAAATCGCCGGGCGGCGGGTGTGGGTCAAACCCGAATGCCTGCAACACACCGGCAGCTTCAAATTCCGCGGCGCGTGGTCGGCCATCTCGGCGTTGAGCGAGGCGGAAAGACAGCGCGGTGTGATCGCCTATTCCTCGGGCAATCATGCGCAGGGGGTGGCCTTGGCGGCGGCGAAGCACGGAATCTCCTCGGTCATCATCATGCCTTCGGACGCGCCGCAGCTGAAGATCGACAACACGCGTGCCTTGGGCGGTGAAGTTGTTCTGTACGACCGAGCCACGGAAAGCCGCGAAGAGATTGGCAATGCGCTGGCCTCAGAACGCGGACTGACCCTGATCCGCCCCTACGACGAACCCCAAGTCATCGCAGGGCAAGGCACTGCCGGGCTCGAGATCGCGCGCCAAGCCAAAGCCGCAGGCGTGAGCAATGCCGACGTTCTGGTCTGTTGCGGCGGCGGCGGTCTAACGTCGGGCATCGCGCTCGCGCTTGAGGCGCACGCCCCTGGCCTGTGCGCACGTCCGTGCGAGCCAGACGGGTTCGACGACGTCAAGCGCTCGCTGGAGGCGGGGCAGATCCAAGGCAATCCTGCAACTGCCGGCAATATCTGTGACGCAATCCTTACCCCGCAACCGGGTGACATTACCTTTCCAATCCTCAACCGCCTCTGCGGCCCCGGCCTATCCGTGACCGAGGACGAGGCACTGCACGCCATGGCGCTGGCCTTCTTGCGCCTCAAGATCGTGTTGGAGCCGGGCGGCGCAGTGTCGCTGGCCTCGGCCCTCTTCCGCAATGACCAGATTGAAGGGGATGACGTGATCGTTGTCGCCTCGGGCGGAAATGTTGATCCCGGCGTCTTTGCGCGTGCGTTGGAATTCCTGACCTGACACCCATATCGGGTTTGTGCAATCTGCACGCACAGGCCGAGCAAGGAACAAAAGCATGACGATCGCTGATCTGGGTGGCGTTCAGCTAAACTACCGGATTGATGGCGCACCAGACGGTGCGCCCATCGTGTTTGCAAACTCGCTGGGCACCAATCTGCACCTGTGGGACGATGTGCTACCACATCTGCCAGACGGGCTTCGGATCATTCGCTATGACAAGCGGGGGCACGGACAATCCTCGGTCCCGCCTGCGCCTTACGCCATGGGCGCGCTGATCAGGGATGCCGAGGCGCTGCTGGATCACCTCGAAATCCGGGATTGCGTCTTCGTTGGCTTGTCGATTGGTGGTATGATTGGCCAAGGGCTGGCGGTGAAACGGATGGATCAGGTCCGGGCGCTGGTACTGTCGAACACCGCTGCCAAGATCGGGATGCCGAAAATCTGGCAGGATCGGATGGAGGCCGTCCGCAGCGGCGGGATCAAGGCGCTTGCCGATGCGACGATGGAGCGGTGGTTCTCGCGCGATTTTCGAGCCGCCAACCAGCACCTCGCATGGCGCGAGATGATGGTCAGCCAACCGGCCGAAGGGTATCTGGGCTGTTGTGCCGCCATTGCGGGCACCGATTTTTACACGCCGACCAGCGGCCTGCGCCTGCCCACCCTTGGGATCGCGGGCAGTGAGGACGGCTCGACCCCGCCGGATCTGGTACGCGAAACGGTGGACCTGATCCCCGGCTCGCGGTTCGAATTGATGCGCCGGGTGGGCCACCTGCCCTGCGTCGAAAAACCCGCTGAATACGCTGCCCTGTTGCGGCAATTTCTGACCGAGATCGGTCACATCTGAAGGAGCGTCCCTTGGCCGAATTTCTATTGGTCCATGGATCCTGTCACGGCGCCTGGTGCTGGCGCGACCTGATACCCGAGCTCGAAGCGTTCGGCCACATCGCTCGTGCCATCGACATGCCCAGCCACGGCTCGGACCCGACACCAATCTGCGATGTCACGCTAGAGAGCTGCCGAGACGCCGTGCTCGCGGCCTCAACACCAGACGCGATTCTCGTCGGGCATTCCTGGGGCGGCTACCCGATCAGCGCCGCAGCCGAGGCCCACCCGAACGCCATGCGCGCCCTGATCTATCTTTGCGCCTATGTCCCGCAGGACGGATTGTCTCTGGTCGACATGCGAAGACGTGGTCCGGTGCAAACCATTGGCGATGCGGTCGACAAATCCACCGATGGGCTATCCTATACCGTGCATCCCGACCGCGTTCAGGACCTGTTCTATCATGATTGCACGCCCGAGATCCTGCCCTATGCATTCGCCCGGCTCTGCCCGCAGGCCATCAAGCCGCAAGACACACCGCTTTCATTGGGGGATCACTTTGACCAGGTCCCAAAGGCCTATATCCGCACCACCGAAGACCACACTATCCCTCCGGCCTATCAGAAAGACATGAGCGAGCGAATTCCAGCACATCTGCGGCGGGATATCGACAGCTCACACTCTCCGTTCTTTTCGCACCCGCGCCATCTGGCGCAGATATTGGATGAGCTGTCGGACAAGCTGTAACTGACTGACGAGACGTCATCCTGGGTGGCTACACAGCGCCCTTCCCTCATCCCGCTGGCCCCTCTAGTGTGAGCGATGGGTCATATAGCCGGGTTCCATGCGTCTGCCATTTGTCTTTGTTCTTCTGACCGTCATGATTGACGCGATGGGTATCGGCCTTGTGATGCCGATCATGCCGCAACTGATCGTCGAGGTGCAGGGTGGAACGCTCGCCGACGCCGCCCTTTGGGGAGGCATCCTCAGCACGGCCTTTGCCGCCATGCAGTTCGTGTTCGGGCCTATTCTGGGCAACTTGTCAGACGCCTATGGCCGTCGGCGTGTCTTGCTGGTCTCGTTGTTTGTGATGGCTTTGGACTATGTGGTCATGGCCATCGCGGGCAGCATCTGGTTGCTTTTGATCGGTCGTCTTGTGGGCGGGATCACAGCCGCAACCCACGCGACAGCGGCTGCCTTCATGGCAGATGTCTCGAAACCCGAAGACAAAGCCGCCAATTTTGGCCTGCTCGGCGCGGCCTTCGGCATGGGATTTGTTCTGGGCCCTGTGGTGGGTGGGCTGCTTGCCGAATACGGAACGCGCGCGCCTTTCTGGGCGGCTGCAGCACTTTCAGCCCTCTCATTCGGCTTGGGACTGATGGTCATGCCCGAAACGGTCACAGACAAAACCCGCCGTGCCTTCAACTTGCGACGCGCCAACCCCGTCAACGCGCTTAAGGCCATCGCCGCCCTGCCCGGAGTTCGCCCCCTACTGTGGGTTTATTTCCTCTACTCGGTGTCCATCTACGTCTACCCTGCGATCTGGTCCTATTTCACGACCGAGCGTTTCGGGTGGTCGCCGCAGATGATCGGGCTGTCTCTCGGCGTTTATGGCATCGGCATGGCCGCCGTTCAGGGCGGGCTAATCCGACCCGCGACACGTCATCTTGGGGAACGCATGACCATCATCTGCGGCATGGGTTTTGAAGTTATCAGCTTTGCCCTACTGGCCTTCCTGACCAATGGCACTATCGCCCTGATGCTGATCCCGATCACCGCCTTGGGCGCGGTGATCACGCCCGCCCTGCAGGCGCTGACCTCGCGCGCGACGCCGGACTCGCAACAGGGTGAACTTCAGGGCGTCCTGACGTCTCTGCATGCTTTGTCGATGGTGATCTCGCCTCTGTTGATGACCAGCGTGTTTGCGTGGTTCATCCGGCCTGACACGTCACTCTACCTGCCCGGAGCACCGTTCCTCCTGGCACTGGTCCTTATGGCCGCCGGGTTTTTCCTGTTTCTGCGCGCTAGGCCTGCCGTGGCGTAATACCGACATACTCGTGACGGTTTCTGTCTTGCGAGATGCCAATTCCCACGCCACCGTAAACCAAACGAAGCGAGGGACGACATGCAAACCATCAAAGCCGCCGTATGCCGGGCGTTCGAGGAACCTCTGACCATAGAAGAGGTCCAACTGGCCGCCCCCGGCACTGGCGAAGTCGAGGTATCACTGGACGCGGTGGCCATTTGCCATTCGGACATCTCATATGCCGACGGTGCATGGGGCGGATTTCTGCCCGCTGTCTATGGACATGAGGCCGCCGGGGTGGTCAGCGCAGTTGGTGAGGCCGCAGGGGATTTCAAACTGGGCGACTCGGTGGTCGTGACACTGATCCGGGCCTGCGGCTCTTGCCCTTCATGTGCAGGTGGCAAACCTACGATCTGCGAAACCCCCTATGACACGGTCAAAGGGCCTTTGCGCACGGGCGACGGAGGGCCTTTGGAACAGGCGATGGCCTGCGGGGCCTTCGCCGAGAAAGTCGTCGTCAGCCACCGACAGATCGTTCGGATACCCGAAAGCCTACCCAAAGACCTCGCCAGCCTGTTGTCCTGTGGTGTGATCACCGGGGTCGGCGCAGCGGTGAACGCCGCAGGTTTGCGCCCCGGGCAAGACGTAGTGGTGATTGGCGCGGGCGGCGTGGGCCTTAACGCCATCCAAGGCGCTCGGATCGCTGGCGCGCGCCGTATCGTTGCGGTCGACATGACCGAAGAAAAGCTTGAGATCGCCAAGCAGTTCGGTGCCACCCATGGCGTTCTCGCCAGTCTGAAAGAGCCATGGAAAGCTGCTTACAAAGCGCTGGGCGGCCGCGGCGCAGATGCAGTTCTGATCACCGTTGGCGCGATCCCTGCCTATGATCAGGCCCCACGGTATCTGGGTCTGGGCGGCAAAGCCGTGATGATCGGCATGCCGCATTCCGGGGACGAAGCCAGCTATGAGCCGGTGATCCTCGCCGCGCTGGGGCAGGGTCTGGTTGGGTCAAAGATGGGCGACGTGGTCATCCAGCGCGACATCCCCTGGATGATCGACCTCTATGAACAGGGGCGGCTGAAGCTGGACGAATTGGTCTCGGGCCGGTGGTCACTGGAACAGATCAATGAGGCGATTGCCGATACCAAAACCGGATCTGCCAAGCGCAACGTGATCCTCTTCGACAGGTAGGCCGATGCTGCGTTTCCTGACCGATCTCTTCAAACCCGAGGCGGCGAAACCTGCGCCGTCCACCTCGGAGACGTCATTGAATTTTGATCTGGCAGAGGTACCGCCCTTCCTGACCGGCCTCGCCAACAATCCCCGGTTTGGGCTGCCCGAAGCTCTGGTCACCCAGATCGCGGAGAACCTGTCGAAATTGCCCGTGGACCAAAGCAGCCGCTGGCAGATCGAGGGCAGTTTCGACGGCAAACCAGCGCTGATCGAAATTCAGGCCTTCATGGACGATGTCGATGCCCCGGACATGGCGTTCTTTGGCAGCGCCGAGGTGGTGGCCGAGATTGACCGCGAACTCATTGCCTTTGACCAAGCACGAGAGGGCTAGGATGAAACTGCAAGACCTCGATATCATCGTCACGGCCCCGCCAGCCCCAGGATGGGGCGGTCGCTATTGGAATTTGGTCAAGCTGACTACGGATACCGGCATCACCGGCTGGGGCGAATGCTATGCCTCGTCCATCGGACCCGACGCTATGCGCCATGTGATCCGCGACGTTTTTGACCGCCACATGCAGGGCGAGAATCCGGAAAACATCGAGTTGATGTTTCGTCGCGCCTATTCATCGGGTTTTACGCAGCGCCCGGACCTGACTGTGATGGGAGCGTTCTCGGGGCTTGAGATCGCGTGCTGGGACATTCTGGGCAAAGACCGCGACCGCCCGGTCTATGCTCTGTTGGGCGGCAAGATGAATGACCGCATTCGCGCCTATACCTACCTCTACCCCCTGCCCCAGCATAACCTGACCGACTTCTGGACATCGCCCGAACAGGCGGCTGAGGCTGCGGCAGATGCGGTCCGTCGGGGCTATACCGCCGTCAAGTTCGACCCCGCCGGTCCCTATACGATCCGGGGCGGGCACATGCCTGCGATGTCCGATATCTCTCTGTCCGTTGCGTTTTGCAAAGCGATCCGCGAGGCGGTGGGCGACAAGGCCGATTTGCTGTTTGGGACCCATGGCCAGTTCAACACTGCAGGCGCTATCCGCTTGGGTCAGGCGCTTGAACCATACTCTCCGCTTTGGTTCGAAGAACCCACCCCGCCCGACAATATCGAGGACATGGCCCGCGTCGCCCGCAACGTCCGCACACCTGTCGCGACCGGAGAACGCATGACCACCAAAGCCGAATTTGGCGCGGTTCTGCGCGCGGGCGCGGCTGAGATCTTGCAACCGGCTTTGGGGCGTGCAGGCGGCATTTGGGAAATGAAGAAAGTCGCTGCGATGGCCGAAGTGTTCAACGCGCAAATGGCCCCGCATCTTTATGCCGGGCCGGTGGAGTGGGCTGCGAATATCCATCTGGCGGCCTCTATCCCGAACCTGTTGCTACTGGAAACCATTGAAACGCCATTCCATGACCAGTTGATCAAGGGCTCTATCCGGGTTGAGCAAGGGTTCGTGACCCCTCCAACTACCGCCGGACTTGGAATTGAAGTGGACGAAGATCTGGCTCGCGCGCATCCTTACAAAGGCGACGGGCTTCACCTTCAGATGCAGGAAGAACCGTGCGATTATGCCAATGGCAACGCCTTTCAGGGTGGGGCTCCCGCATCTGAGGGGTGACATTATAACGTTTCTTAGGGCATAATGTCAGAAGACTTAGTTGAAGAACGGTTGACCGGTGACACTGAAAGACAGCACCACTCAAGCCCCGGCATCGGACGGATTGGCGGAAATGAAAGACAACGCAGCCCGTGCCGCCGCGTTTCTGAAAACGCTCGCGCATGAGGGCCGCCTGATGATCCTGTGCCACCTCGGAGACGGTGAGAAGTCGGTGGGAGAGCTGGAGGCGCTTTTACAAATCCGGCAAGCCGCCGTCAGCCAGATGCTAGCCCGTCTGCGCGAGGACGGTTTGGTCTCGACCCGGCGCGCCGGAAAAACGGTGTTTTACTCGCTTGAGGATGGCAACACGAAACAGGTGATCGAGTTGCTCTATCAACTGTTCTGCAAGCCGAAAGACTGACAGAGAAGCGTTCCGGGGTTAACCCGGAACGGCGCTAGTTCGAGACATATCCCGCAACCACCTGCAGCAGCTTGAACGCCGTCGCCGCGTCGTTTTCGACCACGGCCAGGAATTCCTCTTCCCCGATGCGCAAGCAGGAAAGATCGGTTTCGGCCACCATGCTCAACGCGCGGGGCTCTTTGCGGATCAGGCCCAGCTCCCCAACCAATGCCCCGGGGCCGACGCGTAGGATCAGCTCATCCGGCGTGCCCGATTTGGGCAGATACAACCCCGCCTCGCCTTCGAGGACGACGTATGCACCATCCGTCGGTTGGTCATCTTTGAGGAAGATCACCTGCCCGGCAGAGGCGTCAAACCACCGCGCACCAAAGGCCAGCAGGCGCAACTGTCGCCGATCAAGGCCAGAAAACAGCGGCGTCTGCTCTAGGGCGCGCAGCTTGCGGGCCAAGTCGGCCGAGGCGGCACTATCCTCTTCCACATCCCCCGGTCCTTCATCCGTGACAACCCGACCTTGCCGTATCTCGACATACATGTCGAAGACATCGGGGTTTTGGAATTGGTCGTTCAGGTAGATGACCGTGGTCTCGGGCAACAGCGCGCGCAGGTTTTTGTAGACCGCGACCTGCGTCTGCATGTCATAGCTGGCGAGCGCGTTTTCCAAAATCAGAATGTCCGGCTTCTTGATCGTCGCGCGGGTAAACGCGAGGGGTTCGGCAAAGACTGCGGGCAGGTTCTGCCCACCGAGCGCGACCGGCACATCATAGATCAACTCAACCACCAACGGACGCGCGCCGTGTTCGGCCAGAACGTCGACTATCAGCTTGCGCACCTCGTCCGAGCGCGCGCCGCCGATCTCGCTGACCTTGCCGAACAGCGCGTTCTCCATCACGGTCAGGCCGGGCGCGACGGCCTCAGGGTCCAGCGGCACGAACACATCCATCAACGGCCGCATGAGCTTATCCGAGTGGCTGTGGCGCAGCTCCAGAATACGATCCTTTAACTCATCCGAAAAGGCCGGGCCGATCTGTTCAGCCGAGACGACCAGAGGCACCGCCAGCAATGTTGCCAGTTGTTCGTCGTCCAACCCCTCAGCGCCTTCCTTGCGGGTGCGCTCGACCAGTTCGACGGCTGTTTCATAAGTCTGCGCCTCAAGTCCCAACTTGCGGAACAGCGGGTGATCTGTTCCATCCAGGCCAAAGATCTGGCGCAGCATGTCGATCACATCACGGGTCAGCGCGATCAGAGTCTCGTCCAACCCCAGTTCGCGCAACTGACCCAGAAAAACCCTCTGTTGTGCCAACAGCGCTTGCGTGACCGGTACACGGGGCGTGGCAAAAAGAAGGTTCTCGGCCACGGGCAAGGCCGGGTTATAGGTGGACTTGTCGAAGATCAGCGCCTGCTGCTCAAGCCCTGCCTTCTTCACCGCCTGCTGCACCAACGGTCGCAGCTTGACCAGTTTCTGCGCCAGTTCCGGATGCAGTGCAGCGTCGAAAACCTGCTCGGCCCCGCGCTGGAACAAGGCCGCGCCTGACCCCATTCCATCAATCAGTTGCAGCCACCAATCTCGCAGGGCATCCGCCGATTCCAGCCCAGCGAGAGACGGGTCCAGCCACTCAGCCTTGAAAGGGTCGGCGCTGTTGCCCGCCCGCAAGGTTTCGGCGAATCCGGGATCATCGCCCCCCTCCGACAGGGGCTTGTAGCGCATCGGCATCATCACATTGTCGCCCAGCGATCCCTGAAACATCACCGGTCGCGATGACGCATAGCCGATCCGCGCGGCGACGACGCCCTGATGCAGTTCGGCCAGATTCTGCTCGCCAATGCGAACGCGCCCAGCGCTTGGCAGAATCTCACGGGTCAGCAACTCGGCAATAGCGCGGCGGTCTTCTTCACTAGGCGCGGCGATCCCGATCGTTTTGCCATGCGGGAAGGTCAGGTTCAGATCGTCCAGGATCTGGTTGCCGTCCATATCGCGCACCGACACCCGATCCAGAGCGATATCGCCATCAAGATGCGGGCGGGTCTTTGGCTCACCCTCAAACAACGCCTCATCCTGCATTCCGGCCGGCGCAAACCGTTCGATCACAACATCCCAGCGCAACGACATGTCCTGCGTCTGGTTGTAGTAGGTCAGCAGTTCCTTCCACGGAGAGCTGAGGTCCTTATACGCCGCCAACGCCGCCACCAGCGCGCCCAGAGAAACCGAGCCTTGGAGGACCAGCAGGCCGCCCACCAGATAAAACATGAACGGTGTCAGCTGTGAGATGAAGTTGTTTATGAACTTCATAAAGAACTTCTTCTGGTAGATCTCGAACCGGATCCCGAATAGCCGTCCCAGTTGATCCGAGATCATCGCCCGGCGATACCGCCAGCCCCCATTTGCGCGCAGTGTCGAGGCCCCAGCCGCGTTCTCGCCGATCTGGGCGGCAAGGATACGCACCTCCTGGATGCGCTTTTTGTTGAGAAGGTTGATCTGGCGCTGCAGCTTGGGAATCAACCAGGCCTGCACGGGGATCAGCGCCACCGCAGCCAGACCAAACCAAACGCTTTGCAGAAACAGAAACGACAGGATGGTGATCATCTGCCCCGCCTGCAGAACTGGCTGGCTGATCGCATCCCCCATCAACCCGCCCATCGGCTCGCTTTCAGCGGTGATCATCGAGACCATCTCACCCTGGCTGACCCGCTCGAAATAGGGTTGGGGAAAACGCAGGGCGCGGCTGATCAACTGATAGCGAAAGCGGCGCAACATACGCTCGCTCAGGACACCTTTCATTGTGTTGATGCGCATTTTCATCAGGCCGTGGGCCAGCACCGCCGCCAGAAAGGCAAAGCAGAGAATGATCAGGAAATTCGTCTGCTGCAGGCTGTAGCCCCAAACCTGAACCACGCTGCTCGAGGCACCAATCGCGTCATTAATAATGCGCTTGGGCAGCTCAAGCGTGAGATAGAGCAGCGGAAACAACGTCGAGGTCACGGCCAGCAGGATTAACTGGTCGCGTTTGGAGTATTTCCAGATGAAGCGGAAAATCGTGCGTTCTATGGAACCTGTCCCTGCTTTTGATCAATGATCCGGTTTCGAAACGATGCACGGAAAATTAACAGTCTGAATTTACAGTAATCTTGCTTTGCTAGGCAAATAGTTTCCGACAAAGTGCCAATCTTTGCGCATGTGTGAACTAGTTCATTTGCCTACACGCATTTTAGCGCCTAGAGTTCCCTTTAGGACGATATCGGGAGGATACGTTTGCCCGAAAGCTATGGTGCCGTGTTGCTGTTGCTCTGCTTGTTGCAGATCAAACATATGTTCGCGGACTTCTATCTACAGACGCCCAAGATGCTGACCGGGCGTGGAGAGTATTTTCATTTGGGACGCGCGCAACATGCAGGGGTGCATGTTGTGGGCTCGGCCCTTATTTTTTTGCTGTTTGGTGCACCGATCAGCTTTATCCTGATCATATCGGCCCTGGAATGGATCATTCATTTCAACATTGATTTTGCCAAGGCCAGCTATTCTGACAAGAAAAAGCTACAGCCCAATCAGGCCGCGTTCTGGCGGGCAACCGGGCTGGACCAGCTGATGCACAGCCTGACCTATATTGCGATGGTTTGGGCCTGGATCACTTTCGCCGTCTGAGGTCTTAGGCGACGCGGTCCATTTGCGCGATTTGGTAGGCGGACATCCAAAGACGGTCGACTGCATCCAACTCGTCAGGATCAAACTGCTGCTCGGATTCCCAATACCGCCCGGATGGCACGTAGTAGCCGAGGCGTGCTTCGGCCTCTAACGCGTCCTGCACGCCAACGATCGACGGCATCGGTGCGTCTTCCATCCGTGACGCGCGAAGCGATGGATAGAGCAGCCTGCTTTCACCCTCCGACAAGCGCACCATGCGACAGCCCTGCGCGGCGGCAAACACGCCCAATCTGGCCGATTTCGCCTCAAGCGACCGCAATGATATGTCGGCACGCAGCGGATCAGCGGTTCCGTTGCCATAAAAGTGCGTCTTACCCGATCCGGGATAGACCATATCGCAGCCGAAATAGGCAATCACGGACGGAGCGAGGGCAGACAGCGCCCAATAACCAGCGGTAAACGCCATGGTGCCCCCCGCATAGACAAAACCACCATAAGCGTTTTGCCGAGGCACGTAGTCTTCGGCTGTCACGATCCTTTGGTCTTTCGACAGGGTTGCGGGTCGGTTTTCCGGCGGAAAGTCCTCAGGGTGGATCAGGATGTCCCAATCTGGACGAATGCGCCATGCGTTGTTGATGGCCACAATATGCGTGAACGGTGTCCGGTCCCAATCCCGGGCGGCTACCGCTGACGGCGCACTGCCAAGGATCAGGATTTTGTTTGGCGTCTGAGGCATCACGTATCCGCTCCTTTTCGCGTCCACGTGATGTTAGGGCCAATTGTCGGGCTGACTACCCCAAGACCGAAAAACTGCTTTCTTCGTTGATCGGACGGTTGCGCGAATAGAACCCAACATCAATCACACGCTTGATATAAGGCAGTTCAAACTGCAGCGGTTCGGCATCGTGGTCTGCGCCGCCCTCGCAATAGTCGATCAGAGCCGTCATCATCTTGCCCGCAATCGGTGCGTTTTTGTATTGGTTCCCGCTGGTGCCGCAGGCCATGTAGAACCCCGGCAGGCTGGATTTATCGTAGATCGGAATCCAATCGGTCGACGCATCATAAAGATCAACCACACCCCGCGTTTTGGACGGAATACCAAGGCTCGGCACCCGCTGCGCATAGCGCATCGCCTGCGTCGTCCACTGGTCTGTAAAATCGCGGTTATATGACTTGTCGTCCTCGCACCATTGATGCGGATCGCATTCGGGATCCTCGGACCCCACGAGTATATGGTTGCCATGCTCGGGGCGGCAGTAGCAGGCGATATCACTATCCGAGACGATGGTCCCGTTGTTTTCGAAATCGAACCCCTCAGGCGCGGGAACATGGACCACTTCCTGCCGCAGAGGACGGGTTTCGATGGTCATGTCGTCCAGAACACCTGCCATGCCGTTGACAATGGCCGATCCCGGCCCGGCCACGTTTACCACAACCTTGGCTCGAATTTCTTCGCCTGTAGCCAGTTTGACACCCGCCACGCGCCCATCCTCGATCAGGATCTCAACAACCTCGGCCCCAGTACGCAACTCAGCCCCGTTCTGGATTGCCGCATCCATCAGGTTCTGCGCCGAAAGCGCCGGGTCGGTGACATAGCCTGCCTGAGGCCAGAACACGCCGCCCTGCATCTTGCGCCCGTTCGGTTGCCCGAACTCCGGGTCGTCCATCCGGCGGGCGGGGGCGAAGCTTTCCAAAGAATAGACCGGCAAGCGTTCCGTGACCCTCTCGGGCGACCATTCCTCGAACGGGCAATCCAGATCCGCGCTATTTTGCATGTGCTTCTCAAGCATCCCGTTGGCGTCTGTTTTCATGACCAGGCACCCGGTCTCGCGGAACTGCGCCAGATTGGCATCTGCGGGCAGGCCCAGATACTCGGCCCAATCGCGCCAATAATGGTAGCCCTCCCACGCGAAAGCCGTGCCATCGAACGTTGAATAGTGCATGCGGATGATCGCGCAGGACCCTGCGGTCGAGCCATGGCCGACCTGCGTATTGCGGTCCAGCGAAAGGGTTCTCCATCCGGCCTTGGCCATCTCGAACGCGATGGCCGCGCCAATGACGCCTGTCCCGATTATGATTGCATCTGGTTGGCTCATTCTGTCTTTCCTTCCCAAAAGCGCTTGGAATAAGCGCGAAATTCTTCAATTTCCTCGTCCCGAGGCTGAACCCCTGTGAAAGCATGCAAGTAGTGAGGCACCAACGAAAGCCGCGTTTCCATCGGCTCGTTCAGCTGCGCCAGATCATACCCGATCTGCATGTAGTAAAGGACGCGCGCCCGGGTTTCGGCCTCAATGTCCGAATAGCCAAACCGCGCAAACATCGCGTGCAGCGCCTTGAGGCGCCGCGCGTCGGACTGATCCAGCGCATTGCGCACTTTGCCCGATTTGCGGGCCCAGTCCCGAATGGCAAAGTCCAGCGCGGTATCGAACAGATCTGTGTTCACGACGCATCGCTGCACGTTGCAGACCGCACTGGTAATTGTCTCAGCCGGGGCCTCGGACTGCGCGATCAACGCCGCCGTATTGGTCGCCTGCCACCGCGCCAGCAACGCATCCAGAAGCTCCTGCCGCGATTTGAAGTACCAATAAAAAGACGAGCGGGACACGGCCATGCGCTCAGCCAGGTTCATGACCTTGATCTGATCCACCCCGTCCGAGATCAGCACGTCCATCGCCACATTCAGCCAGTCATCTCGCGTGACTTTGATATTGCCGACCAGGGGCTCGGCCTTGGGGTCATCGCGGTGCAGGATCGGTTTGGTGCTCATTCAACTCTCCGGCGGCGCGCCGCCTTCGGCAGTTCGCTTCGCGATGAAATCGTGCAAGGCACCAAGACGATCACTATCGCCTGCGGGCGGTTTGAAATCATTCAGGATACCTTTCCAGACACCTGTTGCACGCTGATTGGCATCGACAGATCCACGCTCGGTCCAGGTGCCAAAATTGGCGTAGTCGTGGACATGCGGCTGGTAGAATTCGGTATTGTAGCGCTCCATCGTCTGGGACGAGGCAAAGAAATGCCCGCTGGGGTCAACCTCACTCAGCGCGGTTTCAAAGCCGATTTCGGCCTGTCCGGCCTGCGCGCCAGCACAGAGCTCGGCCACCATGTTCAGTACTTCGGCATCACAGATCATCTTCTCAAACGACACGGACAGCCCGCCTTCGAGCCAGCCTGCCGAGTGGATGATCACCGTCGCCCCGGCCATCAAACAGCCCCACAGGCCAAACTGGTTTTCATTCGCGGCCTGAACGTCGTTGATGTTCGAGGCCGACCCAGCCGCCGACCGCCATGGCAGGCCCAGGAACCGTGCCAGTTGGCCCGCAGCCAAAGACGCCTGAAAATGCGATGGCGTCCCAAAGGCCGGAGCGCCGGATTTCATGTCGACGTTGCTGGTGAAGGTTCCATAGCAGACCGGCACGCCGGGGTTCGTCAATTGCGTCAGGGTCACAGCCGCCAGAGCCTCGGCATGGGAAAGCGTGATGGCCCCCGCGACCGTGATCGGCGCCATCGCCCCCATCAGGGTAAACGGCGTGACGATCGACATCTGACCATGGCGCGCAAAATCGATCAGCCCTTGCGCCATAGGGATATCCAGCGTGCGCGGGCTGTTGGTGTTGATGATCGTATAACAATGCGCGTTGCCCTGGAATTCATCATCCGAAAGCCCTCGTGCGATAGACAGCATCTCAAAACTGTCCATCACCTGAGGGGTGCCGCGCGAGAAGAAGAAGGGGAACTTATCCGTCAACTCCATCTGCGCCTGCGTTGTGAAATAGTGGCGAAGATGGGTCGGCACATCCTGCGGCTCGACCTGCGGTGAAATCATCTGGAAGACATCGAAGTGATGCGTCAGCTTCAGGAACTCGATGTAGTCCTGACCCGACGCCGGTCGCCTGCCCCGTTCCAGATCGGTTGCGTTCGGCGCACCTGCACCCGGTTGAAATACAAGCGAACCCAGTTCCAGCGTAAAATCGCGGTCTCGCGCCCCGGCGCGACACGCGATGGATTTGGGGGCCGAGGCCACAGCGGCCTCAATCAGATCGCGCCCGATAAAGACCATCTGAGTGTCTTCGTCCACACACGCACCAGCCTTGGCAAAGATGCGGCGGGCTTCAGGCAGCAGAACTCTCACCCCAAGTTCCTGCAACACACGCAGCGCTGTCTCATGCATGTCCGCGATCTGATCTTCGGGGAACACCTCCATCTGCGGGAAAGGGTTGCTCAGCTGGCGGTAGTTCACATCGCGCGAGGGAGGTGGGGCGGCTTCTGCACCCCGCCCGCGCCGTCGCCGACCACGCTCGGATGTTTGTGAGATCACCATCAGCCCCTCATCGCCTTGCCCTGCGGATCGTAAGGAGATGGCGCAACCACGCGCGCAGGCCGTTCCACACCAACCACATGCACGGTCAGTTCCGTCCCGGGTTCGGCTTTTTCGCGATTGATCAGTGCCATAGCCAGAGACTTGCCCGTGTAGTGCCCGTAGCCGCCCGAGGTGACAAAACCCACGCGTTCGCCATTGGACCAAATCGGCTCATACCCGCTGGCGTCGGCATCCGCGGCATCGACCTCAAGCGTCACCTGAAGCTGCGCCGGGCCATTGCCATTACGCTCGACCAAAGCTGCCTCTTTTCCGACGAAATCCTTGTCCCAGTCGATCCAGCGATCCATTCCGGTCATGCCCGGCGTATAGGCTTGGGTGAATTCAGCTGACCAGATTCCGAAACTCTTCTCCAACCGGGTTGAGAGCATGGCATTAAACCCGCACTCGCGGATACCTTCGTCAGCCCCAGCCTCCAACAGCATCCGGCGCAGCTTGATGTGATCGCCATAGCGACAGTTGATCTCATAGCCCTTTTCGCCGGTTACAGACATGCGGGCGACGCGGGCGCGGACCAGACCGATATCGAAATCTCTACAACCCATGAACTTTAGGTCCGAGACATCCTGTTCCGCCAGCTTCTCAACCACCGCCTGCGATTTCGGGCCGACCACGGCAAAGCCGCAATATTCCTCGCCCAGATCACGGATTGTGACACCGTCCATCATATGGTCGTCGAACCAGCGCATATGCCAGGCCCGCAGGTAATAGCTGCCCATGATCCACCAGGTGCCATCGCCCCAGTTCAACACGGTCAGGTCCCCTTTGAGCCGCCCGTTTTCTCCCAGCATCGGGGCCAGCTTGGCTCGGCCCGGCGCGGGCAGTTTTGAGGCCATGACCTTGTCCAACCACGCCTCGGCATTTGGTCCTGAGACTTCGAACCGGGAAAAGCCCGAGATGTCCAGCAGGCCAGCGCCTTCGCGGATCACCTTGCATTCCTCGGCCACGATATCATGGGCGTTCGACCGCTTGAGCGTCGGCGTCTCTTCGAACCGTTTGGGGGCGAAATACAGCGGCACCTCAAGATCCCAGCTGACGCCCCAATTGCACCCGGCTTCGGTCATCGCATCATGCGCCGGGGCCATCTTCAGCGGACGGCCTGCCGGCAGTTGCTCATTCGGGTAGGTCATCACGAAACGGCGCGAGTAGAACTGACCGGTCGTTTCGCGAATGTAGCGTTTGTTCTGCGCGAAATCACCATAGCGGGCGACGTCCATTGGCCACGCGTCGGCCTCGGGCTCACCGTGGATCATCCACTCAGCCAGAGTTTTGCCAACGCCGCCGCCCTGCAAGAACCCAGCCATAACGGCGCAGGCCGACCAGTAACCCCGCTTGCCCGGAACTGGACCTACCAGAGGGTTGCCGTCGGGCGAGAAGGTGAACGCGCCATTGACCCATGTCTTGATGCCGACATTCTGGATCGAGGGATACCGCTCAAAGCCCAGTGTCAATTCGTTCTCAATGCGATCGAGCTGTTCTTGAAACAGCTCCTCACCATAGTTCCAGGGCGCGCCGTCCATGGCCCAGTGTTCATGGTCGACCTCGTAGATCCCGACCAGAACGCCCTTCTGATCCTGCCGCATATAGGTGAAGCCTTCGAGGTCGACAGTCATGGGCATCTCGAACTCGGCCTCGGCAACTTCGGGGACCGTATCAGTAATCAGGTAGTGGTGTTTGAGCGGAGAGACCGGCAGCTCCACTCCGGCCATCCGGCCCACCTGCTTGGCCCAAAGGCCTGCCGCGTTCACTACATGCTCGCAGGTGATTGTGCCCTTGTCGGTTACGACTTGCCAGCCATCGGCGGTCTGCGTCAGGCTTTCGACCTTGGTTTCCTCATAATATTCTGCGCCACGCTTCTTTGCCGCCGTCGCGTAGGCCTGCACCGTGCCGGTCGTATCGATATAGCCTTCGCGATCCGCCCACATCGCGCCCAACACGCCATCGGTGGACATGATCGGACAGCGTTTTTGCGCCTCTTCCGGGGTCAGAAGTTCGCAATCACCTATGCCGATGGATTGGAAGATACGGTAGTTAGCCTGTAGCCATTCCCAGCGTTCCGGGGTTCCAGCCAGCGTCAAACCACCAGTCATGTGCAAGCCGATATTCTGGCCGGATTCCTTTTCGATCTCGCTCAGCAGGTCAATGGTATAGGCCTGCAAGGACGCCATATTCGGGTCCGCGTTCAGCGCGTGAATACCACCCGCCGCGTGCCAGGATGACCCCGAGGCCAGCCTCCGCCGCTCCAACATGACGACGTCCGACCAGCCGAACTTGGCCAGATGATACAAGACCGAGGCCCCAACGACCCCGCCCCCGATGACCACAACGCGATACTGAGATTTCATCCTGCCCTCCGCTGCACGACTCGGGTGAAACGCTAGAGGTACTGTTCACTTCTGTCTAGACATTTCTGTACAGTATCGAGCACAAGCTTGTGTCAGCCAATTCAGGTGCCTTTTAAAGGCTGGCGCTGGGCCGGGATTTGATCCTGTCGAACCAGGCTTGAGTCGCGGTATTAGCTTCCGGGATACGCATTTTGATCACGCGAGCGAAATCGACAAAGACGAACCCGGTTATATCGGCGAGGGTAAAGTCCTCTCCCGCCATAAACGGGCTGTGCTGCAAATGGTCCTCGAGCAAATCGAAGAACGCCCCCACCCTGTCGCGACCCCGTTGCGCAAGCTCGGGGATCTGAGGATAGTTCTCTGGTCCCGGAATAGGACGATCCTTGAAAGCAGGATGGCCGTTGCGCAGGGCTTCGGCAATGGGCATGCCGCCTTGCTGCTCGGCGATTGCGTTCCACATCAGAACACGGCCCTTTTCATCCGGCGTCTTGCCCATCAACGGGGGTTCCGGGCTCTGCGCCTCAAGATACGCAGCAATCCCAAGGTTCTCGGTCAGAACCATGCCTTCATCGGTCACCAGCACAGGGATCGTGGCCCGAGGGTTAACGGCGCGAAAAGCATCGCTCAGCTGCTCTCCCTCTGCAATCGAGATTTGCCGAGTTTCGATCTCCAAGCCTTTTTCGGCAATGAACATACGCGCGCGGCGCGGGTTCGGAGCGGTGGCGCAGTCGTAAAAGATCATCCGTTTTCCCTCTGTCGTGTTTAGCTCAAAGCCTTGGCGACCGCCCGCGCGATCACCCGTTCTTCGTCGGTCTGGATCACGAGCACGGGTATACCGCCATCTGAAATCACCGTCGCGTTTTGGGCGTTGGCCTCGGCATCCAGATGGATGTTGAGAAATCCCATCCCATCCAGCACGCTCTGGCGAATAGGCGCAGCGTTCTCACCAATGCCGCCGCAGAACACGACGGCATCCACCCCTCCCAGAACGGCCGCCATCGCACCCAGCTCCCGCCTGATCCGGAAGACATAGTAGTCTATCGCCTCACGTGCATGTGGGTCATCGCTTTCCAGCAATGTGCGCATATCGTGGCTGATTCCGCTGAGACCAAGCAGGCCACTTTTCTTGTAGAGGATATGCGTTATCGCTTCGGCAGAGTGACCTTGCTCCATCAGATAGAGCAACACGCCGGGATCAAGCTGACCACAACGGGTTCCCATTGGCAGCCCATCAAGCGCGGAAAAACCCATGGTTGAGCCGATACTCTTTCCGTTGGCCACAGCGCACATCGAGGCCCCGTTACCCAGATGCGCGATCACCACCCGGCCTGCGGCCAGATCCGGGAAATCCTCAGCCATCTTGCCGGTAATGTAGTCGTAGGACAGTCCGTGGAACCCATAGCGCCGAACGCCTTTCTCATAGAAACGGCGCGGGATGGCGAAGGCATCGTTTACAAACGGATGGCCGACGTGAAAGGAGGTGTCAAAACACCCAATCTGCAACGCACTCGGGAAGGCCGTTCGCGCAGCGCGGACGGCCGCCAGATTGTGGGGCTGATGCAACGGGGCCAGTGACGAGAGCGTTTCAAGTTGGGCCAGCACGTGATCATCCAGAACCGTGGGCCCTTCGAAGGTCTGTCCGCCGTGGACAATGCGGTGGCCCACACCGACAATTAGATCCGATTGAAGCAGAGGCTCGATGTTCTGCAAGATCGCCGCGACCCCGGCCGCGTGGTCAGCAGGCCCGATCTCACGTGTCTCATGAAACCCGTCGCCGTTGATTTGCAATTGGGCGACCGGCCCCAGATTGTCCACCTGCCCGTGCCACAGCAATTCGGGTTCAGCGTCGGCCTGGTAAACTCCGAATTTGATGGTCGAACTTCCCGCGTTCAGCGTCAGGATGGCCTGCATTGCGTTCCTCCGGTTTGCTTAACCTTTTGGTGGACCCGGACGCGCCTAAGGCGTCACCGCCGGTAGATAAAACAGCGCCCCTCGACCGCGCCCTCGGGCAAGGGCAATTCTGTCAGCGCATTGAAATACATTCGATCACTGGAAACCATCAGGCCACCCGGCGCCAGAAGCGGTTCAATCAAAGGCGAAACAAACCGCGCGAAGGCGTCGTTCTTTTCGCGATTGTGCCCACCCAGATCTGCATGGATCAGGCTGGCCGTCGCACCAAACCGATCCACAGAGGCTGGCAGAGTGTCCCGCACATCGCCCAAAATCACCCGACCCTCGGGCGGGGTTGAGTCGGGATGTGAAGCCACCGCGCGTTCGAACACGAAAACTGGGCGATTCTGAATGTACTGGATCATGTGGTGGTAGGTTCGACCGTTACCCAGGCCCAGCTCGAACACCGGCCCGGACATGCCTCTTGTCTGCTCGATTGCAAAATCCAGGCAGGCGCGTTGCGACACCATGCGGTCAATAAACAGATCAAGTCGGCTTTGGTTTTCGGACACAGGGGATTCTCTCTTTGATACTCAACGCCAGCTTAAATGGTGCTGGTCACGAACTTGATGGCAAAAACTCAACTGTTTGTGTAGTTGTAGAGGCGAAAGTTTCACATTCCCGCGACATTTCAGCCTAAGAACGGGTTTGACGAGTCGGGTGAAACCGCGCGACAGTAAGTCAAAAAAACGGGGAGAATAAAAAGCCGATGCTCATCTACGGCCAAACGGGTGGAAAACCCGAATGACTGCGTTGTTGTCTGTCAGAGATCTCAGCATCGGTTTCGGCACGGCGGACTCAGTCGTGCGAGACGTGAATTTCGATGTGGAGGCTGGACAGACACTTGCTTTAGTGGGTGAGTCTGGCTCGGGCAAAACAATCTCCTGCCGGGCCGTGTTGCGTATCCTGCCGCGCGTGGCTCAGATTCGCAGCGGCTCGATTATTCTGAACGATTCCAAGGGTAAGGCCGACCTGACGCAAATCAACGAGCGGGAGATGCGCAGCATTCGCGGCAACCGCGTCTCGATGATCTTTCAGGAGCCGATGCGATCTTTGTCGCCACTGCACAAGATCGGCAATCAGGTCAGCGAGGTCCTCTGGCTGCATCGCGGCGCGTCCGAGGCGCAGGCGCGCAAGGAAGTCCTGACCCAGTTTGAACGCGTGGGCTTTCCAGACCCTCAGCGGGCCTATGACTCCTATCCGTTTGAGCTGTCGGGAGGTATGCGCCAGCGCGCCATGATCGCCATGGCGATGGTGTCCAAACCCGAACTGCTGATTGCTGACGAGCCGACCACTGCGCTGGATGTGACAACGCAGGCTCAGGTTTTGGGCCTGATCAAGGAACTTCAGCGCGAAACCGGGATGGCGCTGATCCTTGTCACGCACGATCTGGGCGTAGTTGCGAATATGGCCGAGCAGGTCGTCGTCATGCACAAAGGTCGCGTGATGGAAGCAGGCCCCGCCGCCCCCATCCTCACCGCCCCCGCGCATCCCTACACCAAACAGCTGTTCGATGCGGCCCCGGCCATTCCGGATCAGGACGCCGTAGGCATTCCGATGCCTGACGAGGACCTAATCCTTCATATGAAGGGGGTATCTAAGACCTATACGATGCGGTCCAGCAAGGGTTGGCAGGCGGACAAACAGATCCATGCCTGTCGCAGCGTCGACCTGAAGCTTGCACGTGGCAAGACATTGGCGATTGTCGGCGAAAGCGGCTCTGGCAAGACCACCGCCGCCCGGATTGCCCTTGGCGCCGAACTGCCCGACCCAGGCGGAGAGGTTCTGTTCTGCACCGCCCAAAGCGAAGAACCGATCCCGGTCCACCAGATGACCCGCGCCCAGCGCACCGCGTTTCAACGCAAGGCCCAGATGGTGTTTCAGGATCCCTACAGCTCACTCAGTCCACGGATGCGCATTCAGGACGCAATGACTGAGCCACTGGAAATTCACCGTATCGGTTCGGTCTCGGAGCAACGCGACAAGGCGGCCGAGATGCTGCAACGCGTGGGGCTGAACGCGGACATGCTGAAACGCTATCCGCATGCGTTTTCCGGCGGGCAGAGACAGCGCCTGTCCATCGCCCGCGCCATGATGCTGGACCCGCAGTTGATCGTCTGTGACGAGCCGACCTCGGCGCTGGATGTGTCGGTTCAGGAACAAATCCTGACACTCTTGGAAAACCTACAGGACAGCCTGAACCTGTCCTATTTCTTCATCTCTCACGACCTTGCCGTCGTGGCCCGTATCGCTGACGAAGTTGCCGTTATGCGTCGGGGGCTGATTGTCGAACAAGCCCCGCCCGAAACACTCTTCTACAATCCGCGCCATCCTTACACAAAGGCGTTGATTGCCGCTCAACCAGAACCCGACATTAACCGCCCGATTGACCTGCAAATGGTCTCTCTGGGTGCCGGCGCGCCGGACAGTTGGGATGAGGCCTTTCGTTTCTCGGACACCGTGATACCTTCGCTGGTGGAATTGGAACCGGGCCATAAGGTACGTTGCCATGTTTAAGACCACTCGCCCTCTGATCCTGGCCGCCACTCTGGCCTTTGGCTGGACGCTGCCTGCACTGGCCGATGTGCCGGTTCCGCAAGAGAGTAGCTTTTGGTCGGCTGAGGTGAATGCGGGCGATCTGCCCCCGGTTTCGGAACGCCTACCCAAAGACCCTCTGGTGGTGGATCTGGCCGCGAAGGGGCGTGAATTCGGCACCCCCGGCGGCACAATGCGGACCATGGTGACCCGGTCCAAGGATATCCGCCAGATGGTCGTCTACGGTTACGCCCGGTTGGTTGGGTTTGACGGAAACTACAATATCGTGCCCGACATTTTGGCCTCGTTCGAAAATGACGGGAACCGCAAGTTCACTCTGCATTTGCGCGAAGGGCATAAGTGGTCGGACGGCTCGCCGTTTACCTCCGAAGATTTCCGGTACTGGTGGGAAGATGTCGCCAACAACGAATTGCTCAGCCCCTCTGGGCCACCTGATTTTCTGATCGTCGAGGGAAAGGCCCCGACCGTCTCTTTCCCGGATGAGACGACAGTGATCTACGAATGGGATGATCCGAACCCGGACTTCCTGCAAACGCTGGCACAGGCCCGCCCGCCCTTCATTTACCGCCCGTCGGCTTTTCTGAAACAGTATCACGAAAACTATGTTGATCCTGAGGATCTGGCCGCGCAGGTCGATGATGCCCGCGTCAAAAGCTGGGCGGCCCTGCACAACAAACTCGACAACCTCTACAAGTTCGACAACCACAAGCTGCCCACGCTTCAGCCTTGGCTGAACGCAAGCTCGGGCAAGAAAATCCGCCACAACTTCGTCCGCAATCCGTACTACCACCGTATCGACTCCAAAGGGGTGCAACTGCCCTATATCGACGTGGTCGAGATGGAGATTGTGGCCCCCGGGCTGGTGGCCGCAAAAACCAATGCGGGCGAGACCGACCTGCAGGGGCGTGGTCTGGCGTTCCGAGATGCCTCGATCCTGAAAAAGGGTGAGGCGGTTGGCAACTATAAGACATTGCTCTGGAAAACCGGCGTGGCCTCACAGATCGCAATCTATCCGAACCTGAACTACGCGGATGAGGTTTGGCGGGACGTAATGCGAGACGTGCGCGTGCGCCGCGCCCTGTCTTTGGGGATTGATCGCAAGACGATCAACCAGGCGCTCTATTTCAAACTGGCAAAACCGGGCGCGATGGCGGTTCTGCCAGCCTCACCCTTCTACAGTGAGGAAAACGCCCAGGCATGGGCCCAGTATGATCCGGATCTGGCGAACGCGCTGTTGGACGAGGCTGGGCTGAACGAGCGCGACAAGAACGGCATTCGGCTGTTGCCCGACGGCCGCCCGATGGAGTTAATCATCGAAACCGCTGGTGAGCGGCAGGAGGTCGAAAACGCCCTGCAGATCGTCACCGACACATGGCGCGAGATTGGCGTCGATCTTGTGATGCGCCCACTGGATCGCGATATCCTGCGTAACCGGGTGTTCGCGGGCAACACGATGGCTTCGGTCTGGTTCGGCTGGGATGACGGGCTGCCCCAAATCCACACCTCGCCTGCCTATCTGGCCCCGACGGATCAGGTGTTTCTCGCCTGGCCAAAATGGGGACAGTATTATCAGACCGGCGGCGAAGTGGGTGAGGCCCCCGACATGCCCGAGGCTGAGCGCCTGATGACTTTGGTCCATGACTGGGAGACCGCCACAACGGATGAACAGCGCGCTGCCGTCTGGACCGAGATGTTGGAAATCCACGCCGACCAGCTATACGCGATCGGCATTCTCAACGGCGCGCCGCAGCCCATTGTCGTGTCGAACCGTTTGCGCAATGTCCCCGAGCAGGCCATGTGGGCGTGGGAACCCGGCGCGCATTTCGGCGTCCATCGCCCGGATGAATTCTTTTTGGTCGACTGAGCAGGAGCAGCTAAATGATCATGCTGCGATATGCGGTCTATCGCTTCTTCACGATGCTGCTGACACTGTTGGTGGTCTCGGTTCTGATATTTGTAATCATCAACCTGCCGCCTGGCGACTATCTGAGCAATCAGATCGCCGAGCTTCAGGCCTCAGGCCAATCCGCCGGTGTCGCCAAGGCCGAGTTTCTGCGGGCAGAATACGCCTTGGATCGTCCCATGTGGGAGCAATACCTGATCTGGATGGGCTTCTGGCCCGGCCCCCACGGCTTCGAAGGTCTGCTGCAAGGCAATTACGGCTGGTCGTTTGAGTTCGACCGACCCGTCTCTGACATCGTGGGCGATACGCTTTGGCTGACGGTTGTTGTCAATCTTGCCGCGATCTTGTTCGTCTACGCCGTCGCCCTACCCTTGGGTGTGATCGCTGCCGCGCGATCGCGCACGTGGATCGACTATACCTCGGCGTTTGTCGGCTATCTGGGTCTGGCCACGCCGAACTTTTTGCTGGCGCTGATCCTGTTCTACTACGGTCATCAGTATTTCAACCTGCCCATCGGCGGCTTGATGGATCCCAAATTCGAAGGCGAACCGATGAGTTGGGACAAGCTGAAATCCATCCTTGTCCACCTGATCGTGCCGACCTTTGTCATCGGCACCTCGGGCGCGTCGGCCATGATGCAGCGCCTGCGCGCGAACATGCTGGACGAGCTGGGCAAACCCTATGTTGAGACAGCCGTCGCCAAGGGCATGGCCCCATCGCGGATGCTGACCAAATATCCGTTGCGCGTGGCCTTCAACCCGTTCGTCGCCGACATCGGCAACCTGTTGCCCTCAATGGTGTCCGGCTCAGTTCTGGTATCGGTCGTGTTGGGCCTGCAAACCATTGGCCCGACCCTGCTGACGGCGCTGAAGACGCAAGACCAGTTCCTGTCTGCATTCATCCTGATGTTCGTGGCCCTGCTGACCCTGATCGGCACCATGATCTCGGACATCCTGCTGGTCATGCTCGATCCGCGCATTCGGTATGAGGGGCGAGACGCATGACCCAACGCCCTGATGATCGCTATGTCGATGACGCACCGTTCGACCCGCAGGCCTCGGTCCAACAGCTCGAGCGCGCCGATCTGGACGCCCCGAACTGGGTGCTGGTCTGGCGCAAGTTCCGCACGCACAAGCTGGGCTTGATTTCGGGCGTTTTCCTGCTGTTGTGCTACCTGATGCTGCCCTTTGCTGGCTTCATCGCCCCTTATGGCCCCAATGACCGGAACGGAGAGCACCTCTACGCCCCGCCCCAATCGATCAACTGGTTCCACGAGGGCAAGTTCATCGGGCCCTATGTCTACCCCATCACGGCCGAGGCGGATCTTGAGACCTTCCAGTGGAAGTTCATTCCAGACACCGAGGATCCTCGTCCGATCAAGTTCTTCTGTGAAGGGTCCGAGTATCGCTTGGCCGGGTTCATCCCCTCTGACACGCATCTGTTCTGTGCCCCTGATGGCGCGACACTGTTCCTATGGGGCTCGGACCGGCTAGGCCGCGATATCTTCAGCCGCATACTCTATGGCGCGCAGCTGTCACTGACCGTGGGCCTGATCGGCATTTCAGTGTCGTTCCTCCTTGGTATCCTTTTCGGGTCGATGGCCGGGTACTTTGGCGGTCGTATCGACTGGACCATCAACCGAGTGATCGAAGTCCTGCGGTCCCTACCCGAACTGCCGCTCTGGCTCGCCTTATCCGCCGCCGTGCCCTCGAACTGGAGCCCCGTC
Organism: Ruegeria sp. CK3; assembly: GCF_056536565.1. NCBI lineage: Bacteria > Pseudomonadati > Pseudomonadota > Alphaproteobacteria > Rhodobacterales > Roseobacteraceae > Ruegeria > Ruegeria sp. CK3. Next base: position 299,762 of record NZ_JBQFPV010000008.1, read on the forward strand.
GCGGTCTTCTTCATCATTTCGATCATCCTCGGCATTCTCGACTGGCCTGGCCTCGCCAGGTCCGTCCGCGCCAAATTCCTATCCCTGAGAGAGGAAGAATACGTCCGCGCAGCTGAGATGATGGGCGCAAGCTCCGGTCGGGTGATCCGCAAGCACTTGCTGCCGAACTTCATGTCCCACCTGATCGCGTCGGCCACACTGTCGATTCCCGCAATGATCCTGGGTGAAACCGCGCTGTCCTTCCTCGGCCTCGGCCTGCGTGCGCCTGCGGTGAGTTGGGGCGTGATGCTGAACGACGCGCAGAACCTCGCCTCGATCGAGATCTACCCGTGGACGGCCATTCCGATGCTGCCCATCATCGTCGTCGTTCTGGCCTTCAACTTCCTTGGAGACGGGTTGCGCGACAGTCTGGACCCCTATCAGCAATGAGCCTGCTGTCCTCTCTTCCGGCGGCCAACAGCTATCGCACCACCGGCGAAGGAACCTTGCCCAGCGCCTTTGCCGTCTCCGAGCTCGCAACCGCCAGCTTCGCAGCGGTCGGTCAGGAGCTGGCCAGATACTTGGCCGCCGCAAACCTGTCACCAACCTCGCCAGAGATCACGGTGGATCACCGCCTCGCTTCGCTCTGGTATCGCTATTCGTTCAAGCCCGATGGCTGGCAGATGCCCAGCCTGTGGGACGCCATCGCAGGCGACTACCGCGCGTCTGACGGCTGGATCAGGCTGCACACCAACTTGCCCCACCACCGCGCTGCCGCCTTGAAAGTTCTGGGCACACAAGCCGACCGCGACGCGGTGTCACAGGCCCTACGAAGCTGGGCTATCGCTGATCTCGAAAGCGCTGTTGTGGCCGAGGGCGGCGTCGCAGCCGCCATGCGCAGCCGCGCGGAATGGTTGGACCATCCCCAAGGTCGCGCCGTCAGCCGTGATCCTTTGATCAGTTGGCAGAATCCACGTCGGATCACTCTACGAGATCGTCCGGCTGCAACGGCCGAACGCCCGCTTGCCGGCTTGCGCGTCCTCGACCTGACCCGCGTTCTGGCGGGTCCAGTCTCAACCCGCACACTCGCCGGATTCGGCGCGGATGTGCTGCGCGTCGACCCTCCGGGCTGGGATGAGCCGGGCGTTATCCCCGACATCTCGCTGGGCAAACGCTGCGCCTATCTGGACTTGAAGTCGACCGAGGGCCTGACCCACCTGCAAGACCTGTTGTCACAAGCAGATGTATTCATCCACGGGTACCGCCCCGGCGCGCTTGAGGCTCTGGGGCTTAGTAAAGCAAAGTGTGACGAACTGGCCCCCAACCGGATCGAGGTCACTCTGGACGCCTATGGCTGGCAGGGCCCTTGGGCCAAACGCAGAGGGTTCGACAGCCTGGTTCAGATGAGCGCAGGTATTGCCCATGCCGGGATGGAATGGGCAAATGCCGACAAACCCACCCCGCTGCCAGTTCAGGCTCTGGACCATGCGACCGGATACCTGATGGCAGCCGCAGTTCTTTCTGCACTGGCCGAGGCAGCCTCAGGTAACTCAATCATGCACGCCCATCTATCTTTGGCGCGCACCGCCGAGTTGCTGGCCATTCTTGGCAAAACCGAAATGAGGCAAGACCCGATAACGGCCAACCAAACCGACTATAGCGAAAAGACCGAACAGTCCGGATGGGGATCAGGCCACCGCCTCAAATCCGCACTGACCATTCGTCAAACAGCGATGAATTGGGACCTGCCCGCCCCACAACTAGGCACCTCCGAGCCAACCTGGCCCTGATGCGCCAACCGCCGCGCGGCACGCGCGGCCCGGCCCAACGCTTTGGAAGGCGTCTCGTCAGACACGCAGCCCAAAGGGGCGGGAGAACCGTCTAGCGGTCGTCGCCGCCCGGTCCGATATCGTCCAGATAGTCCTCGTCAATCGCTGCTTGCACCGCGCCAGTCACTGCCTCGCGCTGTTTCGGGGTCAGATCTTCGGCCTCTTTGCCATCGGCAAGACGAACGGTCACCTCACGATGTGCGAATTTGATGCCTTCGCGAGCAAATAGCTCTCGGATATCCTGATACACCTTCTTGCGCACCAGCCACTGATCGCCCGGCTTGGTCATGAACTTGACCCGGATGATCATCGCCGAATCTTGCATCTCGATTACGCCCTGCGACTTCAAGGGCTGGATGAAGTTATCTCCGATCACCGGATCGCTCAGCAACTCCTGACCCAGTTTCTTGATCAGTTTCCGCACCTTCTCGACATCCGTGTCATAGGTCACGCGCAGAGGTAGCTTCATGATCACCCAGTCGCGCGAATAGTTGGTCAGAACCTTGATCTCCCCGAAGGGAATAGTGTTCAGCGCCCCCAGGTGGTGGCGCAGTTGGAACGAGCGGACCGAGATTTTCTCGACTGTCCCTTTTACATCCCCAATGTCGATATATTCCCCTTTGCGGAAGGCATCATCCAACAGGAAGAAAGCGCCCGAGAAGATATCGCGCACCAAGGTTTGCGACCCGAACCCGACAGCCAGACCAACCACACCGGCACCTGCGAACAGAGGGCTGACGTTGATGCCCAACTCCATCAAAACAATCAGCACAATCGTCACAACAACTACCGCAAGGATCGCCCCACGGAACAAGGGCAGCAAGGTGGCCAAACGGCTCTGCCCGCCTTCACCGCCTTCATCGCCCAGCTCGGCCTCGGACCCATCATCAGACTCCTCGGCGATTTTGCTGTCGATCCAGATACGGAAAAAATTGAACAGGATGTAACCGATGAACAGGATCACCATCACGTCCAACGCGCGCCCGATTGGCAGATCCTCGCTCCAGCTAGCGTCAGGGTTCCAGATCACCACCAGCGCGTAGCTACCAACGACAAAGGCCAGAATGCCAGCCACTCGGCGGGCCAGGTCCTCATAGGTCAGAATGGCGTGTTTGCGTTGTACCGCCTCGGGCGACGGTGCCTCTGCCTCGATCTCTGCCTCGGCGTTGATCTGTTCGATCTTGCGGTTGCGATCGAAATAACGCTCCAGCAGATAGTTCATCGCGCCATAGGCCACGACAACCGACATGAAGATCGCATAGCTGCTGGCCACAATCGGGACCGAGTTTTCATTCTCCAGCACCAGATCCACGGCTAGTTTGCACCAGCTGAAAGCAATGTAGACGATCAGAACCGGCGCCCAGGCAAACGAGATAAACCGCAAGATCCAAGACACCTGACCGGGCACGCGTCCGCCCCGGATCGCGTTCGAGATCGCGCCCGCATTGAACAGGATCATCAGAACATTCAACAGCGCCCCGAACAGGGTCAGGCACCCATAGACCAAAGCGTAGACGTTATAGTTCAGACCGAAATCCGCCACCCAGGTCGAAAACAGAACGACCGAAACGTCATAGGTCGCCACCGCCGATGCCCAGATATACAGCCGCTTGGCGTGGCGGTCCGAAAAGGGCGGCAGGCGATACTGGCTCAGGTAAGGTGACAGCACCATTCGCCACAGGTCCGAGATCGTGCGCGACAGGAAAAAGGCCGTGAAGATCGCGGTCACGGTAAACTGGATCGAGATATCTTCGGCCTCGCCAAAAAACAGATAGCCCACGATCAATGCCATCAACATGGCAAAGATCGTGCCGCCGATCCCCATCACGAAGCGGTACACGAGAAACGGCATCTTCTCGCGATAGCCCTGCGGGTTCTCCTTGATCCGCGCCACGACCCAGCGCTTGGCGATCCGTTTGCCATAGATCTCGGTTGAGAGCCACCGCCCCAACAGCAGGAAGAGGATGTTCCAGCCCAGAACCTCGACATAGGTCTGGATACGGCCATCTGGGCTGGTCTGACGCAGGATATACTCCACTTCGAACACCGAATAGGGCAGTGCCTCAAGGCGTGATTGGACCGATTCACGGAACTTGGTGAATCGCGCCTGTGTCCGCATCAGTTGCGAGGCCTCCGCCATGGGGTCAGCCTCAGCCGATTCCGCTTCGGGCTGCTCACCCGCGGTGGAGACCAGATTGCCCGAACTATCGATGACGATGACGCTGGCACCTGCCTCGGTGGCGCTGCGGATCGCGTCGGCGAGATCACTGTCGTTGGTTGCAGTCTGTTCCGTTGCGGAACCCGAGCCATAGCCCGGTATCAGCGCGGTCTGCGCTGTCGCACTGGCTGGAAACGCCAACAACAAAGCCCAAAATGCAAAAAGCGTCGCGGCCAGAAAGTTCGGTTTCATAGGGTCTTGCATCCAATTTCTTCACTGGCGCACACCGTACAGAACCTGTTGGACGTGTTCAAATCCTCCCGCCCGCCTGTTTTCGCGCTTTGATCGAAACGGCAACGACTGGTGCAAATTGAACCCATATCCTCAATATCCTGTTGCCAAATCGCCATGTTTGGCACATTTGCAGGCGGGCGATTTCCCCTTTGGCAAGCGCGGCATAAGGATATACGGTAACGCTTGCATACGCGCGGATGTAGTACCCAGACCAATAAGACGGGCGACCCTATGAGCCTAGGCAAAAAACAAGACAATCCGGACCGCGCGCCGCGCCTGCTATTTTACAGCCACGATACCTTTGGGTTAGGCCACTTGCGCCGTTCGCGTGCGCTGGCGGCAGCGATGACTGAAGCCGACCCAAGAGCATCCGCGCTGATCCTGACCGGATCGCCTGTGGCCGGGCGTTTCACCTTTCCCCGCCGCGTCGACCATGTGCGCTTGCCGGGGGTAACCAAACGCTCGGACGGATCTTACGCGGCCCGCACGATTGGCATGGGCATTGATGAGGTGACCGAACTTCGCTCGAGCCTGATCAAGACAGCCGTTCAGCAGTTCGACCCCGACGTCCTGATCGTCGACAAGGAACCCACCGGTTTTCGTGGGGAGTTGCTGCCAACGCTGGAATTCCTCGAACAGTCCTGCGACACCAAGCTGGTTTTGGGCCTGCGCGATGTTCTGGACGAGCCTGAGGTTCTGGCCGCCGAATGGGATCGCAAAGACGCGATCGCTGCTACCGAGCGGTTCTATCATGAAATCTGGGTCTATGGGTTGCATTCGATCTACGACCCGACCGAGGGTCTGCCGCTCAGCGCCGCGGCCCGATCACGCCTGCACTGGACCGGCTATCTGCGCCGCGACCTCGGCCCGGTCGGAGAGCCCCCGGAACAACCCTATATCCTGATCACGCCCGGTGGCGGCGGCGACGGCAAAGCGATGGTCAATCTGGTCCTCTCGGCCTACGAACAGGACCCGACCCTGTCGCCCCGCGCGGTGCTGGTCTATGGGCCCTTCCTGTCAGGTGAGTCGCGCGATGAATTCGAAACCCGCGTGGCCGCGCTGAACGGGCGCGTGACGGCGGTCGGGTTCGAATCCCAGATCGAAACGCTTTTTGCCGGGGCGGCGGGCGTTGTTTGCATGGGTGGCTACAACACGTTCTGCGAGGTGCTGTCTTTCGACAAACGCGCCGTCATCGTGCCGCGCACCACGCCTCGTTTGGAACAATGGATACGCGCCTCGCGCGCCGAAAACCTTGGCCTTGTCCGCATGCTGGACGAACAGCGCGACGGCTTGACGACCGACGCCATGATCCGCGCCATCCGCGAATTGCCGCGCCAGCCCCTGCCCTCGCAGGCGATCAGCGACGGCTTGCTGGACGGGCTGGACTATGTAACAGGCCGCATCGATGCGCTGCTGCACCGGGAACAGGAACGAGCGACCGGATGACATCCCAAGACCCGAAACTCGCGGTGCTGGTCAAAGGATGGCCGCGCCTGTCCGAGACGTTTATTGCACAAGAACTGGTCGCCTTGCAGGAGGCTGGCCATCAGTTTGACATCTGGTCCCTACGTCACCCGACCGACACCAAACGCCACCCCCTGCATGACCGGTTCAAGGGGCAGGTGCACTATCTGCCTGAATACCTCTATCAGGAACCACAGCGCGTCTGGGCCGCACGGGCCATCGCCCAGCGCCTGCCAGGCTATGCCGAGGCCTACCGCGTGTGGCGGCAAGACCTGCGCCGCGACCCGACCCACAACCGCATTCGCCGCTTTGGACAGGCCTGCGTTTTGGCGGCTGAGCTACCGGACACGACGCAGGCGCTCTATGCCCATTTCATGCACACGCCCTCATCGGTGGCGCGCTATGCCGCCATCATGCGTGGTGTACCGTGGAGTTTTTCGGCCCACGCCAAGGATATCTGGACCTCGCCCGAATGGGAAAAGCGCGAAAAGCTGCAAGCGGTGACCCATGGGGCCGCCTTTGGGGCTACCTGCACCGCCATAGGCGCCGCCCATCTGCGGGAGCTGGCCGATGACCCCGCACGCGTTGACCTGATTTACCACGGGTTGGACCTTGCCCGCTTCCCAAGCCCGCCAAATCGGAAACTACGTGCAGCGAATGGGCCGTTTCACATGATCTCGGTCGGGCGACTGGTCGAGAAAAAGGGCTTCGATCGGCTGATTGATGCATTGGCCTTGCTGCCCGAGACGCTGGACTGGCACTGGACCCATATCGGCGGCGGCGCTTTGGGGGACATTCTGCGCGCCCGCGCTATGGCAGCCGGCATCGCCGACCGGATCAGCTGGAAAGGCGCTTGCGATCAGCCCGAAGTGATCGAAGCCATGCGCGCAGCCGACCTTTTCGTCCTCCCCAGCCGCATTGCAGAGGATGGCGATCGCGATGGGTTACCCAATGTGTTGATGGAGGCTGCCTCGCAACTCCTGCCGATCCTGTCGACGCCGGTGTCCGCGATTCCTGAGTTCATCTCCTCAGGCACACACGGCATCTTGACGGATGACGACCCAAAGGCGCTGGCCAACGCGATGCTAGCACTGGCGAGCGATCCCACCACCACCGCCGAAATGGCCCGGGCCGCCTATGACCGTTTGCTGGCCGAGTTCCGGATGGACCCGGGTATCGCGCGGCTTTCGGATCGGCTGAACGCTTTGTGCCTGGAAACGGTCTGATGACTCGCGTGGCGTTCTACGCCCCCATGAAATCCCCACACAGCCCGACCCCTTCGGGCGACCGCGAGATGGCGCGGAACCTGATCACCGCCCTTGCCGCCGAGGGGGATCACGTCGACCTTGTCTCCGAGCTGCGGATCTACGACAAACACGGAGATACCTCCAAACAGCACGCCTTGCGCGCGGCGGCCAAAGCCGAAACTCAGCGCCTGATCGCCGAATTGCCGCAAGACACTCAGCTTTGGGTGACCTACCACAACTACTACAAAGCCCCGGACCTGGTTGGCCCAAAGGTCTGCGCGGCGCGGCGGATTCCCTATGTTCAAATGGAAAGCACACGGGCCAGCAGCCGCCTGAAGGGGCCTTGGGCCGGATTTGCGCAATCCGCCCACGAGGCCTGCGATGCGGCCAACGTGATTTTCTATCACACCGCAAATGACCTGATCACGTTGGAACGCGACCGTTTTGGCACTCAGGCTCTGGTCGAGTTGCCACCGTTTCTGCCGATCACTGATTTGCCCCCTCAGGCCGCTGCCGAGGGTCCGATGCTGGCCGTCGGCATGATGCGGCACGGGGACAAGCTGGCCTCATATCAGCTGCTGGCCGAAGCTCTGACGCTCCTTACCGGCGATTGGAAGTTACAGATCGCAGGAGACGGACCGGCCCGAGGCGAAGTTGAAGCACTCATGGCTCCGTTCGGCGAAAAGGTCACGTTCCTTGGCCAACTGGACCAGGAGAGCCTGGGCCACCTCTATCAGAACTCGGGGTTTCTGGTCTGGCCCGGCGTCAACGAAGCCTACGGCATGATCTACCTCGAGGCTCAGGCCGCAGGCCTGCCTGTGGTCGCGCAAGACCGCCCCGGCGTGCGTGACGTGCTTTCGGCTTCGGACTACCCCAGTGTCGGTCAAGGGACGCAAGGACTGGCCCGGCGCGTGCAGTTCCTCTTGCAGAACGGCGAAAAACGGCAACGCTTGGGGATTGAGGCCCGCAAATACGTGGCTGATCGCCACCTGATGCCCGGTGCAACGCGTCGGTTCTGGCAGACCATCCGCCCCATGCTGGAGGTTTCCGCATGACCAGACTGGCCTTGCTGCGACACGGTCATACGCCGTGGAACCGCGCCGGACAGATTCAGGGGCGTAGCGACATCGCGCTGGACCCCGAAGCGCGGGCTGAACTGTCCGGATACGCCCTGCCCGCCTCTTGGGAGCAGGCTCAGATCTGGGCCAGCCCGTTGCGGCGCGCGCGTGAGACGGCGCAGATCGTCTCGGGCCGCGCCCCGATAACCAGCGATGCTTTGATCGAGATGAACTGGGGCGATTGGGAGGGTCTGCGCGGTGTAGACCTGATTGCAGACCCGTCCAGCGGCTACCGGCATATCGAAGACTGGGGTTGGGACTACCGCCCGCCAAATGGCGAAAGCCCGGCTGAGGTTGCAGATCGTCTCGCGCCTTGGCTGGCGGAACTCCAGCAAGACGCCCTGGCCGTATGTCACATCGGCATCATGCGGGTCATTCTGGCGCGCGCCTGGGGATGGGATTTTGAAGGCCCCGCCCCTTTTAAAATCAAGCGCAACAGGCTCTATGTCGTCGACATGGAGACAATGACGCCCGAAGCGGAGCCGGTCCGCCTGATCAAGCGCGAGGCCACGACATGAGAGTGATGCTTGTCGTCACCCATCTGTTGGGAACCGGGCACCTGAGCCGAGCCTTGACGCTGGGGCGTGCCTTTGCGGGTGCCGGCCATGAGGTGATGATGGTTTCTGGTGGCATGCCAGCGCCTCAGCTTGACAGCACGGGCCTGACGCTGTTTGGTCTACCGCCGCTGCGCTCGGATGGGACCAACTTTACCCGGCTGTTGGGTGAGGACGGCGAAGAGGCTGATGAAACCTATCGCAACGCGCGGACCGTGGCGTTGGTTGAGGCCGTCCGCGCGTTCCAGCCGGACGTGCTGATCACCGAGCTTTTCCCCTTTGGCCGTCGCGTTTTAACCGGTGAGTTCGAGGCTGCACTGACCGCCACGCGGGCACTGCCGCACAGCCCCGTCATCCTCAGCTCAATCCGCGATATTCTGGCGCCGCCGTCCAAACCCTCCAAGGCTGAACGGGCCGATGAGATTATTGACACGTTTTATCACGGTGTTCTGGTTCACGCGGATGAACGTATCACACCGCTGAGTGTCAGCTGGCCCGTCTCGGAGCGGCTGTCCGGGTATTTGCACTATACCGGCTTTGTCGCGCCGGTTGCGCCGCAGCCCCATCCGGACGGTGTTGGGACGGGAGAGATTCTGGTTAGCGCGGGGGGTGGATCGGTGGGGCAGCCGATCTTTCGCGCGGCCATCGAGGCCGCCCAAAAGATGCCCAACAGGCACTGGCGCCTGTTGGTGGGCGGGCGTGATGCAAAGTCGCGCATTTCCGAACTGTCCCAGTTGGCCGAAGGCGCACCTGTTGTCATCGAACCCGTGCGCCCGGATTTTCGGCACATGCTCCCTCATGCGGCAGCATCAGTGAGCATGTGCGGCTACAACACCGCGATGGACCTGCTGCAATCGGGTACTCCGGCGGTGATGGTGCCCTTTGATGACGGCAATGAAGTGGAACAAAGCTTGCGCGGGCAAAGCCTCTCTGCGCTTTCGGCGATGGAGGTTCTTCCCAGCAAAGACCTTGACGCGACCCGCCTTTCCGAGGCCCTGGAGCGGGTGATTTCTGACGTACCCCGTTCGACGCAGGGCTTTGGCTTCGACGGAGCACAGCGCAGCGTTGAGATCGCTCAGAGGCTCTGGGACGCGCGCCGATGATGGTAGACTGGCACATATTGGACGAAGAACTGGCCATTTGGCGCGAGCAAGGGCTGTCTTTTCCGCTGTGGTGGCGAGACGACGATGCGATTGCTCCGACCGCTCAGTTGGACCAACTCTCCGCTTTGTCTAAACGGCTTGGGATTTCGGTTCACCTGGCGGTCATCCCGCGTGATGCGACATGCGAACTGGCGTCTTACATGGCGCAACGGCCGAACCTGATACCGGTTGTCCACGGCTGGGCGCATGAAAACCACGCTCCGCCAGAGGAAAAGAAATCCGAATTTCGGCTACACCGTCCCATGGAGACGATCTTGCAGGACGCCGAGGCCGGTATAGCGCGCCTGCGGTCTCTGTTTCAGGATAGATTGCGTCCCATGTTCGTCCCTCCATGGAACCGTATCGCGCCGGAGATTGCCGCGCGTCTGCCCGATCTTGGGTATGAAATCCTCTCGACCGCGACCCCTCGAACATCAGCGCAGGCCGCGTCGGGGCTGGAGCAGGTGAATACCCATATCGACCCGATCGACTGGCGTGGCAGCCGGGGCTTGGCGGATCCTGCTGCGCTGATCCAGAAAACCACCGCGCTGCTGCGGAATCGCCGGGAGGGGCGCTCTGACAACAGCGAACCGCTCGGCGTATTGACCCATCATCTGGTCCACGATCAAGACATCTGGGCCTTTACCGAAGCTTTGCTGAAACACCTACTGGACGGGCCGGCGACCCTCTGGACCGCCCCCAGACACGGAAACGGAGACCCCGAATGAGCCGACTGGATTCCATGCTGCGCCGCCTGACCGCGCAACGCGACGGGCTGAACTGGGCCGCTGCGAAGATCGCTGATCAGAAAGGCGACGTGCTGGACATGGGGTTGGGCAATGGGCGCACCTATGACCACCTGCGTGAAATCCTGCCCGAGCGCCGCATTTGGGTGATGGATCGCGTTCTGCAATGCCACCCCGACAGCACTCCGCCAGAACAGGATTTCCTGCAGGGCGAGGCCGAACCTATGCTGCAAAAGCTTGCCAGCGCAGGCCACAAGATGGCGATGGCGCATTATGATTTTGGACGAGGGATCAAGGCGGATGACGTGGCCGAGGCGGCGCGCCTCAGCCCTATGATCGCGCAGGTGATGCAGCCCGGAGGGTTGCTGATCTCGGGCCAGCCGCTGGTCGGTTTCGATCAGATCGAAGGGCCTGAAACCATCGCTCCGGACCGCTATCTGTTCTACATGGCCTGATCAGGCGACGCGCCGCCCCCGCGACCAGACCGCATTCAGGGCGGGAACACCTGCCCGCATGCGGAATCGGATCAGGTCCGCACGGGCACCTGTGCGCAACACGCCTCGGTCGCCTAGCCCCACGGCCTGTGCCGGGGTTTGGGTCACAGTCCGCAACCCACGCGCCATGTCGTCCCACATCTGCCCGAGCCGCACGGCCGACAGCAGCAGCGCCGAGGGCACGTAGTCAGACGAGATAATGTCCAGATGGCCCAGCTCGGCCAGTTCCTGCGCCGCGACATTGCCCGAATGCGACCCGCCCCGGATGATGTTCGGCGCCCCCATCATCACCTTGATATCGTGCGAGTGGCAGGCTTGGGCAGCTTCGACCGTTGTCGGGAACTCAGCCAGACGAATGCCGTGACCTGCGGACACCTGGACCTGCTCTTCCGTCGTATCATCGTGGCTGGCCAAAACTGCGCCAAAGCGGTTGGCAGCCTTAACGGTCTCAACCTCATGCTTTTCACCATTGCGGTCACGCAGCCCTTTCAGATGGGCCACATGTTGCATGAACGTATCATCGTCCATGGCGTATTTGCCCTTCATATAGGCCTCAAGCTTCGAGAGATCGCGAAACTGCCTCTGACCCGGCGTGTGATCCATGATCGAGACAAGACCAACGCGGTCCTCGGGGCCGAACTCGTCCAACTCCTCGACCAGAGTTTCGGAACACACCTCGGCTCTGAGATGTAGGAAGTGGCTGATCTTCAGCGCATCCTGTTCACGCAGGTCCCAGAGTTCCTGCGACAGGCCGCGCGCATATTTCAGATACCGGGCCGAGCCTGAGGGGATGGACCCGATCCGCATTGCGTCAAACACGGTGGTGATCCCGGTGCTTGCCAGCTCGGCATCATGGGCGAGGATCGCGGCGGCGTGGGGCCAGTCGACCTTGGGGCGTGGCTGAATGTGACGCTCAAGGTTGTCCGTGTGCAGCTCGACCAGACCCGGGCTGATATAGTCGCCTTCGCAATCGATCGCCCACGCAGGGACCGAAGCGCCTGTGTCGATATCCGCAATGCTGTCTCCTACGACCCGAACACTCCCCGTGACGGTTTCGTGCGGCAGAACGAGCGTGGCATTGGCAAGGATCATTTCTTCTGTCATCTGAACTTCACACATTTTGAGCTATTGAACGGGCCACGCAATAGGAGGCCAATGTGACATTCACGCGATACGCGATCTACTATGCCCCCCCTGCCGATGCAGAGTGGACGCAATTTGCAACCAGCTGGCTGGGCTGGGACATGGAGACCGGGGCACCGGTGGCGCATCCCGCCGTGGACGGCATCGAGGTTGCATCCGTCACCGAAGTGCCGCGCAAATACGGGTTGCACGCGACGATGAAACCTCCGTTCCGGCTGCGCGACGGGCAGACGGTTGAGGCGCTCTACGACGCCTGCGCTACGCTGGCCGTACGCCATGCGCCGGTCTCGCTGGACGGGCTTGAGATCGCGCGGCTGGGCCGGTTTCTGGCCCTGCGCCCGGTCGGAGAGACCCATGCCCTGAACGCCCTCGCCGCGGCCTGTGTGCAAGAGCTTGACGGGTTCCGCGCGCCTGCGTCCGAGGCCGAACTGGCCCGCCGCCGCGCGGCGAATCTGACCCCGGAACAGGACGTCAATCTGGTGCAGTGGGGCTACCCTTACGTGTTGGAGGCCTTCCGCTTCCACATCACGCTGAGCGGTAAACTGGCCAAACCCGTTCTGGCGGAAGTCGAAGCGGCTTTGGGCGCGCATCTGGCCCCGAAGTTGCCCGCGCCCTTCCGGATCGAGGATCTGGCCCTGATGGGCGAGGCCGAGGATGGACGTTTTCACCTGATCCATCGCTACGCCCTTTCCGGCTGAAGCCGCGCAAGGATCGCGCTGATCGTATCGTCAAGCACGCCCGAGTTGTCGATCTCGATCACTCGGTGCAACCCTTCGGGCAGCGGCGCTTTGGCGCGTCCAAGGCGCTTGGCTTGTTCTTCCGTAGTTTCGCGCCCGCGCGCTGCAAGGCGTTGTTCCAGAACCTTTGCGTCAGCGGTCAGGGAGATCACAATGAGGTCCCCGAACACTTCCTGCGCTTGCAGCAGAACCGCGCGCGAGAAATTGACCAGAACAGCCCGACACTGCGTGCGCTGTTCCGCGATCTGCACCGGCACACCGTAATGCAGCCCATGCGCTTGCCAGTGCATCGAGAAGGCACCATCCAGCACCATCTGCTCAAACACTTCGACCGAGACCCGGTCGAAATCCTCGCCCTCTTCCCCTTCGGGCCGCGTGATCACGCGGCGCAAGCGCTGGATTCCAGAGGCGCGGGCCTCTAGCGCGGCCATGACGCTGTCTTTGCCCACACCTGATGGGCCAACAACCGCTATGACGGGCGCAAGGCTCATACCGCCTGTCCGGGCGTGAATTCCGAGACATCTAACGAGCGGTCGCACACACGCTCACGCGCCTCGACGTCGTGGAAAATCCCAACAATTGCGGCCCCGCGGACCTTGGCCTCTTCGATCAGCGACAGAACCGTTTCACGGTTCTGCGCGTCCAGGCTGGCCGTCGGTTCGTCCAACAGCATCGCCGGGGAGTCATGCGCAAAACCGCGCGCGATGTTCACGCGCTGCTGCTCACCGCCCGAAAACGTGGTCGGGCTAAGTGACCAGAGCCGTTCGGGAATGTTCAACCGTTTCAGCAATCCCGCCGCCTTGTCCAAAGCGGCTTGCCGGTCAGAGCCCAGCGCCAAAAGCGGCTCGGCCACGACCTCAAGTGTAGGGACCCGAGGGACAACCCGCAGGAACTGGCTGACATAGCCCAGTGTCTCACGCCGCAGCGCCAGAATCTCACGCGGTTGGGCTTTGGCAACGTCCAACCCACCCACCAGCACCGTGCCAGTGGCCGCGAGGTAGTTTCCATAAATCACCCGCATCAAGGTGGATTTGCCCGCGCCCGACGCGCCGGTCAGAGCAACGCATTCACCGGGGGCCACCTTTAGCGAGGCACCCTCCATCACCGGAATGACCGCGCTGCCCTGATTGTGCAGGGTAAAGCTCTTGCTGACGTCTGTAAGCTCAATCATCGCTTCATCTTTTCCCAAATACTCAAACCTGCAGAACGCTGGACACAAGCAGCTGCGTGTAGGCATGTTGCGGGTCGTCCAGCACCTGATCGGTCAGGCCGGTTTCCACCACATGCCCGTCTTTCATTACCATCAAGCGGTCCGCCAACAGGCGCACAACGGCCAGATCATGGGTGACGATGATTGCGCTCAGCCCCATCTCACGCACCAATCCGCGCAACAGATCCAGAAGCCGCGCCTGAACCGAAACGTCCAGCCCTCCGGTCGGTTCATCCATGAACACCAGCCGAGGCCCAGTCACCAGATTGCGCGCGATCTGCAGGCGCTGCTGCATCCCGCCCGAGAACGCAGTGGGGCGATCATCGACCCGAGCCTCGTTGATCTCGACGCGGCCCAACCAGTCGATCGCCTTGTCGCGGATGTCGCCATAGTGACGATCGCCAACGGCCATCAGGCGCTCGCCGATATTGCCGCCAGCACTGACCGACATGCGCAAGCCGTCGCGTGCGTGTTGATGGACAAAGGCCCAATCTGTGCGGCTCAGCATCCGCCGCTCGGGCTCGGACATGGTGACCGTATCCACCCGACCGTCTGTACGAGTGTCAAAGATTACCTGCCCCGCATCGGGTTCTAGGTGACCCGCCAGGCAATTCAACAACGTCGATTTTCCCGACCCACTTTCGCCGACGATCCCCATTACCTCGCCCGGATAGAGATCGAAACTGACATCCGTACATCCGATCCAGGCGCCGTAGCTCTTTTCGATGTCCTTGACTTGCAACAGCGGGGTCATGCCGCGTCCTCTCTGGTCATGGGGCCTTGGTGGCCCGCCTCGCGACGCGACCGGCAGTAGTCCGTATCCGAGCAGACAAACATCCGGTTGCCCGCGTCATCCATGATGACTTCGTCCAGATAGCTGTCCTCGGCCCCGCACAGGTCGCAGGGGTGATCCGCTTTGGAGGCCTCAAACGGGTAGTCCTCAAAATCGAGGCTGACGACTTTGGTATGGGGCGGCACCGCGTAGATCCGCTGTTCGCGCCCCGCGCCGAACAGTTGGATCGCGTCCATTTCCAGCTTCGGGTTGTCGAATTTCGGGATCGGCGACGGGTCCATCACATAGCGGTCAGACACTTTGACCGGATAAGAATAAGAGGTCGAGATCGCGCCGTGCTGGCTGATATCTTCGTAGAGCTTCACATGCATCAGCCCGTATTCCTCAAGGCTGTGCATCTTTCGCGTCTCGGTCTCGCGTGGTTCGAGAAAGCGCAAAGGCTCAGGGATCGGGACCTGATAGACGAGGATCTGATCCTCAGTCAGCTTTGCCTCGGGGATGCGGTGGCGGGTCTGGATGACGGAGGCTTTCTCAGTCTCTTCCGTGGTCGCAACACCCGCGGTGTTTTCAAAGAACTTGCGGATAGAGACCGCATTGGTCGTGTCATCCGCGCCCTGGTCAATCACCTTGAACGTATCGTCGGGCGTGAGCGTTGCTGCCGAGACCTGAACACCACCGGTCCCCCAGCCATAGGGCATCGGCATCTCACGGCTGGCGAAAGGCACCTGATACCCCGGAACCGCCAACCCTTTGAGGATCGCCCGGCGGATCATCCGTTTGGTCTGTTCATCCAGATAGGCGAAGTTATACTCGCTCATAACATTTTGTTCCTTTTGACAAATCGAACGGAGAGCAGATTTTGATCGGCATTACTTTTTTTGAGATCGCGCTTATCGTCGGCATATTGGTATTCATCATCTACATTTGGCGACTGCCCACGCGGAACCGGCACCGTCAGCGGGGTCACGGCGTCGACAACGGCTCGGGCGGCTCGTGGTATAGTGGCAGCAATGATTTTGGTGGCGGCGACTGCGGCGGCGGTGGTGGGGGCGATTGAACCCGAACCGACAAAGCTAAGGCACAGGTTCATAGCAAGCCTCTTTCAGTCAACGCGGCATCTAAAGCCTGTGGCGAGGTGAAATGAATGGCGTCCATACCTACAGCCCGCGCACCTTTGACATTATGCAGGCCGTCGTCGATGAACACGCAGTCTTCGGGCGCGTGGCCGGATCGCTCGCACAGGATCTCGAAAATCCGGGCGTCGGGCTTCATCACGCCTTCCTGACCCGACACGACTAGGGTGCCAAAGACCTCGCCCAACCGTGGTTGCGCCTTCAGCCCCTCGGGCCAGGTTTCCGCGGACCAGTTGGTGATGGCGTGGACCGGCGTGCCTTGCGTCTTCAGGCGCTCCAGAACGTCCCACGTGCCGTGGATCGGTGTCTCGACCGTACGGGCGTAGAGGTCGACATAGGCTGCGAACAGCTCCTGATCGCGCGGGTCAGAAAGCTCCTGCGCCATATCGGCGAAGCGCTCTCCATTGTCGCCCCTTGCGTTGCGCACCAGAAAATCTGTCCTTTTGATGAAGGCATGGGCGGCGTCTTCCGACCCCAGCTCCTCGACCCAGGCCAGATGCGGTTGCCAATCGACAAGTACGCCACCAATATCAAAAACCACCGCTTTCATTCTGCAGCCTCCTTGGGTGCTATTCGTTCTTCCGCCTCGCGGCGCAGCTTGCGCACGAGTTCCAGTTCGGATTGGAAATCCACGTAATGCGGCAGCTTGATGTGTTCGAGGAACCCGGTGGCCTGAATATTATCCGCATGGCTGAGGACGAATTCCTCATCCTGCGCAGCGGCCCCTAGATTGTCCTCGCCCAACTCTTTCCACCGCAACGCCCGGTCGACCAATGCCATCGAGATCGCCTTTCGTTCGGACTGACCAAAGACCAGACCATAGCCACGGGTGAACTGAGGCGGTTCCGTCTTGGAACCCTGGAACTGGTTGACGGTTTCACATTCGGTCAACTCGACCTCGCCGATATCAATGGCGAAACCAAGCTCAGGGATGTCCATCTCGACCGCAACTTTACCGATCCGCAATTCACCCACAAAAGCGTGGTTACGGGCGTAGCCACGTTGAGTTGAATAGGCCATACCCAGAACGAACCCCTCATCCCCGCGGGTCAGAGCCTGCAAACGCAGAGGCCGGTTCGACGGAAACTCCATCGGTTCCCGCGTCAGGTCGCCCGGTGCGTCCTCGCTGAGAGGCTCGTCCTGAATAACACCCTCACCCTTGAGGAAGCTGGTGATATGCGGTGTCGGTTCCTGCCGGGCGTCGCCTTCGGGCGCGGGGGCAACCTCTCCATCGGCGGCCAGTTTGAAATCCAGCAGCCGGTGGGTGTAGTCGAAGGTCGGCCCCAGCACCTGCCCGCCCGGCGCGTCCTTGAACGTGGCCGAGACGCGGCGGTCGCAGGCCATATCCCCCGTCTTGACCGGGTTGGAATAGCCAAAGCGTGGCAGCGTGGTGCGATAGGCGCGGATCAGGAAGATCGCTTCAATCAGATCCCCGCGTGCCTGCTTGATCGCCAGCGCGGCGAGGTCCGGGTCGTACAGGGACCCCTCGGCCATAACCCGATTGACCGCAAGCCTTAGCTGTTCGCGGATTTGCGGGATGCTCAGATCGGCGATGTCGGTATCGCCCCGGCGCTCTTCGGCCAGCCAGGCATGGGCGTTTTCGATGGCCTTTTCGCCACCTTTGACAGCTACATACATCGGTTATCCTTCGGCCTGAATCTGCGTGCTGCGTGGCAAGGCTGCGACCTGATCCCCGCAGGTGAAGAAGAAGTCACAACCCAATGGGTAGAGCATCGCGTTGCCCTGCAGCGCCGCGATATCCGGCAGCGACAGACGCGCCGTGGTCTTGATCCCGGGGCCGCTCAGAACCGCACCCTTGGGTGTGAGCGCATCACTCTCAACAATCAAAGTGGCCGAGCGGTCGGGATATTCGGACGTGCCGATCCTGTAGTCGCTCAGAGGCATCAGGTCAGACCAGCGGCCCACGGCGAAATCCGCTTTCGACGCCTCGACGATTGGAGCACCTGTATGAAACCCGAGCCATTGACGCATGTCCGGCGTATCTGCCGCGCCCGCCAGATAAACCCCTGTATCCGCATCGCACAGAGTCAGCAGCAGAGTACCTGCCGCGACCGATAGCGGTTCCGGAGGTTCCGCCCCGACCAGCGTTCTGATCTCACCGGGGCGCGCCATCACGGTCATCGCGGTCCGAAACGCGTACGCAGAATCGCGCGGGGCGTCCTGAAATCCACCTGAAAAATGCGATTGTGCGTTCATCAGTCCTCTCCCCGGACCAGCGTGAAGAACTCGACCTTGGTGGCCGCCGCTTTTGCCGCACGCGCGTTGCGGGTATCCTGCATCTGGGTCTTGAGCGGAGTGATCACCAGCTCGGTCAGACGATCCGCTGCCTCGGTCTGCATCAGCGCGTCGATCAGTGCGGCGGCCTCAGCCTTGGGCTTGGAACGGCCCTGGACGTAGCCATGCCCCACGGTGCCGTTCTCCAACGCCAACGAGCAGCGCGTGACCGTCATTTCACCCAGATTGAACGGAGCGCCAATCGCGCCTGCACGACCGCGCACCATCACACCGCCAATCTCGGGACTGCGCAGCCATTTGAACGATGGACGATCCGCCACCCTGTCCCAAAGCAGCATCATCGCATCCTCGGGGGCGCGGGCCAGCAGGCCCATCCACTCCTGACGCGTGATCCCGTTGCTTTTCATCTGTTCTGTCATCGAAAGCCCTTGTCGCGGTTGTCTACTGAAACTATACAACTAGACAAATATTATCCTGCATCCGCCTGTCAGGCAATCCATGAGACCGTGAAGTTTTGATGACATGAGCAAAACACCGATTTGGAAGAGCATAGCGCTCAGCCTGACCTCGGATATCGCCGAGGGACGCTTTGGCACGGGTGACCGGCTGCCGACCGAGGCGCAGCTGGCGGCAACCCACGGAGTCAATCGCCATACAGTCAGGCGCGCGCTAGCCGAGCTGGCAGAGCAAGGTTTGGTTCAGCCTCGGCGCGGGGCGGGTGTCTTTGTCACCGCGCGGCCAACGGATTATCCGATTGGCAAACGAGTTCGATATCACAAGAGCATTTCCGCCAGCGGCAAGATACCGGGCAAGCGCATCCTGTCTCTGACCACCCGCGCTGCGGATGAGGCCGAAGCCGAAGCACTGGCTTTGCAGCCCGGCGATCCAGTTCATGTTTATGACGGCTTGTCTTTGGCGGATGGTCAACCCATCGCGCTGTTTCAAAGCGTCTTTCCGGCGCTCAGACTGCCTGAAATCCTCACCCACTTGACCGAAACCCAATCCGTCACCAAGGCGCTTCAACTCTGCGGTATCGAGGATTTCACACGGACATCCACACGGCTAACGGCCCGCGCTGCCACAGCGACGCAGGCGCTGCACCTGAACCTTAATGAAGGCGCGCCGATCCTGCATTCGCTTGGGATCAATGCGGCCCCAGATGGGCAACCGGTCGAGTATGGAAAAACCGTTTTCGCCGGTGAGCGCGTAACCCTGACGCTGCACGAGACCTGATCCGGGGGTGCTCCCACCCGTCTTCAACCTCCTCTCGGAGGCCTCATCCTGTTGGTGGTCGCGCCGCGCAAAGCGAGGCGCTGGGCCTAAGGCCGCCAATGGGTATCGGCGTAGCCGATTCACATGCGGGCGCGGGAGGTTTACTCGTATTTCTCCAGAAACGCCTCAATGTGCAACGCGCGGAAATCCGGCAGCACGTCGCGCAATCTATCGTGGCTCCAATCCCACCAGGCCAGAGCAAGTAGCCTCTCTGACACCTGCTCGGAAAAGCGACGCCGGATCGGTTGCGCGGTCACCCCGGCAACGATCGTGTAGGGGGCGACTTCCTTGGTCACGATCGCACCGGACGCCACAACCGCCCCGTGCCCGATCTTCACCTCGGGCTTGATGATCGCTGCGTGGCCGATCCACGTGTCATGGCCAATCGACGCCTGTCGCCCGGCGCGATGCGCAAACCACTCCGCATCGTCTTCCGCATCCTCCCAATAATCCGCTGAGCGATACAGGAAATGATGTAAGGAGGCTTTCTCAATCGGGTGATCAGTCGCGCCGATACGGGTGAAGCTGGCGATATTGGCGAATTTGCCAATCTCGGCATTGGCAATGTCACAGGTTCGGTCGCAATAGGAGTAGCCACCGAACCGCGAATTGGCGACCCGCGTCCCGGCGCCGATCTCGACATAGGCGCCAAAGCTGCTGTTCGAGATCTGACAGTCTGGATGGATGAAAGGCTGATCAGAGCGCAGGCGCGTCATCGTATTCCCCATCCGCTCAGGACTGCAGCTTGGCCGCGCCGCGCGGCTTGCGCTTTTTACCGGTCTCGCCCTGAATCAGACGCTTGCGCAACCAGCCCGAGAACCAATCCATCAGCATCACCATCAGAATGATGAGAACGATGTAGTACGCGACCTCTTCCCAGTCTTTCTGAGTGATAATCGCCTGCGTCAGCAAGAGACCAATCCCGCCACCGGTGATCGCCCCGATCACCGTCGCGCTGCGGGTGTTGGATTCAAGGAAGTACAAAAGCTGGCTGAGCAGAACCGGAGTAATCTGCGGGATCACGCCAAAACGATAGCGCTGCGGCGCATTGGCGCCGGTCGACTGGACGCCTTCGATCTGCTTGTTGTCGACATTCTCCAGCGCCTCCGAGAAGATTTTGCCGAAGGTGCCGGTATCCGTGACCAGAATGGCCAGCGCCCCTGTCAGCGGTCCCGGGCCAAAAGCACGCGCCAGAACCACGGTCCAGATCAACGCATCCACACCGCGCACGAAGTCAAACACGCGCCGCGTTGCAAAGCGGACCGAGCGCAGCGGGTTGAAGTTCCGCGTCGCAAGAAAGGCCAGAGGGAACGCAATCATGCCCGCGCCCAGCGTGCCGAGAAACGCCATCAGGATCGTCTCGAAAATCGCCCAAGCCACGTCCTGGTGCCGCCACATCTTGTTGGTCCAGAAGTCATTCACGATCGCGCCTGCCTCACCGGATACCGCGAGGCTCACGAGCTCGGGGAAGGACTTGCCGTAATAGGGGCTGTCGAGCGTGAACCAGAACAACTCCCACCCGGTGAAGTACCGGAACACCTCTGACCGGTTGCGGGTCACAGTCAGACGGCCTGCATCGGTTTTGATGGCCAGACGGTTCTTGGAGACATTGATCCAATCCGGAACTTCTCCGGAGGGTAATTCGGCCTGCACACCGGCCGACCGGCTGGGGGTTGCACGCACGGTGCCATAGCCGGGGATGTCATATTCGACGGTCTCAGGCCCGAAACGCACCACATGGCCGTCTTCCAGATCAATCACCGTGGTCTCACCCAGCGCGACCCAATCGGGCGCGGTGCCGTCGGGATAGCTCCCCTTCCGCTCACCCTCGATCGCGGCGGATACCTCACCAGTGCGGTTATCGCGTTCGATATGGGTCTTGTAGCTGTAGCTGTCCGCCACAAGCGTCTTGCCGTTTTCCCAGTTGGCCCGTTCGGTCAAACCCGGAACGTCGAAGGCAAAGAAGACGTAGATCAGATAGAGGGCAACCAGCCCCGGGAGCCCGAAATTCACGATGCGTTTACGGCTGAAAAGGCGGTCCGCTTCGGCCTTCAGGTCGTCAATCGACAGATCGTTGGCAAAGGTACTCATGCCGAGGCTCCTTTTTCCGACCCGTGGGTCAGACGGTCGCGCAGATAGCCAGAGATCTGATCAACGACCACAATAGTAACGAAGAGGAGGATGAAGATGGCCGCGGCCTCATCGTAGCGGCCCTGCCCCCAGGACATGGCGTTGCGCAGCTCATATCCCAGACCACCGGCACCGACAAAGCCAAGGATGGCGGAGGCGCGGATATTGATCTCAAACCGCAGCAAAGCATAGCTGACATAGTTCGGGCCGACTTGAGGGATCACGCCCAGATACATGCGCTGTGACCAGTTCGCCCCGACGGATTGCAGCCCCTCGACTGGTTTGAGCGAGGCGTTCTCGTTGACCTCAGAGAACAGCTTGCCCAAAGCACCTGCCGTGTGGATGGCAATGGCAATCATCGCCGGCACCGGCCCTCCACCCAGAATGAAGATCAGAACCAGAGCAATCACGATTTCCGGGATCGCGCGGCAGATATCCGAGATCCGACGGAACAGCGGGATCAATGCGGGCCAGAGCGCCATACCCCTTGTCGCCATCAGGGCCAGAAGCGTGCCCGCAATCGTCCCGATCAGGGTCGAGGCGGCGGCAATGTTGATCGTCTCGATCAGGGCCGGGAAGAACTCGACCAAATTGGCCGGCATCTCGGCGATCTTTTCCCACGCCTCGGACAGAACCTCGGACGGGTAGTCCAGAATCCGATGCCAGCCGTCTGTGAAACTGCCTGCATTGCGCTCATCAGCCGTGCGGAAGCCCGCTGCCATCAGAGCAACGAACAGGATCAGGAGAATACCACCATAGACCCGTTTGCGCCGCGTCATCGCGGTATAGTCGTCGCGAATCTGATCGACGCTATAGGACCCTGCCGAAAGGTCTGTCATGGAATGCTCCTGAGTGGGAAACGGGGTCCGGCATTTAGCCGGACCCCGCGTATAGAAGAGACAGGCTTAGTTGGACTTCAGCTTGCGTGCTTCGATGATGATTTCATAGGCGTCATGGGTGATCGGATCAAAGCTCTTGGCTTCGCCCGCGGCCACACCGTAGAAGCAATCCCGGTCTTTTTCCGACAGTGTATCCCACAGCTCGGTCACTTTGGCTTTGACGTCGGCAGGCAGGGCCTTGCGGACAACAACCGGACCTTCCGGGATCGGCTCGGATTTCCAGATCTGCACCAGATCGTTCATGTCGATCAGACCGGCATCAACGGCGCGGCGCAGGGCACCCGACTGGTAGCCGTCTTCCCATTCGCCCAGACCGTCGGCCCAGGTCACACCGCCATCAACGTCGCCGTTGTTCACGGCAACGATGGTCTGCTCATGACCGCCGGTGAACTTAACTTCACCAAAATAGTCGCCCGAATCCATCGTCGCGCCGGTGGCGGCAGGAATTTCGATCGACGGGATCAGGTAGCCCGAGGTCGAGTTGGGATCGCCGAAGCCAAAGGTCTTGCCCTGCATGTCTTCCAGCGAGGTGATGCCGCTGTCTTTGCGCGCAAACCCAATCGAGTGATAGCCGTAGCCGCCATCAGTGTTGACCTTGACCAGAACCGGCTCAACCGCTTCAGGATCGGACAGATAGGTTTTTGCGTAACCCGACGCGCCCAGCCAGGCTACGTCAATGGTGCCGCCCAGCAGGCCCTGGATCACACCGTTATAGTCGGCGGGGGCAAACAGCTTGGCAGGAACGCCCAGAGCCTCTTCGGTGTAGACGCGCAGGCATTCGTTGTTATTCAGACGGTCCTGAGCGTTCTCACCGCCCAGAATGCCGATACGCAGCTCGGAAATCTCCTGAGCCATTACAGGCGCGGCCATGGCAGTGGTCGCAACAAGGGCAGCAACTAGTTTTTTCATCTGTCTCTCTCCAGTTTGATGTTCCCGACCTCTCATCGGGCCGGGCGATGAAAGGGGTTGGGGTGGCTCAGACGGTTGCTTCGGCTTCCATCAGGGCCTTTTGCGTGGCGTCCAGCGTTTCGATCTCGGTCGAGGTTGCCTCTTCCGAGAAGCTGGCATCGGCGCCATAGATCTCGCGGGCGACACCGGTGGTCAGTTGCTCGGGCAGGCCGTCAAAGACGATACGTCCGTCGCGCATGCCCACCACGCGGTCGCAATAGCGCCGCGCAGTATCCAGCGTGTGCAGGTTGGCGATGACGGTGCGGCCGTCCTCTTCGTGGATGCGGCGTAGGGTCTGCATCACCACCTGAGCGTTCATCGGGTCCAGCGAGGCAATCGGTTCATCCGCCAGAATGATCTTGGGGTCCTGCATCAGGGCGCGGGCAATGGCCACGCGCTGCTGCTGACCACCCGAAAGCGCCTCGGCCCGTTTGGGCGCATGTTCCGCGATGCCCAGACGATCCAGAATGTCGATGGCGCGGTGGACCTCATCCATCGGGAACAGGTTGAACATCGTGCCCAGTGTCGAGTGACGGTTCAGCGTCCCGTGCAACACGTTCGACACCACGTCCAGACGGGGCACGAGGTTGAACTGCTGGAAGATCATCGCACAATCGGCCTGCCAGGCGCGCTTTTCACGACCCTTCAACTGAGTCACGTCGCGGCCTTGAAACAGGATCTCGCCATCGCTGGCATCCGTCAGACGGTTGATCATGCGCAACAGCGTCGATTTACCCGCACCCGATCGACCGATGATGCCGATCATGCAGGGCTTGTCCACGTCCAGCGTTGCGGTATCCACTGCGACATTCTCGCCGAAGCGTTTGGTCAATTTTTTGATGTGCAGCACGTGCCACCCCCAATTCGTGTTGGCGGGTAGCTACGGATTGCAATCAACGGATATGTGTCGGTTCAGTGAAAGTTTTGTAAACACCGCAGCCCGTACCATAGGGCCTACCCTTCAGGCTCATTCCCGGCTATACGCGCCCGCAACCCAGTTTCCTGCATGAGGCCCGCCATGAGCTTTGACCGTTCCATCAAGATCGCTCCGTCGATCCTGTCCGCCGATTTCGCCAATTTCGGAGCCGAAATTCAGGCCATCGAAGCCCAGGGTGCCGATTGGGTCCATGTCGATGTGATGGATGGCCATTTCGTGCCAAACCTGACCTTCGGCCCTCCGGCGGTCAAAGCGTTCCGCCCCCATGTGAAAACGGTGATGGATGTGCATCTGATGATCACGCCGGTCGATCCCTATATCCAGGCCTATGCCGATGCAGGCGCGGACATCCTGACTGCCCATGTCGAGGCCGGTCCGCATACACACCGCACCCTGCAAGCCATCCGCGCGGCGGGCATGAAGGCCGGTGTTGCCCTGAACCCGGGCACCCCAGCCGAGGCGGTCGATCATCTGCTGGACCTCACTGATCTGGTCTGCGTCATGACCGTGAACCCGGGCTTCGGAGGCCAAAAGTTCATCGACATGACCACCAAAGTCCGCAAGCTCCGCGAGATGATCGGAAACCGCCCGGTGCATATCGAGATTGACGGCGGTGTTGACCCAAACACAGCCCCGCTGGTCGCAGCAGCAGGCGCGGATGTGCTGGTCGCGGGATCGGCCGTGTTCAAGGGCGGGTCGGTAGATCAACCCGAGGTCTATGGCGAGAATATCCGGGCAGTACGTGCGGCAGCTGAGGGTGGGCTCTAGCGCCAACCTAGCCCTGACGCATGCCTGAAATGATCCGACGCATGAGGTCCAGGAGCTGACGCTGTTCAAAAGCATCAAGACCCTCAAGCGCCTGAGCGTTGACGCTGTGGGCGGCGTCATATGCATTTTGACGAAGTCTAGCGGCCTTTTCAGTCAACCAAATCAACTGCGCCCGGGCATCATTTGGGTTTTTGGTTCGCTTGACCAGCCCGTCCCGCTCCATCCGGTTGAGAGTATTTGCAAGGGTTGCCTGCTCGACATCGATCCTGCTGAGCAGGTCCTTTTGCGACACCCCATCTTTCTGCCACAGCTCCAACAGGATCGGGAACTGGCCGACAACGATACCCATTGGTGAGATACGCTGTTGCAGTTCTCTGGCGAACAAACGCGCCATGTGATTGATCAGATATCCGGCTGAGTCTTCTTTCCTGAATTCCATATCAAGCAAATACGCTTGCATAGCATGCTATGCAATATTATATAGCTTGCTATATTAATTCTTGAGAAAGGATCCAGAATGGCACGTATTGTAGAACTCGACAACGTTGCAAGCTTGGCCGATCAGATGGAAACTGACGAAGGCCCAGTTGTTTTGATCAACCTCTTCACGGTTGATGCGAAGGACGAAAACGCTCTGTTAGCCGCGTGGTCGCACGACGCTGAGTTCATGAAGTCCCAACCAGGATACATCTCGACACAGCTACACAAGGGCATCGCCAATAGCTCAACCTTTGTGAATTACGCCGTCTGGCAAGACGTTAAGAGCTTTCGCCAGGCCTTTACCAACCCTGAATTCCAGCGCCGTATCGCCGATTACCCTGATAGCGCGGTAACGCGCCCGCACCTTTTGCGTAAGCTGGCGGTCGACAATCACTGTGTTGCTTAAGTGACGGACGATGAGGGACACATGATCAAAACAATCCACCCGATCGCTGGAGTCGTTGGTTTTCTGACGATTCTGACCTTCTGGACATCGACTCTGTATAGTGAACTTTTTACCTCATACGCGACCGTTGCTTTTGTGAAAGCGAGCGTCGTCAAGGGGCTGTATTTGCTTGTACCTACCATGATAGTCCTCGGGGCGACCGGCATGTCGATGGGACGGCGCCGCAAAGATGCGCCGGCTGTGGCAAAGAAGAAGAGAATGCCCATCATCGCAGCCAACGGGCTTCTGATCCTTGTGCCTGCCGCCATCTACCTGAACGCAAAAGCCGGAACCGGAGCGTTTGACACCAGCTTTTACGTTGTGCAGGTCATCGAGTTGATTGCTGGAGCAGCCAACCTGACACTGATGGCGATGAGCATTCGCGACGGTCGGGCGATGACCGCGCGAAGGCGTAACCTACAGAAAAAGTAGATCACACT
Source organism: Ruegeria sp. CK3 (assembly GCF_056536565.1). Classification (NCBI taxonomy): domain Bacteria; kingdom Pseudomonadati; phylum Pseudomonadota; class Alphaproteobacteria; order Rhodobacterales; family Roseobacteraceae; genus Ruegeria; species Ruegeria sp. CK3. The sequence goes on from NZ_JBQFPV010000008.1 coordinate 326,378, forward strand.
TCCTGAATATACAAAGGCCGCCCCTTGTGGGACGGCCCTCTTTTGTTCAACCGAGTTGCTCTCGGCAGATTTTCCTTTGGAAAACCGCCTGCCGCAACCAGTCGCGGCAAGCGCGACTTATTCAGTGATTTTCGACACAACGCCGGCGCCGACGGTGCGGCCGCCTTCGCGGATCGCGAAGCGCAGGCCCTGCTCCATCGCGATCGGCGCGATCAGCTCAA